>JAYRNW010000146.1:0-6834 GCA_041911995.1 Casimicrobiaceae bacterium | reverse complement strand
CGCGGCACGGCGGCCCGGCGGAAATCATGGACAAATCGTCGTTGTCCGCGCGATCCTGACCCGACCGCTCGCCACGAGCACGATATCCACGGCCCGGCGGCCCTTGCTGCACACGGTCAGCGTGCCCATTTGCAGCGCGCCGTTCAGCATCCGCGCCTGGCCCAGCCCCGTGTACGACACGTAGTCGGCGACCGGCCGGTTGGCCGTGACGCGGACGTCGCGCACCGGCGGCTCGTACCGCAGCACGGCCTGCGCATCCGCGACCTCGCCGGTGGCCTCGGAGTCCGCGTGCAGCAGGAAGCCCTGGTCCCAGCCGCCGGTGTCCGCGCACTGCCGGCCGTCGGCCGACTTGCACAGGTTCACCCGGTGCCCGCGCCTGATGGCCTCCGATCGCGCCAGCTGCATGCTGCCCGCCAGCAGCCGCGCGTGGTTCATCAGCCGCTCGTCGGCGATCCACGCCCGATAGCCGGGCCCGGCGAGCGCCAGCAGCAGGCCGGCGATCGCGAGCGCGACCAGCGACCCGACGAGGGTCGTCCCTGCGTGGGCCGCCCGAGGACGGCCGCCGCGCCCGGCGGCGGCCCCCGGCTGTGCGCATGGCATCGCGTGCATGGTGACCTCCCGCGGCTGCGGCCGGCGGATGGTGGTCGACGGGAAGCTATCGCGGGCAGGCGGCGGGTCGGGATCGGCCGGACGACCTAGGCCGTGCGGACGATGGCGCAGCGGCGGGCGCGCGGGCGGTCCCGGCAAGGCGGGGCTTGACGCCAGATATTTTAGTTCTAAAATACAGCCCGACGCCGCGGCGCGCCTGTCGCGGCCCTGCAAGGCTCCACGAGGAGTTCCGGCGATGCGCGTGCTCTGCATCGGCGGCGGGCCCGCCGGGCTCTACGCCGCGCTGCTGCTCAGGAAGGCCGACCCGTCGCGCGCCGTGCGCGTGGTCGAGCGCAACCGGCCGTACGACACGTTCGGCTGGGGCGTGGTGTTCTCGGACCAGACGCTCGGCAACCTCGCGGCCGCCGACGCCGAGACCGCCGGCGAGATCGCCGGCGCGTTCAACCACTGGGACGACATCGACGTCCACTTCACGGGGCGCACGATCACGTGGGGCGGCCACGGGTTCTGCGGCATCGGCCGCAAGCGGCTGCTCAACATCCTGCAGGCGCGCTGCGAGGCGCTGGGCGTCGAGCTCGTGTTCGAGACCGACGTCGCCGACGACGTCGCCGCCGCGCGCGCGTTCGGCGCCGACGTCGTGATCGCGTCCGACGGCCTCAACAGCCGCATCCGCACGCGCTACGCCGACGCCTTCCGGCCCGATATCGACACGCGCCGCTGCCGGTTCGTCTGGCTGGGGACGAAGAAGCGCTTCCCCGCGTTCACGTTCGCGTTCGTCGAGACCCCGCACGGCTGGTTCCAGGCGCACGCGTACCAGTACGACGGCGACACGTCGACGTTCATCGTCGAGACGCCCGAGCCGACGTGGCGCGCGGCCGGGCTCGAGTCGATGTCGCAGGAGGAGGGGATCGCGTTCTGCGAGCGCCTGTTCGCGCCGTGGCTCGACGGCCACCGGCTCCTGTCCAACGCCGCGCACCTGCGCGGCTCGGCGATCTGGATCCGGTTCCCGCGCGTCGTCTGCCGGACGTGGGTCCGCTGGAACGCGATCGACGGCCGCGACGTGCCGGTGATCCTGACCGGCGATGCCGCGCACACCGCGCACTTCTCGGTCGGGTCGGGGACCAAGCTCGCGCTGGAGGACGCGATCGCGCTCGCGCGCGCGCTCGACGGCGGAGGCGCGCTGCGCCCGGCGCTCGCCGCCTACGAGGCGGAGCGCTCGGTCGAGGTGCTGAAGATCCAGAACGCCGCGCGCAACTCGACCGAGTGGTTCGAGAACGTCGCGCGGTACACGGCGCTCGACGCCGAGCAGTTCGCGTACAGCCTGCTGACGCGCAGCCAGCGGATCTCGCACGAGAACCTGCGGCTGCGCGACCGCGCGTACGTCGCGCGGATGGAGGCGTGGTTCGCCGCGCGCACGCCGCAGCCGGCGCGCGCGGTGCCGCCGATGCTGACGCCGTTCGCATTGCGCGGCCTCACGCTGCCGAATCGCGTCGTCGTCTCGCCGATGGCGCAGTACTCGTGCCGCGACGGCACGCCCGACGACTACTACCTCGTCCACCTGGGCAGCCGCGCGCACGGCGGCGCCGGGCTCGTGTTCACCGAGATGGTGTGCGTCGCGCCCGACGCGCGGATCTCGCCGGGCTGCGCCGGCATGTACGCGCCGGAGCACCCCGCGGCGTGGCGGCGCATCGTCGACTACGTGCACGCGCGCACGGCGGCGAAGATCGCGATCCAGTTGGGCCACGCCGGCCCCAAGGGCAGCACGCAGCTCGGCTGGCAGGACGCCGACATGCCGCTGCCGGACGGCAACTGGCCGCTGATCGCGCCGTCGGCGATTGCGTACGGACCGGCCAACCAGGTGCCGCGCGCGATGACGCGCGCCGACATGGACCGCGTGCGCGACGAGTTCGTGCGCGCGGCGCGCGGCGCGGTCGACGCGGGCTTCGACTGGCTCGAGCTGCACTGCGCGCACGGCTACCTGCTGTCGGCGTTCATCTGCCCGCTGACCAACCGCCGGGACGACGACTATGGCGGGACGCTCGCGAACCGCTGCCGCTTTCCGCTCGAGGTGTTCGCCGCGGTCCGCGCCGTGTGGCCGGCCGACCGGCCGATGTCGGTGCGCATCTCCGCGCACGACTGGGCCGACGGCGGCAACACGCCGGACGACGCCGTCGCGATCGCGAAGCTGTTCCGCGCCGCGGGTGCCGACCTCATCGACGTGTCGTCGGGCCAGACGACGCGCGCGGCGCAGCCGGTGTACGGCCGCATGTACCAGACGCCGTTCGCCGACCGTGTGCGCAACGAGGCCGGCATCGCGACGATGGCGGTCGGCGCGATCTTCGAGCCGGACCACGTGAACAGCATCCTGATGGCCGGCCGCGCCGACCTGTGCGCGCTGGCGCGGCCGCACCTGGCCGACCCGTACTGGACGCTGCACGCGGCGGCGCAGCTCGGCGTGACCGACGTCGAATGGCCGGTGCAGTACCTGTCCGGCAAGGCGCAGCTCGAGCGCAACCTCGCGCGCGCGGCGCAGGCGGCCGGCGAGCGGCCGGAAGCGAACGGGTGAGCGATGGCCGCCGGCGACCACGCGGCGCCGCCCGGGGCAGTCACGGACGCCGCCGACCTCGAGACGCGGGTCGCCGACGACGACCACGACGCGCTGCGGCTGTGGCTGCGCCTGCTCACGTGCACGACGATGATCGAGCGGCGCATCCGCGCCAACCTGCACACGCGCTTCGCCATCACGCTCGCGCGGTTCGACCTGATGGCGCAGCTCGAGCGCCATCCCGCCGGCCTGCGCATGGGGGAGCTCACGCGGCGGCTGATGGTGACCGGCGGCAACGTCACCGGCCTCACCGACCAGCTGGTCGACGAAGGGCTGGTCGAGCGGCAGCCGATCGCCGGCGACCGCCGCGCCCATGCGGTGCGCCTGACCGCGAAGGGCAAGCGCGCGTTCGACGCGATGGCGCGCGAGCACGAGCGCTGGGTGGTCGGCATGCTGGACGGGCTGGCGGCCGCCGACCGCAAGCGGCTGCTCGCGCTGCTCGGCCGCGTGAAGGCGAGCGTGCAGGTGCACGACGCCGCGGAGCGCGCACAATGAGCGCGGCCGGGCGGCCGGCCGGCACCCGCGCCGCTGCGGCCGGATCGCGTCACCCCGGGGAGGTCGCGCCATGATCGCTTCCGCGCACGTCGACACGTTCACCCGCGACCACCTGCCGCCGCGCGAGCAGTGGCCGGACCTCGTCTACACGCTGCCGGAGTTGCAGTACCCGGACACGCTCAACTGCGCGACCGAGCTCCTGGACGGCGCGGTCGCGCGCGGCTGGGGCGCGCGGCCGGCGATCCTCGCGCCGGACGGCACGCGGTGGACGTACGCGGAGCTCCGCGCGCGCGCCGACGCGATCGCGCGCGTGCTGGTCGAGGACATGGGGCTCGTCCCCGGCAACCGCGTGCTGCTGCGCGGCCCCAACACGCCGCAGATGGCCGCGTGCTGGTTCGCCGTGCAGAAGGCCGGCGGCGTGGCGGTGGCCACGATGCCGCTGCTGCGCGCGAAGGAGCTGACCGACGTCGTGACCAAGGCGCAGGTGAGCCACGCGTTGTGCGACGCGCGGCTCGCCGACGAGCTCGCCGCGGCGCGGCCGGCGTGCCCGACGCTGACGACGGTCGCCTTCTTCGCGACGGACGCCGCCGACGGCGTGGAAGCGCGCGCCGCGCGCAAGCCGGCGGGCTTCGCCGACGTGCGCACCGCCGCCGACGACACGGCGCTGATCGCGTTCACGTCCGGGACGACCGGCACGCCGAAGGGCACGATGCACTTCCACCGCGACGTGATGGCCGCCTGCGACAGCTGGCCGCGCTCGACGCTGAAGGCCACGCCGGACGACGTGTTCACCGGCAGCCCGCCGCTCGCGTTCACGTTCGGGCTGGGCGGGCTGCTGCTGTTCCCGCTGCGCGCGGGCGCGTCCACGCTGCTGGTCGAGCGCCCGGGGCCGGAGGCGCTGCTGCCGGCGATCGCCGCGCACCGCGCGACGGTGCTGGTGACGGCGCCGACGTCCTACCGCGCGATGGCGGC
Source organism: Casimicrobiaceae bacterium (assembly GCA_041911995.1). Classification (GTDB taxonomy): domain Bacteria; phylum Pseudomonadota; class Gammaproteobacteria; order Burkholderiales; family Casimicrobiaceae; genus VBCG01. Next base: position 2,153 of record JAYRNW010000146.1, on the reverse strand, counting down.
GCAGGTGGGCGGCCACGACCTCTCGTCGCTGCGCAAGTGCGTGTCGGCCGGCGAGGCGCTGCCGGCGGCCACGCGCAAGCTGTGGAAGGACGCGACCGGCATCGAGATCATCGACGGCATCGGCGCGACGGAGATGCTGCACATCTTCATCTCGCACGACGAGGCGCACGCGCGGCCGGGCGCGACCGGCAGGCCGGTCCCCGGCTACGTCGCGTGCGTGATGGACGACGACGGGCGGCCGCTGCCGCCCGGGCAGGTCGGCAAGCTCGCGGTGAAGGGCCCGACCGGCTGCCGCTACCTCGCCGACGACCGCCAGCGGCAGTACGTGCGCGACGGCTGGAACTACACGGGCGACGCGTACTGCGTCGACGAGGACGGGTACTTCGTCTACCAGGCGCGCACCGACGACATGATCGTGTCGGCCGGCTACAACATCGCGGGGCCGGAGGTCGAGGGCGCGCTGCTCATGCACCCGGCGGTTGCCGAGTGCGGCGTCGTCGGCGCGCCGGACGCCGAGCGCGGCGAGATCGTCAAGGCGTACGTCGTGCTGAAGCCCGGGCACGCCGGCGACGCGGCGACCGTCGCCGACCTGCAGGCGTTCGTCAAGCAGGCGATCGCGCCGTACAAGTACCCGCGGTCCGTGGAATTCCTGGCGGCGCTGCCGCGCACCGAGACCGGCAAGCTGCAGCGGTTCCGGCTGCGCCAGATGGCGCGGGGCGCGGCGCGATGAGCGCGCCCGCGCGGCGCGTGCTGCAGCCGGCGGGCTGGGCGCCGCCGAAGGGTTACGCGACCGGCGTGGCCGCGCGCGGCACGACGATCTTCGTCGGCGGCCAGATCGGCTGGAACGCGCAGCAGCGGTTCGAGTCCGACGACTTCGTCGCGCAGGCCAAGGCCGCGCTCGCCAACGTCGTCGCCGTGCTGCGGGAGGCGGGGGCGGGGCCGGAGCACATCACGCGGATGACGTGGTACGTCGTCGACAGGCGCGAGTACCTGGCCAGCGCCAAGGCGCTCGGCGCCGCCTACCGCGAGGTGATCGGCCGCCACTATCCGGCGATGTCGGCCGTGGCCGTGGCCGCGCTGATGGAGGACCGCGCGAAGGTCGAGATCGAGGCCACCGCGGTGCTGCCGGACGGGGACGGCTGACGGGCTGGGGGCGGCGTCGCCTCCAGCCCGACGCAGATCAAGGATCGCGCGCGCCGCCGGCGCATAATCGCCGTTTCGCCGCCGCCAATCCCGGAGCCCACGCATGAATGCGCCCGAACGCGTCCACGGATCGACCAAGCCGGTGTTCAAGTGGGACGACCCGCTGCTGCTCGACGCCGAGCTCTCCGAGGAGGAGCGGATGGTCCGCGACACCGCGCACGCGTACGCGCAGGAGAAGCTGCTGCCGCGCGTGCGCGAAGCGTTCCGCCACGAGAAGACCGACCCGACGATCTTCCCGGAGATGGGCGCGCTGGGCCTGCTGGGCGCGACGCTGCCGCCGGAATACGGCGGCGCCGGCTTGAACTACGTCTGCTACGGGCTGATCGCGCGCGAGGTCGAGCGCGTGGACTCGGGCTACCGGTCGATGATGAGCGTGCAGAGCTCGCTCGTCATCTTCCCGATCCACGCGTACGGCAGCGAGGCGCAGCGGCGCAAGTACCTGCCGAAGCTCGCCTCCGGCGAGTGGATCGGCTGCTTCGGCCTGACCGAGCCCAACCACGGCTCCGACCCGGGGTCGATGGTGACGCGCGCGCGCTCCGTGAAGGGCGGGTTCTCGCTGTCCGGCGCGAAGATGTGGATCTCGAACTCGCCGATCGCCGACGTGTTCGTCGTGTGGGCGAAGGACGACGACGGCATCATCCGCGGCTTCGTCCTCGAGAAGGGCATGAAGGGGCTGTCGGCGCCGAAGATCGAGGGCAAGTTCTCGCTGCGCGCCTCGATCACCGGCGAAATCGTCATGGACGAGGTGTTCGTGCCGGAGGACAACCTGCTGCCCAACGTCGAGGGCCTCAAGGGTCCGTTCGGCTGCCTCAACGCGGCGCGTTACGGCATCGCGTGGGGCGCGCTCGGCGCGGCCGAGTTCTGCTGGCACGCGGCGCGCCAGTACACGCTCGATCGCAAGCAGTTCGGCCGGCCGCTGGCGGCCACGCAGCTCGTGCAGCTGAAGCTCG
>JAYRNW010000145.1:0-4886 GCA_041911995.1 Casimicrobiaceae bacterium | reverse complement strand
TGAAGTAGCCGCGGTAGTTGACGCAGCCGGCGACCGGGAAGCACCACTGGCGCGGCTCGAGCGAGAGCTCCGGTGCGGCGAAGACGTTCCACACGACGAACGGGCGGCCCAGGTCCGCGTACCGCGTGTAGCTCGCGTTGTCGGGGAGTGCCAGCTCGCGGCTCGCGAACGCGCGGATCTGCTGCACGTGCGCCAAGCGCGCCTTCAGCGCCGCGTCGTCGGACTCGCCGATGACGTCGGGGATCGGCTTCGCGCGCGCGAGCACGTCGAGCTGGCCGGCGGCGCCCTGCCAGTAGTAATCGGCGGCCTCCATCGCGCTGCAGCCGGCGAGCGCGGCGGCAAGTGCGGCCGCAAACGCGGCGGCGAGCGGGCGGCGAGAGAGGGGGCTGTTCATCACCGGCGCAGCCACCGCGCGAGGCGCGCCACGCCGTCCTCGAGCTTGGCCTGCCCGATCGTGTACGCGAAGCGGACGTGCTGCGCCGCGCGGTGCGTGCCGAAGTCGATCCCCGGCGTGAACGCGACGCCGCAGCCTTCGAGTGCGTCGCGGCAGAATCGCGCGCTGTCGTCGCCGAACGCCGAGCAGTCGGCGTAGACGAAGAACCCGCCGGTCGGCGTCACCGGGACGCCGAAGCCCAGGTCGCGCAGCGCCGGCACCAGGAAGTCGCGGCGCGCCTCGAACGCCCGGCGGCGCTCCTCGAGGATCGCGAGCGTGGCGGGCTCGAAGCAGGCGAGCGCCGCGCGCTGCGACGGCGTGGCCGGCGAGATGTAGAGGTTCTGCGCGAGCTTCTCGAGGTCGCGCACGTAACGTTCCGGCGCGACGAGCCAGCCCAACCGCCAGCCGGTCATGTTGAAGTACTTGGAGAAGCTCGAGATCACGAACGCGTCGTCGGCGAAATCGAGCACGCTGCGCGGCCGCGCGCCGTACGTGAGCCCGAGGTAGATCTCGTCGACGACGAGCTCGCCGCCGCGCGCGGCGATCGCCGCCGCGATGCGGCGCATCTCGTCGTGCGGCACGACGGTGCCGGTCGGATTCGACGGCGACGCGATCAGCGCGCCGCGCGTCGCCGGCGTCCAGTGCGCGGCGACCAGGTCCGCCGTGAGCTGGTAGTTCGACCCGGGGCCAACGGGGACACCGACGGGCGCGCCTTCGAGGACGCGCACGAAGTGGCGGTTGCACGGATAGCCGGGGTCCGCGAGCAGGATCCGCTCGTCGCGGTCGACGACGAGCGCCATCACGAGCAGCAGCGCCGCGGACGAGCCGGCGGTGACGACGATCCGCTCGGGCGCGACCGTCACGCCGTAGTGGTCGGCGTAGTGCGCGGCGATCGCGCGGCGCAGCTCGGGCAGGCCGAGCGCCGACGTGTAGTAGACGTCGCCGGCGGCGATCGCGCGGCGCGCGGCCTCGATCACCGGCGCCGGCGTCGGGAAGTCGGGCTCGCCGATCTCCATGTGGACGACCGAGCGGCCGGCCGCCTCCAGCGCGCGGGCCGCCGTCTGCACCTCCATCACGTGGAACGGCGCGATGTCGGCGACGCGCGCGGCCGTGCGAATGCGGGACTCCATCGAAAGTCGTAGCGCCAGGCGGGCGGGAAACCGTTATCGTACGCCTGCCCTCCCCACGACCGATCCGCCGATGCTACGCGCCGCCCACGCCGTCCCCGCCGCCCTGGCCGCCGCGCTCGTCGCGCCGCCGGGCGCGGCCGCGCCGGTCTACAAGTGCGCGGACGACCGCGGCGGCGCCGTCTACCAGGACGCGCCGTGCCCGGCGGGCCGCGCGCTGCGCGATTTCGCCACGGACCCGCCGACGGTGTCGGTCGTTCCGATGCGCCCGGTACCCGGCACCGTGAGCCGCGCCGTCGCACCTGCCACCGGGAAGCCCGCCGGCACGCGCGCGGGCAAGGAGCGGCCCGCGGTCGGCGACCCGGCAGAGCGCCGCCACCTGCACCCCGGCATGCACGAAGGCGAGGTGCTGGCCCGCGCCGGGCCGCCGGATCTGAAGAGCGGCGGCGGCGGGCGCAAGCTCGCGCGCTGGACGTACATGCCGGCGGCCGGCGACCCGCAGACGCTCACCACCGTCGTGTTCGAATACGGCAAGGTGGTCGAGGTCGAGCGCAAGGTGGTCCGGTGAGGGCGCTGGTGCAGCGCGTGCGCGAGGCGCGCGTCACCGTGGGCGGCCGCGTCACCGGCGCGATCGGCCCGGGGCTGCTCGTGCTGGCCGGCGTCGCCGCCGACGACACGGGCGAGGACCGCGACTGGCTCGTCCGCAAGGTCGTGCAGATGCGCATCTTCGACGACGACGCCGGCGTGATGAACCGCTCGGTGCAGGACGTCGGCGGCGAAGTCCTCGCGGTGTCGCAGTTCACGCTGTACGCGTCGACGCGCAAGGGCAACCGGCCGTCGTACAGCGCAGCGGCGCCGCCGGACGTCGCGGCGCCGGCGTTCGCTCAGTTCGTCGCGGCGCTGGAAGCGGCGCTCGGCAAGCCGGTGCCCACCGGCGTCTTCGGCGCGCACATGCTGGTCGCGCTCGTCAACGACGGGCCGGTGACGATCGGGCTCGACTCGCGGGCGCGGGAATAGGCAGGCGAGGCCGGATGGCGCGGCCGCGAGGCCGCGCCCCTGCACCCGACGCCGTCAGTCCTCGAGCAGGCTGCGCAGCATCCAGGCGTTCTTCTCGTGCACCTGCATGCGCTGCGTGAGCAGGTCCGCGGTCGGCTCGTCGTTCGCGCGGTCCACGGCGGGGAAGATCGACCGCGCCGTGCGCACCACGGCCTCGTTGCCCTCGACCAGCAGCCGCACCATCGCCTCGGCCTTCGGCTGGCCGGGCGTCTCCGCGATCGACGCGAGCCGCACGTACTCGGCGTACGTGCCCGGCGCCGGGAAGCCCAGCGAGCGGATGCGCTCGGCGATCAGGTCGTTGGCGAGCCACAGCTCGTTGTACTGCGTCTCGAACATGAGGTGCAGCGTGTTGAACATCGGCCCCGTCACGTTCCAGTGGAAGTTGTGCGTCTTGAGGTAGAGCGTGTAGTTGTCCGCGAGCAGCCGCGACAGGCCCTCCGCGATCTTCGCGCGGTCCTTCGCCGAGATGCCGGTGTCGATCGCCGGCGCGGTCACCTTCTTTGCCTTCATTGCAGTCTCCTCGCAAACGGGCGCCTTGCGGCGCGTCGGAACGGTCGGGCGGCGGGTGCGCGTCGCGCACCCGCCGTCACGGAAGGTCGAACACCAGCACCTCGGCGGCGCGGCCGCCGGCGATGCGCACCGCGGGCTCCGCCTCGATCTTAGCCGCGTCGCCGGCGCCGAGCGCGACGCCGTTGACCTCGACGGCGCCGCACGCGACGTGCACGTAGGCGCGGCGCCCGGCGGCGAGCGGGTGCGTGGCGGCCTCGGCACCGTCGAACGTGCCGGCGTACAGGCGCGCGTCCTGGTGGATCGCCACCGCGCCGCCGGCGCCCGCCGGCGCCGCGACCAGCACGAGCCGGCCGCGCTTCGCGTCGGGCTCGATGCGCGCCTGCTCGTACGACGGCGCGATGCCGCGCTCCGAAGGCTCGATCCAGATCTGCAGGAAGTGCACGAGCGCGTCCGGCGCCGGATTGAACTCGCTGTGCTGGACGCCGCGGCCCGCGCTCATCCGCTGGACGTCGCCCGGCACGATCACCGACCCGTTGCCCATGCTGTCGCGGTGCGAGAGTCGACCTTCGAGCACGTACGACACGATCTCCATGTCGCGATGGCCGTGCGTGCCGAAGCCCATGCCGGGCTGCACGCGGTCCTCGTTGATCACGCGCAGCGGGCCGTAGCCCATGTGCGCGGGGTCGTGGTAGTCGGCGAACGAGAAGCTGTGGTACGAGTCGAGCCAGCCGTGGTTCGCGTGGCCGCGCTCGGCGGCGCGTCGAAGCGTGAGCATCCGTGGTCCTTTCGCAGGGCAAGCCCGGCCGTCACCAGCGGAACGTGGCGCCGGCGAGCCACACGGCCCGCGTCGCGGCGCGATTGAGCCGCGCCTGGAAGCCGGCGTCGACGTCGAGCCACGGCGTCACCGTGTAGATGAGGCCAGTGCGCGCCACCGCCGGCCACTGCGCCTTGTCCGGGTCCGGATTCGAGTACGTGGCGGCCTCGACGAACGTTTTCAAGGGGTCGTCGTCCGGTCGCGTGAGCGCCACCGAGAACGCGCCCAGGTTCGCGCGCGTCCCGGGCTGCGACGCGCGCGCGTAGATGGCATTCGCGTACACGGCGTAATCGCCGAACGTCAGGCCCGCGATCGCGGTCGCGTGGTAGCCGACGCGCCCGCTGCCGCCGACGTCGCCGCCGTCGCCGGCCGGCAGGTCGAATCCCGCGCGCACGGCGAGCTTCAGCGGCTCGGACTCGTAGAAGCGCCACTTGACGTCGGCCAGCAGGTCGCCGCTGCCGAACACGCGCGGGCCGCCCGCCGGCGCCTGCCGCAGCCACACGGATTGCGCGATGAGGTCGAGGTTCGGCAGCACGCCGATCGACAGCTGCGGGAAGAAGCCCGCTTCCGTGCCGTCGACGTCGGGCGCGCCCTGGCGCATGGCCGCGCCCAACTCGAGCTCGTAGCGCCCGACGCCCTGCGTGCCCGGGTCTTCCGTGATGAACGGATGCGCAGCGAGCGCGGGCCCGCACGCGCACGCGGCGAACGCGGCCGCCGCGCCGGCCCGCCGCCAGCGCGCATGCCGCTTCGCCGCGCTACAGCTTGTACGCGGCTTTCGCGAAGTCATGCGCCAGGCCGGGCGCCAGCGCGAACGCCTCGTCCTCTCCGATCCGGTGCTCGACCACGAGCGTGGCGAGGAAGCGGCAGTCGATGCGCCGCGCGACGTCGTGCCGCGCCGGGATCGACAGGAACGCGCGCGTGTCGTCGTTGAAGCCGACCGTGTTGC
>JAYRNW010000144.1:0-5572 GCA_041911995.1 Casimicrobiaceae bacterium | reverse complement strand
GGCGGCGATCCTGCGCGTCCCGTTCGCGATCATCGCGCCCGTCATCGTCGTGATCTGCGCGATCGGCGCGTACACGGTCCACAACAACATGTTCGACGTCGTGATGATGCTGGTGTTCGGCGTCGTCGGCTACGTGTTCAAGAAGCTCAAGTACCCGCTCGCGCCGCTGGTGCTGGCGCTGGTGCTGGGCGACATGGCGGAGACCGCGTTCCGGCAGTCGATGCTGCTGTCGGGCGGCAGCACGGCGATCTTCTTCAGTAACTGGCTGGTCGGGTCGATCGTGTCGCTGGCGCTGTTCATCCTCTCCTGGCCGCTGTTCACGTGGTTCGTCGGCCGGCTGCGCGAGAAGGAGCGGCGCGCATTGGGGGGGTAGCGGGCGCGCGCGTTACGAGCCGGAAGCGAACCGCTCGCGCAGCAGGGCCTTCTGCACCTTGCCCATCGCGTTCCTGGGCAGCTCGTCGGCGAACCACACGCGCTTCGGCACCTTGAAGCTCGCGATCTCGCCCTTGAGGGCGCCGATCACGGCGGCCTCGGTCAGCGTGCTGCCGGGCTTGCGCACGATCACCGCGGCGACCGCCTCGCCGAAGTCCGGGTCGGGCACGCCGACGACCGCGGACTCCTCGACGCCGTCCATCTCGTCGATGCGCTCCTCGATCTCCTTCGGGTACACGTTGAGGCCGCCGGTGATGATGAGGTCCTTCGCGCGGCCGACGAGGCGCAGGTAGCCGCGCCCCGGCCCGTCGCCGACCCACTCGCCGACGTCGCCGGTGCGGAACCAGCCGTCGGCGGTGAACTCCTCGCGCGTCTTCTCCGGCATCCGCCAGTAGCCGGCGAACACGTTCGGCCCGCGCAGCTCCACACCACCGATCGTGCCGGGGCCGCAGGGGCGGCCCGCGTCGTCGACGACGCGCACCTCGATGCCCGGCAGCGGCCGGCCGACGGTGCCGCCGACCCGCGCGCCGTCGAGCGGGTTCGACGTGATCATGCCCGTCTCGGTCATGCCGTAGCGCTCGAGGATCGCCTGTCCGGTGCGCGCGCGGAACGCGTCGAACGTCTCGGCGAGCAGCGGCGCCGACCCGGACACGAACAGCCGCACGTTCCGGCAGCGCTCGCGGTCGAACGCGGGCTCGGCGAGCAGCCGCGTGTAGAACGTCGGCACGCCCATCATGACGGTCGCGAGCGGCAGCAGCGCCGCCACCTCGGCCGCGTCGAACTTCGGCAGCCACAGCATGCGCGAGCCCGACAGCAGCGCGCAGTGCGTCGCGACGAAGAGGCCGTGCACGTGGTAGATCGGCAGCGCGTGCAGCAGCACGTCGCCGCGCGTGAACCCCCACGCCTCGACCAGCGCGAGGCCGTTCGACGCGAGGTTGCGGTGCGTGAGCATCGCGCCCTTCGAGCGGCCGGTGGTGCCCGACGTGTAGAGGATCGCCGCGAGGTCGTCCGGCGCGCGCGGCAGCGTGTCGAAGCGCGGCGGCTGCGCCGCGGCGCGGTCGATCAATTCGTCGGTCGTCAGCACCGTCGCGTCGCGCGCGAGCGTGGCAATCACGCCCAGCCGGTCGGGGTTGCACACGACGACGCGCGGCTCGGCGTCGCCGAAGAAGTAGCCGAGCTCGGCCTTCTGGTAGCCCGTGTTGAGCGGCAGGTAGACGAGGCCCGCGCGCAGGCACGCGAGGTAGACGGCGAGCACGCGCCAGTCCTTGTCGGTCTGCACGGCCACGCGGTCGCCCGGCTCGCAGCCGGCCTTGACCAGCGCGTGCGCGACCTGCGCCGACAGCGCGGCGATGTCGTCGTAGTGGACGACCGGGCCGTTCGGGACGACGAGCAGCGGCTGCTCGGGGCCGTCCGGGAAGTGGCGCTCGAAGAGTGCGTACAGGTTGGCGTTCATGCGTTGCGCGCGGCGCGGCCCGCGCGGGAGGCGGAGGTCTCTCGCGGCGATTATTCCACACCGCGCCGCGGCCGCACGGCCGCCGCCGGTCAGTCGCGGTCGTCGTCGTCGCCGGTCGTCGCGCGCGCGAGGCGGTCGCGCACCGCCAGCCACTTCGCGTCGTCCGGCACCGCCTCGACGAGGATCGCCGCGGCGCCCGCGGCGTCGAGCGCGCGCAGGCTCGCGTACAGGTCGTGCGCGTAGCGGGCGGGCTCGCGCGGCGCGGCGATCCACGCGCCGGCGAATCGCGGCGGCCGCGCGACGGTGCGCGCGAGCACGGCGACACGCGGCGCGCCCGCGGCGAGCGTCGCCGCGAGTTCGTCGGGTGCCACCAGCCGCGATGGCGTGCGCGGAGCGTAGTGCGCCGCCAGCGTCCCGGACGCGCGCGGCGCGTACGCGCCGGCCGCGCGCAGCGGCGTGCCGAGGACGCGCACGATGTCCGCCGCCGGGATGCCGCCCGGCCGCAGCAGCGTCGCGGCACCGCCGTCGAACGCGACGATCGTGCTCTCGATGCCGACGTCGCAGGCGCCGCCGTCGACGATCAGCGCCACGCCGGTCGGGAAATCGTCGGCGACGTGGCGCGCGGTCGTCGGCGAAATGCGGCCGAACCGGTTGGCCGACGGCGCCGCGATGCCGGCGCCGCCCGCGGCCGCGAACGCGTGCAGCAGCGCGCGCGCGACCGGGTGCGCCGGCACGCGCAGGCCGACGCTGTCCTGCCCGCCGGTGACGACGTCCGACGCGCGCGCCGAACGTGGCAGGATCAGCGTCAGCGGGCCGGGCCAGAACGCGCCGGCGAGGCGCGTGGCCCCCGCGGGCACGTCGCGCGTCCAGCGCGCGAGATGCGTCGCGTCGGGCAGGTGGACGATCACCGGGTGGTCGGCCGGCCGGCCCTTGGCTTCGAAGATCGCGCGCACGGCGTCCGGGTCGTCGGCGTCGGCGCCCAGCCCGTACACGGTCTCGGTGGGGAACGCGACCAGCTCCCCCGCGCGCAGGTGCGCGACGGCGCGCGCGATCGTCGCCGGCGTCGCCGGCGCGATGCGGCCGGTCACCGCGGCACCCGGCGCGGCGGCGACCGTCGTAACGGCGCGGCGCCGGGCGAGCCGGCCAAACTGCTAGAATTGCAGCTTTTGCACCGCGCGCCGGCGGCCCTGCGCGGGCCTGAGCGAGCGCGCGCTGCGGCACGGCGAGGAGTTGGAATGAGCGATTTCCTGTTCACGTCGGAATCGGTGTCGGAAGGTCATCCGGACAAGGTCGCGGACCAGATCTCCGACGCGGTGCTCGACGCGATTCTAGAGCAAGACCCCGCGGGCCGGGTCGCGGCCGAGACGCTGGTGTCGACCGGCCTCGTCGTGATGGCCGGCGAGATCACGACCAGCGCGACCGTCGACTACGCGCGCACCGCGCGCGACATGATCCGCGCGATCGGCTACAACGACCCGGAGCTGCGTTTCGACGCCGACGGCTGCGCCGTCATGGTCTGCTACGGCCACCAGTCGCCGAACATCGCGCAGGGCGTCGAGCACGCATCCGACGACCCGCTGAACCAGGGCGCGGGCGACCAGGGCCTGATGTTCGGCTATGCGTGCGACGAGACGCCGTCGCTGATGCCGTTCCCCATCTACTACGCGCACCGGCTGGTGCAGCGGCAGAGCGAGGTGCGCCGCGACGGCCGGCTGCCGTTCCTGCGGCCGGACGCGAAGTCGCAGGTGACGGTGCGCTACGTCGACAACCGTCCGGTCAACGTCGAGACGGTCGTGCTGTCCACGCAGCACCATCCGTCGATGAACGACCGGCAGAAGGAGCTCGCCGAGGCGGTGATCGAGGAGATCGTGAAGCCGGTGTTCCCGCCCGAGATGCTGAAGGGCACGCGCTTCCTCGTGAACCCGACCGGCCGCTTCGAGATCGGCGGCCCGCACGGCGACTCCGGCCTCACCGGACGCAAGATCATCGTCGACACGTACGGCGGCGCCGCGCCGCACGGGGGCGGCGCGTTCTCGGGCAAGGATCCGTCGAAGGTCGACCGCTCGGCCGCGTATGCCGCGCGCTACGTCGCGAAGAACGTCGTCGCCGGCGGCCTCGCGCGGCAATGCGAGGTGCAGGTCGCGTACGCGATCGGCGTCGCGAAGCCGATGAACGTGACCGTGTACACGCAGGGCACCGGCAGGATTCCCGACGAGAGGATCGCCGAGCTGGCGCGCGAGCACTTCGACCTGCGGCCGAAGGGCATCATCAAGATGCTCGACCTGCTGCGCCCGATCTACCGCAAGACCGCCGCCTACGGCCACTTCGGCCGCGACGAGCCCGAGTTCACGTGGGAGAGTACGGATCGCGCCGACGCCCTTCGCGCGGCGGCCGGGCTCTGACGCCATGCGCGGCTCGCGAAGCACGATCGCGCTGGCGCTGTTGCTCGCCGCGTGCGCCGTGCCGGCGCCGTCCACGACGCCGGCACCTGCGGCGCCCGGGGCCGCAGCGGCGCCGGCGGCCCCGGCGTCCCCCGTCGCGCCCGCCGCCCCTGCAGCGACGCAGCACGTCGACCTCGACAACGCGGCCGACGGGACGCTCGTCACGCTGGTGCGCGGTGCCGAGGTCAAGGTGATCCTCGATGCCAACGCCTCCACCGGCTTCCAGTGGCAGCTCGTCGGCGACGTGCCGTCGCAGCTGTCGCCGATCGGCACGCGCATCTACGTCGCCCGGGCGGACCCGCGCCTGACGGGCGCCGGCGGCAGCAACGTGTTCCGGTTCCGCGGCGAGCAACCCGGGCAGGCGACCCTGCAGTTCGAATATCGGCGGCCCTGGGAGACCGGGGTCCCCGCCGCGAAGACCGTCCGCTATCCGGTGACGGTCCGGTAGCTCGCTTGCGCGAACGGCCGGCCGCGAGGCAGACTGCGATCGAAGGAGAGCGCACCATGAACGTCGATATCCGTACCGCCGCCGTCGCGCTCGCCGCGTTCGCGGTCGCCGGTTGCGCGTCGCTCGAGCGCGACGAGGTCGCCGCGCCGGACGGCGGCGGAAATGTCGCGATGCGCGCTGGCGCGCCGCTGGTCGTGAGCCTGGCGCCCGATCCGGCCACCGGCTACGGCTGGGTGCTGCAATCGGGCAGTCCCAACCTCGCGCTGATCGGCGGCCCCGACTTCACGCCGGCACCGAAGGCGCCGGGCCTGGTCGGCGTCGCGGACACGACGGTCTTCCGGTTCCGGGCGCAGTCGCCCGGGGATGCGGCGCTGGTGTTCGCATGGGCGCCGCCGCCGGGGCAGGCTCCGGCGCCTTCGCCGGCGCGGACGATCCGCTACGACGTCAAGATCGACCCGCCGGCGCTCACCGTCGGCGATATCTTCGCGACGGGTGGCGGCGGCACGGCGTCCGGCAGGAGCGCTGCCGCGGCGAGCGGTGCGGCGGCAGGCGGTGCGGCGGCCGAAGGCGCCGCGGGCGCCCCGGCGGCCGGTAAAGCCGGCAGTGGCGACGAAGGCCGGGGTCCGATAAGATATTGGTCTTTCTGAACTTTTCCTCTCCCGGAGTCCTCATGGCCGAACGTTCCCGTACCCGCCGCAACACGCTCGAGCGTCGTTGCCTCCCCAAGACCTTCAAGCGCATGTTCGTCGGCGCGCCGAAGGGCATCTTCAAGATGCTGGAGAAGATCAAGAAGAACTG
>JAYRNW010000143.1:0-8646 GCA_041911995.1 Casimicrobiaceae bacterium | reverse complement strand
AAGGTCGACGACGAGTCCGAGCCGTCGAAGGCCGCCGACAACGTCAACAAGCTCATCAAGCGCGACAACGTCGACGTCGTCGTCGGCACCGTCCACTCCGGCGTGGCGATGGCGATGGCCAAGGTCGCGAAGGAGACCGGCACGCTGCTGCTGATCCCGAATGCCGGTGCGGTCGCGATCACCGGCCCGATGTGCGCGGCCAACATCTTCCGCACGTCGTTTTCGAACTGGCAGCCCGGCTACGCAATGGGCGTGGTCGCCGCCGAGCGCGGCGCGAAGAAGGTCATCACGATCACGTGGAAGTACGCTGCGGGCGACGAGTCGGTCGCCGGCTTCCGCGAGGGCTTCGAGAAGGGCGGCGGCACGATCGTGAAGGAGCTGACGCTGCCGTTCCCGAACGTCGAGTTCCAGGCGCTGCTCACCGAGATCGCCGCGGCCAAGCCGGACGCCGTCTACACGTTCTTCGCCGGCGGCGGCGCCGTCAAGTTCGTCAAGGACTACGCGGCGGCGGGCCTCAACAAGACGATCCCGCTGTACGGCGCCGGGTTCCTCACCGACGGCACGCTGGAGGCGCAGGGGGACTCGGCGCAGGGGCTGCTCACCACGCTGCACTACGCCGACGGCCTGACCAACGCGAAGGACAAGGCGTTCCGCAGCGCGTACCAGGCCGCGTACAAGATGCAGCCCGACGTCTACGCCGTGCAGGGCTACGACACCGCGCAGCTGCTGGGCATCGGCCTCGCCGCCGTCAAGGGCGACTTCACGAAGAAGACCGACCTCTACAAGGCGATGGCGGCCGCGAAGATCGACAGCCCGCGCGGCGCGTTCACGCTCGGCAAGAACCACGACCCGGTGCAGGACATCTATCTGCGCAAGGTCGAGGGCAAGGAGAACAAGGTCGTCGGCGTCGCCGTGAAGGCGCTTGCCGACCCGGGCCGCGGCTGCACGATGTGACCGGCCGGCGGGCACGCCGGCCGCCGCACGGCGGCCGGTGGCCCGCGGCACCCTTCGCCGACGTTGCGGGCTCGCCTCCGGCGGATTGCCGCCGGGGGCGTCCGCTCGCGTAACATCCGGCGTGTCGCCGTCGCGTCGCCCGTCCGATGGACCTCGCCACCTTCCTCGTCCAGTGCCTGAACGCCCTGCAGTACGGGCTGCTGCTGTTCCTCGTCGCGAGCGGGCTGACGCTGATCTTCGGGATCATGGGCGTCATCAACCTCGCCCACGGCAGCTTCTACATGATCGGCGCGTACCTGGCGTTCTCGCTCGCGCCGCTCTTCGGCGGCAATTTCTTCGCGACCCTCGCCGCGGGCCTGGTGCTCGCCGTCGCGTTCGGCTACGTGCTCGAGTGGGTGTTCATCTCGTACCTGTACGAGCGCGACCACCTGCAGCAGGTGCTGATGACCTACGGCCTCATCCTCGTGTTCGAGGAGCTGCGCAGCATCCTCGTCGGCAACGACGTGCACGGCGTGCCGGTGCCGCCGGTGCTGGCGGGCAGCATCCAGCTGGGCGACCTGATGCAGTACCCGGTGTACCGGCTGGCCATCTCGGCGGTGTGCCTCGCGGTCGCCGCGCTGCTCTACGTCGTCATCGCGAAGACGCGGCTCGGCATGATGGTGCGCGCCGGCAGCTCGAACCGCGAAATGGTGCAGTCGCTCGGCATCGACATCAAGTTCCTGTACCGCGTCGTGTTCGCGGCCGGCGTGGCGCTTGCCGTGCTGGCCGGGATGATCGCGGCGCCGGTGTCGTCCGTGTACCCGGGCCTGGGCGCGCAGGTGCTGATCGTCTGCTTCGTCGTCGTGGTGATCGGCGGCATCGGGTCGGTGCGCGGTGCGTTCCTGGCGGCGATCCTCGTCGGCATCGTCGACACGTTCGGCAAGGTGCTGTTCCCGCAGGCGGCGGGCGTGCTCGTCTACCTGCTGATGGCCGCGATCCTGCTGTGGAAGCCCGAAGGGCTGTTCCGGCAGGGCTGACCGGACGATGAGCGAGCGCCTGCGCGGGATGGCGGTGCCGATCGTCGTGGTCGCGGCGCTCGTCGCGTTCCCGCTGGCGGCGTCGGGGTTCTACCTCGAGTTCACGACCAAGGTGATGATCCTCGCGATCTTCGCGCTGTCGCTCGAGCTGCTGGTCGGCGCGACGGGCCTCGTGAGCCTCGGCCACGCCGCGTTCTACGGCATCGCCGCGTACGCGACGGTGCTGCTGTCGCCGAAGTACGGCGCCGCGAACTTCTTCTGGCTGCTGCCGGCGACGGTCGCCTGCTCGGCGGCGTACGCGCTCGTCATCGGCGCGCTGTCGCTGCGCACGCGCGGCGTCTACTTCATCATGGTCACGCTGGCGTTCGCGCAGATGGCCTACTACGTGTTCCACGACACGAAGCTGGGCGGCGGCACCGACGGCATCTACCTCAACGTCAAGCCGGACGTCGCGCTCTTCGGGCTGAAGCTCGTCGACCTCGGGAAGCCGCTCGCGCTCTACTACGTCGTGCTCGCGAGCCTCGTGCTGGTGTTCGCGTTCCTGGCCGTGCTGCTGGCAAGCCGCTTCGGGCGCGCGCTCGCCGGCATCAAGGGCAACGAGCAGCGGATGCGCGCCGCCGGATTCCCGACGTTCGTCTACAAGCTCGCGGCGTTCACGCTGGCCGGCGCGCTCGCTGGCTTCGCCGGCTTCTTCGTCGCCGTGAAGGACGGCTTCGTGAACCCGGAGATGCTGTCGTGGCACGAGTCGGGCGCCGTGCTGCTGATGCTGATCCTGGGCGGCATGGGCCGGCTCTCCGGCGCGGTGCTGGGCGCCTTCGCGTTCGCGCTGCTGCAGCTCTTCTTCCAGTGGGACGTCGTGTTCGGCGCCGCGGCGAAGCACTGGCAGCTCCTGCTCGGCGGCACGATCATCGCGTGCGTCGCGTTCATGCCGAACGGCCTCATCGGCCTGCCCGCGCAGTGGCGCGCCTGGCGCGCGCGCCGCGGCGACGGAGGTGCGCGTGACTGACCGGCGCGTGCTGCTGCGCGCCGGCAACGTCACGCGGCGCTTCGGCGGGCTCACCGCCGTCTCCGACGTCTCGCTCGAGCTGGTCGAGGGCGAGATCCACGCGGTGATCGGCACCAACGGCGCCGGCAAGTCCACGCTCATCAACGTGCTGGCGGGCGAGATCCCGATCACCAGCGGCACCGTGCACCTCATGGGGCACGACGTGACCGCGTGGACGCAGCCGAAGCGCGCGCACGCGGGCCTGGGCCGCAGCTACCAGCGCACGACGATCTTCCCGCGCTTCACGGTGTTCGAGAACTGCCGGCTGGCCGCGCAGGCCGGACGACAGGTGCCGTGGGACTGGTGGACGCCGGCGGCGTCGTGCCCGTTCAGCACGGCCGCGGCGGCAGAGGCGCTCGCGAAAGCGGGGCTCGCGGGACTCGCGCAGCGCGTCGCGGGCGTGCTGTCGCACGGCGAGAAGCGCCAGCTCGAGATCGCGATGTGCCTCGCCACGCGGCCACGCGTGCTGCTGCTCGACGAGCCGCTGGCCGGCATGGGGCCGGAGGAGACCGACCGGATGCTGGCACTCCTGTCCGGGCTCAAGGCCGGGCACGCGATCCTGCTGGTCGAGCACGACATGGACGCCGTGTTCCGCGTGTCGGATCGGATCACGGTGATGGTCAACGGCGCGGTGATCGCGAGCGACGTGCCCGCCGTCGTGCGCGCCGACCCGGAGGTGCAGACCGCGTACCTGGGGGAGGGCGATGCCCACTGACCCCGACCTCGTCGCCGCGCGCGACCTGCACGTCCACTACGGCGAGAGCCACGTGCTGCGCGGCGTCTCGCTCGCGATCGGCGCCGGCGAGACCGTCGGCCTGCTCGGGCGCAACGGCATGGGCAAGACCACGCTGATCCGCACGATCATGGGCCACGTCCGGCCGTCCGGTGGCGGCGTGACGATCCGCGGCGCCGACGGCGCGCGCATGCGTCCCGACCGCGTCGCGCGCGCCGGCATCGCGTACGTGCCCGAAGGCCGCGCGATCTTCCCGAACCTCTCGGTGCGCGAGAACCTGCAGGTCGCCGCGCGCCGCGGCACGACCGGGCGCGACGACTGGCCGCTCGACCGCCTGCTCGCGACGTTCCCGCGGCTGGCCGAGCGGCTCGACCACGGCGGCCAGCAGCTCTCCGGCGGCGAGCAGCAGATGCTCGCGATCGGCCGCGCGCTGTCGACCAATCCCGACCTCCTGATCCTCGACGAGGCGACCGAGGGGCTCGCGCCGATCATCGTCCGCGAGATCTGGCGCATCGTCGCCGACATCCGCGCGACGGGCATCGCCGCGCTGATCGTCGACCGGAACTTCCGGTCGGTGCTCGCCAACACCGACCGCGCGCTCGTGCTCGAGAAGGGCCGCGTCGTCCTCGAGAACCGGTCGGCGGTTCTGGTTGCCGACTCCGGCGAGCTGACGGCACGTCTCGGCGTGTAAGCCTCCGACGCGAGCTAGCCCAGCATCTTCCCGACCAGCACGCCCGCGATGCCCGCGGCTGCCGCGATGGCAAGCGTCTGCAGCGTCGTCGGCAATACCCGCCGCTTGCCGATCTTCGCGCGGCCGATGCCGAGCACGATCAACACGGCCGCCGTGCACGCGATCGACACGTAACGGGCGGTGGCCATCGGCAGCAGCGCGAACGGGATCACCGGCACGAGCGCGGCCGTGAGGTCGGAGACGAACATCCACAGCGCGTGCGCGAGCGGGCTGTCCGGCGACTCGCTTTCAGGGTCGAACGCGGCGCGCAGCGCGCGCGGGACCTCCGGGTGCTCGCGCGCGACCGCCTGCAGCGCCGCGACCGCTGCCGGCGTCGCGCCCGCGGCGAGCATCGTCGCGCGCATCGCTTCCGGCGGGAACGGCGTCGGCCCCGCGTCGGCCTCGCGCTCGCGCGCCGCGCGCGCCTGATCGCGCGCGGTCTCGGCGTCGAGGTACTCGCCGGCCATCATCGACACCGCCGCCGCCGCCGCGCCGGTCAGCCCGGCGACCAGCACGATGCGGCTGTCCGACGTGGTGGCCGCGACGCCGAACACCAGGCCGAAGATCGAGACGGTGCCGTCCTCCATCCCGAACACGATGTCGCTGAACGACGCCCGGAACGAGCGGGCGATGCGCGAGCCGATGCCTGAAAGTGTGGTCATGTCGAACCTGGCGATTCCAATCTGGTGCGGATGGGCGCCGGCTGCACCAAGTTGAATCGACGAGCCTGCACGCGAATGAGGCAGCGCATCGCCGATGGCCCGGCCGGATTCCCCGATTCACGCACGAAATCATGGCGTTGCGCAATGACCGCCGCGCTTGGCATGCGTCGTGCAAAGGATCGCGGCGAAGACGGGTCGTGCGGCGAGACATGCGAAGCCGCACCGGCTTCGAAGTCGCCCACACGAAGCATCGTCCCACAACCACCACACGCGCGGGGAACACACATGCAACGCAGAGCTTTCATCCGGAGCACGGTCGCCACGGCGCTGGCCGCGGCTGGCATCACGCTGGGACTGCCCGCCCAGGCGGCGGACACGATCAAGGTCGGCGTCCTGCACTCGCTGTCGGGAACGATGGCGATCAGCGAGACGTCGCTGAAGGACGTCGCGCTGATGACGATCGACGAGATCAACGCCAAGGGCGGCGTCATGGGCAAGAAGCTCGAGGCCGTCGTCGTCGACCCGGCGTCGAACTGGCCGCTCTTCGCCGAGAAGGCGCGCCAGCTCATCACGCAGGACAAGGTCGCCGTGGTCTTCGGCTGCTGGACGTCGGTGTCGCGCAAGTCGGTGCTGCCGGTGTTCGAGGAGTTGAACAGCCTGCTCTTCTACCCGGTGCAGTACGAAGGCGAGGAGCTGTCGAAGAACGTCTTCTACACGGGCGCCGCGCCCAACCAGCAGGCGATCCCCGCCGTCGAGTACCTGATGAGCAAGGAGGGCGGCGGCGCCAAGCGCTGGGTGCTGCTCGGCACCGACTACGTCTATCCGCGCACGACGAACAAGATCCTCCGCGCATTCCTCAAGTCGAAAGGTGTCGATGACAAGGATATCGACGAGAAGTACACGCCGTTCGGTCACTCGGATTACCAGACGATCGTCGCCGACATCAAGAAGTTTGCGGCAGGCGGCAAGACGGCCGTGGTCTCCACGATCAACGGGGACTCGAACGTTCCCTTCTACAAGGAACTCGGCAACCAGGGCCTGAAGGCGACCGACGTCCCGGTCGTCGCGTTCTCGGTCGGCGAGGAAGAGCTGCGCGGCGTCGACACCAAGCCGCTGGTCGGTCACCTGGCCGCGTGGAACTACTTCATGTCGGTCAAGAACCCGGCCAACGACGCGTTCAAGCAGAAGTGGGCCGAGTACGCGAAGGCGAAGAAGCTGCCGGGCGCCGACAAGCCGCTGACCAACGACCCGATGGAGGCGACCTACGTCGGCATGTGGATGTGGAAGCAGGCGGTCGAGAAGGCCAAGTCCACCGACACCGACAAGGTCGTCACCGCGATGGCCGGCCAGAAGTTCAACGCGCCGGACGGCTTCGAGATCAAGATGGACGAGAAGAACCACCATCTGTGGAAGCCGGTGCTGATCGGCGAGATCCAGCCGAACGGGCAGTTCAACGTCGTGTGGAAGACGAAGGGGCCGGTGCGCGCGCAGCCGTGGAGCCAGTACATCGCCGGCAACGAGAAGAAGAAGGACGAGCCCGAGAAGAAGTGACGTAGCACGGGGTGGGCAGCCCGCCGGCGCGGGTGTGGCGGCAGCGGTCGAATGGGCCGCGCCGCCGCCTCGACGCCGGTTTTTCTTGGGCGCTCGCACCTGGGGCGAGGGTGGGCAATCCGGTGGGAACGGGGCGGAGCGACGACGAGTGAAGCCGAAGCGAGTGAACGGAGTGGCCGCAGCGTGCGTCCGCCTGCTGGGTGCGCTGCTGCTGGCGCTCGGCGCGGGCAGCGCGGCGGCGGCGCTGCCGGCCGACGTCGTGAAGGCGCTCGCGTTCGGCGACGGCGACGAGCGCGTGAAGGCGATCGGCGCGCTGGTGGCGGGCGGCGACGCCGCGGCGCTGCCCCTGTTGCAGGCGCTGATCGACGGCGACGTGCAGACGGTCGGCGACGACCGCGTGCTGATCGTCAAGGGCAGCGCCGCGACCGACGCGGTCACCGGCGCCGCCGTGTCGCCGCTGCCGGGCAACCGCGACGACGTCGTCGTCAACAACCGGCTGCGGCGCACGCTCGGCACCGCGCTCGCGGCCTTCAAGCTCGCGTCGCCCGACCGCGCCGTGCGGCTCGCCGCCGCGAAAGAGTTGCAGAACAGCGCCGACGAGGACGCGCTGCCGGCGATCGTCGCCGCGGCCGCGAAGGAATCGGATCCCGAGGTCCGCGGCCTGCTGACGCTGACGCAGGCGTCGATCCAGCTCGCGAGCCCGGACCGCGGCACGCGGATCGCCGCCGTGCGCGCGCTCGCGCAGAGCGACACCGGCGCGACCCGGACGCTGCTGCAAGGTGTCGTCGCGAAGAAGGACGGCAGGTTCGTCGAGGGCGACGAGGAGATCCGCGCGGAGGCGCAGCGCTCGCTGGCGGCGGTCGAGGGCCGGCTCGCGAAGGGCGACGTCGCCGCGCGCGTGTTCTCGGGCCTCTCGCTCGGGACCATCCTGCTGCTGGCGGCACTCGGCCTCGCGATCACCTACGGCCTGATGGGCGTCATCAACATGGCGCACGGCGAGCTGATCATGGTCGGCGCCTACGCGACCTACGTCGTGCAGAACCTGTTCCGGCAGCACGTGCCGGCCGCGTTCGACTGGTATCTGCTGGTCGCGGTGCCGGTCGCCTTCGCCGTGAGCGGCGCGACCGGCGTCCTGCTGGAGCGCACGGTGATCCGGCACCTCTACGGCCGGCCGCTGGAGACGCTGCTCGCCACGTGGGGCCTCTCCCTCATCCTGATCCAGGCGATGCGCACGATCTTCGGCGCGCAGAACGTACAGGTCGAGAACCCGGCGTGGATGTCCGGCGGTGTCGAGATCATGACCAACGTCGTGCTGCCGTGGAGCCGCATCGTGATCGTCGCGTTCGCCGGCGGCGTGCTGCTCGCGGTCTGGCTGCTGCTGACGCGCACGCGCCTCGGGCTCTTCGTCCGCGCCGTGACGCAGAACCGCGGCATGGCGAGCGCGCTCGGCGTACGGACGCCGAAGGTCGACATGATGGCGTTCGGGCTGGGCTCCGGCATCGCGGGACTCGCCGGCTGCGCGCTGTCGCAGATCGGCAACGTCGGCCCGGACTTGGGCCAGAGCTACATCGTCGACTCGTTCATGGTCGTCGTGCTGGGTGGCGTGGGCCAGCTCGCCGGCACCGTCTACGCGGCGCTCGGGCTCGGCATCGCGAACAAGTTCCTCGAGGCGTGGCAGGGCGCGGTGCTCGCGAAGATCGCCGTGCTCGTGTTCATCATCGTCTTCATCCAGAAGCGCCCGCAGGGGCTGTTCGCCCTCAAGGGCAGGACCGTGGAAGCATGAGACCGATGGCCGCGATCACGCCGACCTTCGTCCCGCGCGCCGGCGCCACCGGCACCGGCGCGCTGCCGCGGCTGTGGTCGCCGCGCGCCTGGAGCATCCTGGGGGCCGCCGCCGTCGTGCTGTTCGTCGTCGTGCCGGTGTGCAACCTCGTCGTGCCGCCGGGCAGCGTGTT
>JAYRNW010000142.1:0-3483 GCA_041911995.1 Casimicrobiaceae bacterium | reverse complement strand
CGAGGGCGCCGGCGTGCGCTTCCGCAAGCCGGCGGTGCAGGACGCGATCGTCGAGTACGCCGCGCTCGCGCGGCGCCGCGGCTTGACGCTGCCGCAGCTCGCGCTGGGTTGGGTGTGCAGCCGCTGGTTCGTCGGCGCCGCGATCGTCGGCGCGACGACGCTGCCGCAGCTCGAGGAGGACATCGCGGCGGGGCAGTGCACGCTCGACGCGGAGACGCTCGCGGAGATCGCCGCCGTCCAGACGCGCTTCCCGAATCCGGCGGGATAGCGGCCGCGGCGCGCTCGGCGCCGCGCGAAGGATCAGGCGGCTGGCCGCCGGCGCGCGCCGAGCGAGGCCAGCACCTCGGCCGCGGCGCGCTGCCCCGACGCCACGGCGCCTTCGAGGTAGCCCTGCGCGTCGATCGACGTGTGCTCGCCGGCGAAGTGGGCGTGGCCGGACGGCTCCGCCTCGACGCCGTAGAACGCCGTGTACTGGCCGGGCCTGATCAGCGCGTACGAGCCGAACGTCCACGGATTGCGGTCCCACGCGTTGCGGATCACGCGGCCGTTCCACTCGCGCGTGCGCTCCGGCGCGGCGCGCTGCAAGTCGGCGAGCGCGTCGCGCGCCCGCGCGTCGACGTCGCCCAGCCCGGCGGCGACGGCCGCGCTGCCGCCGGAGAAGCAGTTGAGGATGCCGGCGGCACCGGCCTGCGCGCGCGTCGCGTCCCACGTCGTCTGGAACGCGCCGGAGAGCCGGTACTCGCCGGTGCCGTTGCCGGGCAGCCAGAACCGCTGCGCGAACTGCAGCTGCAGCTTCGTGTTGCGGCCCATGCCGAGCTCGCGGATCGAGCGCAGCTTGCGCGCGCCGAACCCGGCGTCCCGGAGATCGACGACGCGCAGCAGCGTGAACGGCAGCGCGAGGATCACGCGGTCGGCGTCGACGTCGCGCACCGCCGTGTCGCGCATCACGGCGAGCCGGAACCCACCGTCGGGCCGGCGCGCGATCGCGACGAGCCGCGTGCCGGTCTCGATCGGCCCGCCGATGCCGTCGGCCAGCCGGCGCACGAGCTGGTCGTTGCCGCCGCGGATGTGGTATCGCTGGTCGGACTCCTCGTACGGCGCGAAGCGCTCCGCCGGCGAGCCGGCGAGCAGGCTCACGACGGTGATCGCGCTGATCTCGTCCGGGTCGCCGCCTAACTCCTCGCCGTAGGCGTTGACGAGGAGCTGGCCGAAGCGCGAGCGCGTGCCGCCGGCGACGCGCGTGTCGATCCACTCGCGCGCCGACGTGCGATCGAGCGCGCGCTGCGCGGCCGTGTGCTTGCGGTACGTCGGCAGCTCGTCGCCCAGGACCTCGGCGTCGGCGGACAGGTGCGGCCGCATCGCACGGAAATCGCGGTCGATGTCGGCGACCGCGTAGGGTGCGCCGTCGAAGAACGCCAGCGGCGCGCCGCCCGGCGGCTCGGCGGCGACGAGGTCGTCGAGCTCGAGCCCGAAGCCGGTCGCGAGCGCGCGGATCGCCGCGTGCGGGGTGTCGATCAGTTCGCCGCCGCGCTCGGCGATCTGTCCGCCGGCGAACGCGTCGCGCTCGGTCCAGCAGCGGCCGCCGACGCGCGGCGAGCCCTCGATCACCGTCGCGCGCACGCCCGCCTGCGCGAGCGCGTGCGCGGCCGTGAGCCCGGCCAGGCCGGCGCCGACGACGACGACGCGCAGGTCCGCAGCGCCGGAGGCGAGGCCCGCCCAGCCCGGCGTGGTGCCGGCCAGCGCGAGGGCGCCCGCGCGGCGGAGGAACGTGCGGCGCGCTGCCCGCGCGGCCGGCGCGCCGGGGTCGTGCGCGCGCCGCGCCGCATCGCGCGCGATGCGCTGCACGAGATGCATGAGCGGACTGCGCGCCATCGGATCGCCGCGTGGTCATCGCCGTTGCAGGCGCAGCCGCCACCCCCGTCGCATGGGATCGCGGCGATGGTGCCCTCATTCGGCGGCGGCGGCAAGGCGCGCCGGCCGGAGCGCGCGGCAGCGTCTGGCATAATGCGCGAAACTCCGACCCGGATTCGCCGATGTCCCTTCGCCGTCGCCTGCTCCTCGTCGTCGCGCTCGCGCTCCCGCTCGCCGTCGGCGGCTGCAAGATCAGCTCGATCAACTACTTCCCGCCGCATCCGGCGAGCGTGCGCGTCATCAACCTGATGCCCGAGGCGCCGGCGATCGACGTGGCGATCGACGGCAGCCCGGCGTTCGCGGGCGTCGCGTACCAGACGCTGACCGGCTATCAGAGCTACGACAACAAGCTCACGAACTTCGCGATCAACCTGACCGGGAGCGCGACGCCGCTCGTCACGTTCACGGCGCCGCTCGCCGGCGAGCAGCCGTACACGCTCGTGCTGTTCGGCACGGCCTCGAACCCGAGCGCGTCGCTGCTGGCCGAGGTCGCCAACGCGCCGACCAACGGCAACATCCAGCTCGCGATGTTCAACGCGGCGATCAACATGTCCGCGATGGACGTCTACGTGACGGCGCCCGGCGCCGACATCACCAACCTCAACCCCAACTACACGTACGTCGCGTACAACGGCGCCTCCCTCAACCTCGCGTTCGCGCCGGGGACCTACCAGATCCGCGTCGCGCAGCAGGGCACGAAGACCGTCGTCTACGACTCCGGCGGCACGGTGCTCACGCCGAACATCGCGCTGACCGCGATCATGTACACGAAGGGCAGCGGCGTGCTGGTCAACGCCGCCGTCGTCCAGAGCCGCGGCAATGGCGGCCTGCTCAACAGCATCTTCGCGCGCGTGAAGGTCGTCAACGGCGCGCTGGGCACGGGGCCCGTGAACGCGCTGATGGGGACGTTCGCGATCGTCTCCAACATCGATTTCTCCGGCGCGTCGCCGTACAACCAGGTGGCGCAGGGGCCGACGACGCTCAACTACCAGGCGAGCGCCACGCCGGGCGCGACGATCGCGTCGGTGCCGACCACGCTCGCGCCGGCCACCGACGTGACGACGTTCGTCACCGGCCCGGTCGGCGCGCAGCAGGCGTTCGTGGTCACCGACTCGAACCTGCCGCCGTTTCCGGGCAACGTGCGGCTGCGCTTCATCAACACGTCGTGGAACTCGAATCCGCTGAACATGGCCGTCAACGGCGTGGCGCAGGGCACGGCGGTCGCGTATCCGCAGGCGTCCGCGTACGTGCAGGTCGCGCCGGGCACGGTGCCGATCACGTTCACCGACGCGACGACCGGCGCGCTCGTGCTGACGCTGTCCAACGTCGCGCTGACGGCGAACCAGACGGTGAGCGTCTACGTGCTGGGCCCCGCCGGCGCGCTGGGCGGCATCGTCTCGCAGGACAACTAGCGCCGGCTGGGCGAGCCGGCGCCCGCCGGGTCGCCCCAAGGGCGCGCCCCCCTGTGGGGGGAGGCGCGCGCAGCGCGCCTCGGGGGGAGACTAGCGCCCGCCGGGCCGCCCCAAGGGCGCGCCCCCCTCTGGGGGGAGGCGCGCGCAGCGCGCCTCGGGG
>JAYRNW010000141.1:0-4060 GCA_041911995.1 Casimicrobiaceae bacterium | reverse complement strand
TCGTCGTCGCCGCGGACGGCAGCGTGCTCGTCGCCGGCAGCACGGGCTCGGCCAACTTCCCCGGCACGATGGCCGGCGCGCAGCCCAGCGTGGGCGGCGGCGGCGACGCGTTCGTCGCGAAGGTCAACCGCGAGCTCACCGCGCTGACGCAGGCGACGTACCTCGGCGGCAGCGCCTCGGATCTCGCGTACGCGCTCGCTCTCGGCGCCGACGGCGCCGTCTTCGTCGCGGGCGCTACCAACTCGCCCAACTTTCCCGGCACCGCCGGCGGCGCGCAGGCGGTCGCGGGCGGCAGCGGCGACGCGTTCGTCGCCAAGCTGTCGGCCGACCTCACGCGCGTCGTCCAGGCCACGTATCTCGGCGGCAGCGCCTTCGACCAGGCGTTCGCGCTGCTGGTCGCGCCCGATGGCAGCGTCTACGCGGCCGGCAGCACCGCGTCGGTCAACTTCCCGGCGACCGCCGACGGCGCGCAGCCGGTGCGCGGCGGGGGAGGGGACGCGTTCGTGGCGCGACTCGACAACGGGCTCGTCACGCTCACGCGGGCGACGTACCTCGGTGGCACCGGCGTGGACGTCGCGTATGCGCTCGCGCGCGGCGCCGACGGCGCTGTGTACGTCGCCGGCAACACGGGATCGGCGACTTTCCCGGGCACGGCCGACGGCGCGCAGCCCACGCCGGGCGGGGGCGGCGACGCGTTCGTCGCGAAGCTCGACGCGACGCTCGCCACGCTGACGCGCGCGACGTTCCTCGGGGGCACGCTCGTCGAGAACGCGTGGGCGCTCGCCGTCGGCGGCAACGGCTCCGTGTACGTCGCGGGCGACACCGCGTCGGCCAACTTCCCCGGCACCGCCGGCGGCGCGCAGGCCGTGCGCGGCGGCGGCGTCGACGCGTTCGTCGCGCGCCTCGATCCGGCGCTGACCACGCTCACGCAGGCGACGTACCTGGGCGGCCTGTCCGACGACACCGTGGGCGCGCTCGCCATCGACGGCGCGGGCGCCGTCTTCGCGGCGGGCAGCACGCGATCGACGGTGTTCCCCGGCACCGCGGCCGGCGCGCAGCCGGACCCCGGCGGCAACGGCGACGCGTTCGCGGCGCGCTTCGACGCCGCGCTCGCGACGCTCGTGCAGGCCACCTATGTCGGCGGCAGCGGGCTCGACCAGGCGTACGCGGTCGCGGCGGACGCGCGCGGCAACGTGTACGTCGCGGGCGGCACCGCATCGTTCAACCTGCCCGCGACGGTCGGCGGCGCGCAACCGGCGGCGGCGGGCGGCGGCGACGCGTTCGTCGCGCGGATGACGGCGAGCCTGCGCGCCGTCGACCCGCCGGCGATCGAGTACCGGTACGCCGCGTGGAACCACTACTTCGTGACGGCGAGTTTGGACGAGATCGCGAAGCTCGACGCGGGCGTGTTCGTCGGCTGGGTGCGCACCGGCGAATCGTTT
This sequence comes from Casimicrobiaceae bacterium, assembly GCA_041911995.1. Classification (GTDB taxonomy): domain Bacteria; phylum Pseudomonadota; class Gammaproteobacteria; order Burkholderiales; family Casimicrobiaceae; genus VBCG01. Next base: position 2,618 of record JAYRNW010000141.1, on the reverse strand, counting down.
CCCGTGCTGCCGCTCGACACGGCGGGCGCCGCCAACGTCTGCCGGTTCTTCAGCGTGAGCTTCGCGCCGAAGAGCTCGCACTTCTACACGCCGTACGCCGACGAGTGCGCGAAGGTGAAGCAGAATCCCGACTGGCAGTTCGAGGCCGAGGTGTTCGCGCTGCGGCTGCCGAACGCCGACGGCAGCTGCGCCACCGGGACGCGGCCGCTCTTCCGACTGTACAACGACGGGCAGGGCGGCGCGCCCAACCACCGGTACACGACGAGCGCCGCCACGCGCGCCGACATGCTCGCGCAGGGATGGATCGCCGAAGGCCTGGGGGAACTTGGCGTGATCGGATGTGTCGCACCGTAGGCGCAACGCGCCCACGCATGCGCCCGGAGATATCACCGCCATGAACACGACACCCGCAGGTCGCTTCATCCGCGCCGCGATCTCCTTTGCAGTCGTCGCGCTCGCCGCGTCGACCACGTCGGCCGCGGCCGACGTCGGCGCGGGCCCGTGGCACACGCACGGCCACCGGATCGAGGACCGTACCGGCGCGCCAGTGCGCATCGCCGGCATCAACTGGTTCGGGCTGGAGACGGAGACGTTCGCGCCGCACGGGCTGTGGGCGCGCGGCTACCGCTCGATGCTCGACCAGATCAAGTCGCTCGGCTACAACACGATCCGGCTGCCGTACAGCAACCAGCTGTTCGACGCCGGCAGCACGCCGAAGGGCATCGACTTCGGGCAGAACCCCGACCTCGCGGGCCTCTCCGGCGTGCAGGTCATGGACAAGCTCGTCGCGTATGCCGGGGAGATCGGCCTGCGCATCCTGCTCGACCGGCACCGTCCCGACGCGTCGGGCCAGTCCGAGCTCTGGTACACGGCGAAGTACGACGAGGCGCGCTGGATCGCCGACTGGACGATGCTCGCGAAGCGCTACGCGGGCAACGCCACGGTGATCGGCGCCGACCTGCACAACGAGCCGCACGGCGCCGCGTGCTGGGGCTGCGGCGACGTTGCGCGCGACTGGCGGCTCGCGGCGGAGCGCGCGGGCAACGCCATCCTCGCGGTCAACCCGGACTGGCTGATCGTCGTCGAAGGCGTGGAGAGTTACGACGGCAGGAACTACTGGTGGGGCGGCAATCTCGCGGGCGCCGGCGCCGCGCCGGTGCGCCTGAACGTCGCGGACCGGATCGTGTACTCGACGCACGACTATCCGGCGAGCGTCCACGCGCAGACGTGGTTCGCCGCGCCGGACTATCCGGCCAACCTGCCGGCGCTGTGGGACGCGACGTGGGGCTACCTGCATCGCACCAACGTGGCGCCGGTGCTGGTGGGCGAGTTCGGGACCAGGCTCGCGACGACGTCCGACCAGCAATGGCTGACCGCGCTCGCGAGCTATCTCGGCACCGGCGCCGACGGCATCCACTGGACGTTCTGGGCGTGGAATCCCAACTCCGGCGACACCGGCGGCCTGCTGAACGACGACTGGCAGACGGTGAACATGGCGAAGCAGGCGATGCTCGTGCCGATGCAGTTCCGGCTGGACGGCCTGGCGTCGCCGCCGGCGCCGACGATGGCGGTCGTCGAGTACTACAACGCGACCCTGGACCATTACTTCATGACGCCGCTGGCGGCCGAGCAGGCGCGCCTCGACGCCGGGCTGACGCCGACGCGCTGGACGCGCACCGGTAAGGCCTTCAACGCGTACGGGCCCGGCACCGTGGGCACGTCGCCGGTCTGCCGCTTCTACATGCCGCCGCCGTTCGGCGACTCGCATTTCTACGGGCGCGGGACCGCGGAGTGCGACGCGACGGCCGCGAAGAACCCGGGCTTCGTGCTGGAAGACCCGGCGTTCTTCCACATGGTGGTGCCGACGATGGGCATGTGTCCGGCCGGCATGACGCCCGTGTACCGCGTGTTCGACAACCGCGCGGATGCGAATCACCGCTACATGACCGACCGCGCGATGCGCGACCAGATGGCCGCGATGGGCTGGATGATGGAGGGCGACGGGGCCGATCACGTCGTGATGTGCGGGCCGCCGTAGCCGGCGGCCGAAGGCCGTGGGGCGCTTCCGACGCGCACGGTCGAATGTCGCATAATTTGTATTATGTCAAATTAAGTTTGAGGCGCGCCGCCCCGGTGCCGGACGGCCCCCCGCCGCGCAGCCGCGGCCGGCGCCCCCCGCCGCCGGTCCGGCTGCGCCGTCTGCCGCGTCAAGGGGTCACCTCGATCAAGGCGTCACCTCGATCGTCGCGGTGGACGCCTTGCAGTTGTTGGTCTCGTCGGTCTCCGCCACGTCGTCGCGGTCGTCGGCGCAGGCGATGAAGTAGTACGAGCCCGTCGGCGTCGTGTCGTCGATCTCCACCGAATCGGTCCAGCGGTTGGCGGCCCCCGCCGCGAGCGAAGGCACCTGCTGGCGCTCGTGCAGCAGACGCGCCTGCGGCGTGCGGACGGGTCCCGCCGCGAGGTAGAACCGGGTCGACGTCGCCCGGGTCCGCGCCGTGCCCTGGTTGCGGGTCGTCACGTCGACCCGGAGGTCGTGGCCGCGCTGGATTCGCGTGGGCGAGACGGCGAGCGCCGCGACGACGAGGTCCGGCCCGGTCGCGGGCGCAGCGACGACGTAG
>JAYRNW010000140.1:0-7125 GCA_041911995.1 Casimicrobiaceae bacterium | reverse complement strand
GGTTCACGTACGCCACATGCACGCGGCCGTCGCGCGGCGTGACGGCCGCGAGGTCGGCGAGCGTCTGCCGTACCTCGCGCCACGGAAAGCGCAGCAGCGGATAGTCGGCGCGCCGCGGCGCGAGCGACGCGTACGGCACGATGCCGCCCTGCCGGAAGCGCGTCGTCGAGCGGTTGTCCGGATCCGACACCGGCTGCAGCGGGCCCTCGATCGCGTACGACGCCTCGAGCCCGTACACGAGCGGCAGGTCGAGCGCGTCGAGCCAGATCACCGGCTCCGTGCCTTCGTGGCCGTGCTGGTGCCACAGCAGCGGCGGCGTGAGGATCAGGTCGCCCCTGGCCATCGGCAGCTTCTCGCCCTGCACGACCGTGTAGCCGCCGCTGCCCTCGATGACGAAGCGCACGGCCATCGGCGTGTGCCGGTGGTTGGGCGCCGTCTCGCCGGGCAGGATCAACTGGAGGCCGATGTAGATCGACGGCGTGGCCTGCATGTTCGCGAGGCCGAGCCCCGGATTGCACAGCACGAGCACGCGGCGCTCCGCCTTCTCGATGGGCGCCAGCTCGCCGGCGCGCAGCAGGTCGGGCCGGACGTCGGCGTACTTCCACAGCGTCGGCTGCGCGCGGCGCGCCGGCTTGCCGTAGGGCAGCACGGCGCGCAGCGACGGCCACAGCGGAAGGAGATTGCGGCCGACGAGGCCGTCGTAGTAGTCGGCAGGAAGATCTGCAACGGTCCCGAGGGCGGTGCTCATGGCGGCGGCACGCGCTCGCCGACGCCGATCGGCGCCGGCGCGATGGTGACGATGCGCGCGAACAGCGCCTTGTACTTGCCGACCGCGCCTTCCCACGGATTGTCGTTGGCGGCGAACGCGGCGTCGATGGCCGCCCAGTCTTCCGGCAGCAGCGCGGCGCGCGCGGCGGGCAGCACCTGCGTCTCCTCGATCGTCATGTGCTGCCACTGGAAGTCGAGGTAAGCGGCAACCGCGGCCTTGAACGCGGGCACGCCGGCCGGCCCCGCGATGCGGAAGTCCGCCAGCGCCGTCGCGAGCGCCGTCCACTTCGCGTGGCAGTCGCCGTGCTCGCGCTCGAGGCCGTCGAGGACCTCCGCGATGCGCGGGTCGCGCCTGCGCAGCGCGGCGAAGAGGTACAGGTCCTCCTTTGGATGGTGCACCTTGTCCGGCAGCTCCGTGATGTACTGGACCATCGCCGCGAGGAGGTCGTGGTCGACCGCGTAGCGGCCGCTCGCGACGCCGTCGACGAACGCCTGCAGGCCGACCAGCACGGCGGCGAGCGCGCGGTGCTCGGCCTTGATGATGTCGATCGCGTGTTTCATGGTCTGACCCGTCGAAGGGCGAAACGTCGGCCGGCGGCCGCGGCGGCCGGCGGCCCGGGCGGCCGGGAAAGCCGAGCGTACACCGCGTCAGCCGCCGTGCGGCCCGCCGGCCAGCCAGGCGGCGCCGCGCGCGTACAGCGCCTCCACCGCCGGTCCCTTCAGTCCCGGCATGTCCGGCTTCACGCGGAAGCCGAGCTTCGTCTGCAGGTACGCCAAGTGCCGGTAGCCTTCGGGAAAGCGCTCGAGCAGCGCGCCGTCGAGCTCGAGCCGCGCGGCCGGGTCGACCGGATCGAGCCGGTCCTTCTCGTAGATCGGCTGCCGCAGCACCATCCCCCAGCGGCCGGAGCGCCATTCGACGAAGTCGTAGAACCGGCCGGTGCACACGACGTCGCAGCGCACGCCGTCGACGGCACCGCGCTGCGAGATCGTCATCTTCGTCTGCGCGATCCCACGGTCGCCCGCGACGTCGACCGCGCTGCCGCCCAGGAAGTGCAGGATCGACACGCCTCGGTCCCACCCCTCCTTCGTCACGCGGATGAACTCGTCGGCCGTGCCCTGGAACCACGTCGCCATCATGCGCCCGTCGTCGTGCCAGACCGTGCGGAAGCGCGCCCAGTCGCCGGCGTCGCGCCAGACCGCCCAGTTCTCCACGAGCTCGCGGATCTCCACGCGTGCACGCATTGCGTCGTCCATCGTCGTCGTCGCCTGTCGGTCATGGTTCGTCGGACCGCCATCGTGCCACGCCGCCGCGCCGGGCGGAACGGCGGCGCAGGCAACGTCAGCGCCGCGCGAGGATCTCGAGCGCCGGGCGCGCGCCCTCCGCCTTGCCGGCGATCGGCGCGCGCGGCCGCACCGAGGCGCCGGGCTCCAGCACGAACTCGAAGTCGAGCGTGTACCACGGCGCGGCGACGTCGGGCGCCGGCGCGGGGCCGCCGTCGTGCCGCTCGTAGCGACCGACCAGCCGGCGCGTGACCGCGAACTGCACGTCGGTTTCGAGGTTGGGGTCGTCGTCCGCGTAGACCTGCGAGAACTGCGTCTTGAAGCCTTCCTTCGCGATCATGAAGTGGACGTGCGCGGGCCGCAGGTTGTGCCGCCCCTGCATCCGCAGCAGCGCGCCGACGGGCCCGGTCACCGGGATCGGGTAGCCGGCCGGCCGGATCGTGCGGAACGCGATGCGGCCGTCCGCGTCCGTTCTGAACACGCCGCGCAGGTTCATGTCCGGCTGCGCCGGGTCCTGGTTCTCGTAGAAGCCTTCGGCGGACGCGTGCCAGACGTCGACTTCCGCGCCGGCGACCGGCTGTCCGGCGCCGTCGCGCACACGCGCCGTGACGAACAGCGGATCGCCCGGCGTCGGCCCGCGCACGAGGCTGCCGCCGTTCGCGGTCGCGGGCGCGCCGGCGCGCCAGAACGGCCCGAGCAGGTTGGCGGTCGTCTCGCCGCGTCCGCCTTCGCCGTTGTTGACGAGGCACACCAGCGCCGACACGCCCAGCGACCCGGCGGCGAGCACGACCTCGTTGTGCGACGCGTTGGTGAGCTGGCCCAGCCTCGCGACGACCGCGCACGCCTGCTGGAACTCGGTCTCGGTGAGCATCGTCTCGCGCACGAACGCGTGCAGGTGGCGCACCGCGGCCGCCATGATCTCGCGCCAGCGCGCGTCGGGCGCGCGCTCGATCTCCGCGAGCACGGCGCGGGTGACGTCGTCGGGACCCCGGATGATCATGCGTCGCGCTCCGCTGCGAGCGGCCGCGCCGCGCGGCCGGTCAACCTGTTATTGTGCCGCAGCGGCGCCCGCCGTGCACGCATGCGCCACGCTGCGCGCGCGTAGGGCGACCGCGCCCGCGGTGCGACCGGATGCCGCTTTGCGCTAGCGCAAACACCGGCGCCGTCCGGCCGCGCTATATTGGGCGCGACACTCCGGCGCGGCGGGCGAGCGCTCGGCGCAACAGTCCGGAGGTCGGGAAGGTTGCCATGCGATTCCCCAGCGACGTTGCCTCGCGCGTAAGCCCCGACCTGTGCGTGATCATCGAGCGGATGGTCAACGACCCGGACCTCGAGGAGCCGCCGACGCTCGCCGACGTGCGGGCCGTCGTGTCCGAGCTCGTCACCGACGCCGAGCGCCGCGACGAGGCGATGCACCCGCAGGAGCGCACGTCGGTGCTGCGCGAGGTCGACGACCTGGTCGAGGAGTTCGGCAGCGAGGCGCCGGCAGTCGACTTCGTCGCCGCCAAGGCCGGCGAGGGCCTGTCGCGGATCATCGAGACGGCGATGAACGACGCGCTGGTGCGCCACGCGCCCACGCTCGCGCGCGTCCGCGACGCGATGGTGCAGGGGCTGACGTCGCGGCTGGTCGGCGACGGCACGCTCGACCCCGACGAGGACCAGACGCTGCTGGCCGAAATCGAGGGGCTGATCGAGCGCCACGGGAGCGACGCGCTGGCCGAGGATTTCGTGCGCTTCGAGTAGCCGGCCGCGTCCCGCGTCGCCGCATTTTTCGCGGGATGTTGACATTCGTCCAAGACGGCGCGCGCCGCTTCTGCTTTAACTGAATCGATTGCGGAAACGAGCCGGACGCCGCCGGGACGCGGTTCGGTGCCCCCCCGTTCGGGTCGCTCACGCGGGGAGGGAGAGCACCATGGACCGGATCTGGCTGAAGAGCTATTCGCCGGGCGTCGCGCACGAGATCGACACGCGCGCCCACGTTTCGATCGCCCAGCTGTTCGCGCAGGCCGCCGCGAAGTACGCGGCGCTGCCGGCGTTCGCCAGCATGGGCCACGCGATGACCTACGCCGAGCTCGACCGCGCGTCGCGCGAGTTCGCGGCGTTCCTGCAGCAGCGCGGCCTCGTCAAGGGCGACCGGCTGGCGATCATGCTGCCGAACGTGCTGCAGTACCCGGTCGCGCTGTTCGGCGCATTCCGGGCGGGGCTCACCGTCGTCAACTGCAATCCGCTCTACACGGGCCGCGAGCTCGAGCGGCAGCTGAACGACGCCGGGGCCAAGGCGATCGTCGTGCTCGAGAACTTCGCTCACACGGTGCAGGAGGTGGTCGCGCGCACGCCGGTCACCACGGTGGTCACCACCGAGCTGGGCGACCTGTTCCCGCCGGTCAAGCGCCTGCTCGTCAACCTCGTCGTCCGCTACGGCAAGAAGCTGGTGCCGGCGTGGCGGATCGACGGCGCCGTCGGGTTCCACGCCGCGCTCGCGACCGGCCGCGCGCAGCCGCTCGTGCCCGTCGCGTTGACGACCGGGGACCTCGCGTTCCTGCAGTACACGGGCGGCACCACCGGGATCCCGAAGGGCACGATGCTCACGCACGGCAACATCCTCGCCAACGTCGGCCAGGCGGCCGAGTGGATGAAGTCGGTGTTCGAGGACGGCCGCGACGTCGTCGTGATGCCGCTGCCGCTCTACCACGTGTTCGCGCTGACGGTCGCGCTGGCGGTGACGTTGAAGTACGGCGCGCAGGCGGTGCTGATCGCCAATCCGCGCGACGTTCCGGCGTTCGTCGCCGAGCTCAAGAAGACGCCGTTCACCGTCATCATCGGCGTCAACACGCTCTACCGCGCCCTCGTCGACGCGCCGGGCTTCCGCGACGTCGACATGCGCCGCGTCAAGCTCGCGCTGGCCGGCGGCATGGCGATGCAGCGGGCGGTGTCCGACAAGTGGAAGGCGGTGGCCGGCAAGCCGGTGATCGAAGGCTATGGCCTGTCCGAGACGTCGCCGTTCGTGAGCTGCAATCCGCTCGATGCGTCCGACTACAGCGGCACGATCGGGCTGCCGTTCCCGTCCACCGAGATCGCGATCCGCGACGAAACCGGCGCGGAGCTTCCGCTCGGCGAGACGGGCGAGCTGTGCGTGCGCGGGCCGCAGGTGATGAAGGGCTACTGGGGCCGTCCGGAAGAAACGGCCAACGTGCTCGACACCGAAGGCTGGCTGCGCACCGGCGACATGGGCTTCGTCGACGCGCGCGGCCACGTCAAGCTCACCGACCGCAAGAAGGACATGATCATCGTGTCCGGCTTCAAGGTGTACCCGAACGAGGTCGAGGAGGTGGCGATGGCGCATCCGGGGGTGCTCGAGGCCGCGGCCATCGGCACCGAGGACGAGCGCTCCGGGCAGGTCGTCAAGATCGTCGCGGTCCGGCGCGATCCTGCGCTGACCGCGGAGGACCTCATCGCGCACTGCCGCAAGTCGCTGACCGGCTACAAGGTGCCGAAATACGTGCAGTTCCGCGACGAGCCGCTGCCGAAGAGTCCGGTCGGCAAGGTGCTGCGGCGGATCGTCCGCGAGCAGGTCGAGAAGGAAGCCGCGACGACGGCGGCCTGAAGCGCCACGGTCCCCGCGTGACGACCCGGTGGTGGCCGCCGCCGGGTCGTGCGTCGTCCCCGCCACTGCGCCCCGTGCGCGCCGCCGGCGCGCATGCGCGGTGGCTCTCGTATCATGCCGGTCATGGACGCATGGATCGCGCCGATGCTGGCCGCGCTGGCGCTGCCCGAGTACGGACTGTCGACGGTCTTCGTCGTCGCGCTGGTCTCCGCGACGCTGCTGCCGATGGGCTCGGAGCCCGCGGTGTTCGGGCTCGTCAAGCTGAACCCCGACCTGTTCTGGTCCGCGGTGCTGGTGGCCACCGCCGGCAACACGATCGGCGGTGCGATCACGTGGTGGATGGGCTACGGCGCCGAGCGCGTGTACGAGCAGGTCACGCACAACCCGGGCGCCGCGCACCCGCGCGCGCTGGCGTGGCTCGAGCGCTTCGGCCCGCCCGCCTGCCTGCTGTCGTGGCTGCCGGTGGTCGGCGATCCGCTGTGCGCGGTCGCGGGCTGGCTGCGCCTGCCGTTCTGGCCGTGCATCGCGTACATGGCGATCGGCAAGTTCCTGCGCTACGTCGCGATGACGGCCGCGTTGCTGTGGGTGTTTCCGGGGACGTTCACGTTCTGACGGCGGCGACGGGGGTGGGCTAGAATGGCGACGGGCGAAGATGTTCGCGGATGCGCGCATCGTGCCGGCTATCGGGGCGCTTCGGGCACCCGGCAACAGGAGAACGCAATGACCACAGGACTGCAATGGCGCACGCTGGGCATGCTCGTGTGCACGGTGCTGGCGCTGGCGTGCGCGAGCGCGCGCGCCGCCGACATTCCGATCGTGACGGGTGAGCACTGGACGACGTCGTCCGAGGAGGCGAAGAAGGCCTACCTCGTCGGCATCGCCAACCTCGTCCAGGTGGAGATCGCGTACTTCGCGGCCAACCCGCCCACCGACGCGCAGTCGTTCGTGCCGCGCCTCGCGAAGGGGCTGCAGGGCGAGACGCTCGACACCGTGCGCGGCACGCTCGACCGCTGGTACGCCGCCAATCCCGGCAGGCTCTCCCGCCCGGTCCTCGAGACCATCTGGTTCGAGATCGCGGTGCCGGGTCTCGCCAAAGCCAAGTAACGGAGGCCGGACATGAAACGCATCGGATGGATCGCCGCGGCTGCCGTGGCCGGCATCGCGATCGGCTGCACGACGATGACGCCGCAGCAGCAGGGTACGTTGAGCGGCGCCGCGATCGGCGCCGGCGCAGGCGCGGGCATCGCCGCAATCTCGGGCGGCAACGCGTGGACGGGCGCCGCGATCGGCGGTGTGGCCGGCGGCATCGCCGGCAACATCAAGGGCGGCCGGCAGTAGGACGCGGGGGCACCGCGCGGCGGAGCGCGCGGCGCGCAGCCTGACGCCGTCGCGCGCCGGCGCGCCCTTCCCCGTGCCGTCGCGCGCCGCGCGGCGGCTACTTCTTCTTCGCGGGCGGCAGGTCGGTGCAGACG
>JAYRNW010000139.1:0-5978 GCA_041911995.1 Casimicrobiaceae bacterium | reverse complement strand
CGTGCGGCGCGCGCCGGCGACTTCGCGGCGCGCCAGACGATGATCGAGCGCAACCTGCGGCTCGTCGTCAGCATCGCGCGGCACTACGCGCACCGCGGCCTCGCGCTGCCCGACCTGATCGAGGAGGGCAACCTCGGCCTCATCCACGCGCTGGAGAAGTTCGATCCCGAGCGCGGCTTCCGCTTCACGACGTACGCGACGTGGTGGATCCGGCAGTCGATCGAGCGCGCGATCATGAACCAGTCGCGCACGATCCGCCTGCCGGCGCACGTCGTGAAGGAGCTGAACGTCGTGCTGCGCGCGCTGCGCCACCTCGAGACGCACGCGCCGCCGGGCGGGCACGACCCGTCGCTCGAGGACGTCGCGTCGCTGCTCGGCAAGCCGGTGGCCGACGTCGAGCGGCTGCTGCGCCACCAGGAGCACGTGCTGTCGCTCGACGCGCCGATCGACCGCGAGTCGGGCATGACGGTCGCCGACGGCATCGCCGACGACGAATCGCGCGCGCCGGAGCTCCTGCTGCACGACAGCGCGATCGAGGCGTCGGTCGCCGGCTGGCTCGCGGAGCTGAACCCGCGGCAGCGGCTCGTCATCGAGCGGCGCTACGGCCTCAACGGCTGCGAGGTGACCACGCTGGAGGACCTCGCGGCCGAGATCGGCGTCACGCGCGAGCGCGTGCGCCAGATCCAGGGCGAGGCGCTCGACAAGCTGCGCGGCAAGCTCGAGCGGCGCGGCTACACGAAGGACGCGCTGTTCTGAGCGCAGTCCCCGGCGCCCGGCCGGGCGCCCGGTCCGCGCCTCAGCGACACCGGCTTCCGGGGTAGGGGCACGGATCGTTCATGATCGCGGCCTCGGCCGTGATCAGCTCGCCCGGCGTTTCGCGCACCGGATAGACGGTGATGTCGTAGTTGAGCAGCACGCGGTCGGTGTTGAGGTTCGTCACCGAGTAGCTGTCGTAATAGTAGCCGTGCGGCAGGATCGTCTGCGACCACGCGCCCGAGGCGTTCGGGGGCATGCCCGAGGCCGGCCGCCCCGGATGGGCGGCGATGCTGTCGCCGCGGAACTCGTAGCCCGGCGTCTTCAGGATCCAGACGATGGCGACCAGCCGGTGCCGCGTGCCCATCCGCACGTTCCCGTCGCCCTCGACCTTCAGTTTCTTGCCGCCGCGGCCGTCGTCGACGACCTCGACGTCGAGCGCGCAGGCCGCGTAGAAGCAGTCCTTGGCGTTCGCGAAGGGCATGGGATCCAGCGTCGCGCATCCGGCCGCGACCCACGCCACCGCAACGCCTGCCACGAGGTTCCTGGTGATCATCTGGATTCGTTCCCGAAGTGAAGGGCGTCGTGCCACCGCTGCCCTAGCAAGAGCCGGGCCGCGAAGAAGGGCCATGGCGGAATGCTGCCCGGAAGCGGATCGCCGCGCAACAGCGCGGCAACGCAGCCGTCGGGCATGCGACACCGGTCGCGGCATGGCGGGTCCGGACACGTCATCTATGCGGTCCCCCGCAGCGCCGCCGGCGCCGGCAGCACCTCGATCGCGCGCTCGAGTGTGGCGACCAGCGCGTCGCGCTCGCGCTCGACGGGGGCGGCGCCGTAGCGCAGCGCGGCGAACGACTCGCCGATCGCCGCGAACGCGATCGCGAACTGCGGCCAGCGCTGCGCCGCGCGCGCCGAGAACGCGAGCGGGCCCTCGTGCGGCTGGCGCGGCAGGCCGGCGCGCGCGAGCCGGCGGTTGAGGTCGTCCCACAGCACGAGCGCGCGTTCCTGCCGCCGGCGCTTCCACAGCAGCCAGCCGACGACCATGCCGCTCCACGCGAAGACGATGCCGGCGATCAGCGCGACCATCTGCCACGGCGCGAACTGGTCGAGCTTCCAGTCGCGCCACAGCGAGCGCTGGCGGTCGCGGTCGAAGCCGACGACGTTGCGCCGCCAGTCGTGGTTGAACGCGTCCCACGCGAGCTGGAAGCTCGCGAGCCACGTCACGTCGAGGCGCGCGAGGAACGGCACCGGCTCGCCGGCCGGCAGCGCGCCGCCCAGGCCGACCTCGATGCGCGACGGCGCGACCGCCGCGGTCGGGTCGAAGCGCCGCCACCGGCCGTCGACGAGCGCCTCGGCCCACGCGTGCGCGTCGGACTGCCGGACGATCATGTAGCCGCCGCGCGGGTTCACGTTGCCGCCCTGGTAGCCGGTGACCACGCGCGCCGGGATGCCCGCCGCGCGCAGCATCAGCACGAACGCGCTCGCGTAGTGCTCGCAGAAGCCGCGTCGCACGTCGAACAGGAACTGGTCGACCGGGTCGTGCTCGAGGAACGGCGTGGACAGCGTGTAGACGAACGGCTCCTGGTTGAACCACGTCAGCACCGCCCGGATGAACGCGCCGTCGTCCGGATGCTGCGCGCGCAGCGCGCGCGCGAACTCGAGCGTGCGCGGGTTGCCGTTGCCGAGCCCCAGGTTCACGCGCGCCTCCCGCGGCGGGTCGGCCTCGTAGTCCGGTCGCAGCGCCGACTGCATCGTGTAGCGCAGCGTCTGCCCGACCGGCATGCGCAGCAGCAGCTGCTGCTCGCGGGTGAGGATCGGCAGCCCGCTGCCCGCCGGCAGCGCGCCGGTCGCGATCTGCGGCAGCGCCGCCGGCAGGTCGAGCGCGAACAGCCACGGCCGATAGTTGGCCTCGAGCGTGACCGTGTACGACACCGGCGGCGTGTCGCCGGTCGCGAAGCCGCCGCGCATCCCCGGCAGCCCAGGGCTCCACGTCGTGCCGTCGAAGCGCGCGAACACGGGGCCGCGCCAGTAGCGCAGCGCGGGCGGCGGCGGCGGGCCGTCGAAGTCGACGCGGAAGGCGACGGCGTCGGACAGCGACAGCTCGCTGATCTGGCCGGGCGCCATCGAGTCGGAGAGGCCGGTCTTCGCGCCCTCGGACAGCGGCAGTCCCCACAGCGGTGAGGCGAGCCGCGGGAACAGCACGAACAGCAGCGCGGCGATCGGCAGCCCCTGCAGCATCGTCATCGCGCTGCGCTTCGCGGACGCCGCGCCGGTGAACGCGCGCTCCTCGCCGGGTCCGGTTCCCGTGAGCGCGTCCAGCGCGACGCCGACCAGCACGACCGCCGGCAGCACGGCGAGCGCCGCCACCAGCGACTGGCTGTAGAAGAACGGCGTGACGAGCAGGAAGCAGGCGAGGCAGACCAGCAGCGTGCCGTCGCGCGTCGTGCGCGTCTCCAGGTACTTGATGGCGACGAGGATGTACAGGAACGCGACCGACGGATCGCGCCCGACGAGATACCCGAACGACGAACGCACGGCGAACGCCGCGGCGACGGCGAACAGCACCAGCGCCCACGACGGGATGCGCGCCGCCGGCGCCTGCGGGCGCAGCCGGTCGCGGCGCAGCAGCCCGATGCGCAGGCCGACCAGCATGACGCCGGTGACGGCGACCCAGATCGGCAGGTGCGGCGCCTGCGGCAGCTGCGCCGCGAGCAGCAGCGCGCCGAGCCAGTGGATCTGGAACGGCGCGAGCGTCGGTCGCGCCGGCTCGCGGCGCGACCGCGTTCCGAACAGCGTCAGCGCGCGCATGCGCGATCTCCGCGGCGCGGATGCAAGGGCACGCGCTGCAGCGGCGGCGGGCGGGTCGCGCGGCCGGTCATTGCGCCGGGTCCCCCGGATGGAGCGCGAGCGCGGTGAGCGCCGTGCGGCGGTGCTCGCGGCCCTGCTGGGCGGGCAGGCGGAGCCCGGGCAGCGCGAGCGCGAACGGGCGCGCGGCGCGCTCGGCGGCCAGCACCCATGCCGTCAGCCGCGACAGCCGCTCCTCGACCGGCAGCGCCGGGGACAGCGCACTCCACGCGAGCGTCACCGGCCCGCCACCGCCCGCGCCGTCGAACTCCTTGCTGTACCACCCCTGCCCGCGCGCGACGGCCTTCCACGCCACCCGCTGCGGCGGGTCGCCGCGCTGATACTCGCGCAGTCCGGCGAGGTCGGCGTCGTCGCTCGCGCCGGGGGCGAGCGGATCGGCGCCGCCGTGGCCGCGCGGCAGCGGCGGCGCGCCGACTTCCGCGGCCGGGTAGACGATGCCGGCGAGCGGGAAGTGGACGTACGCCCAGCCGCGCCAGAGCCCGAACGGATGGTCGGACGTCAGCGTGACGCGGCCGAGTGCGATGCGGCCGCGGCGCGGCGCCGGCACGTCGAGCGCGACCGTCAGCGCCGATCCCGCCGGGATGTCCCCGCCGGCGCGCGCCTGCGCGTGCGCGGCGGACACCGCGATGGCCGTGCGCGCCGCCGAGCCCGCGTGCAGCGCGAGCGTGAACGCGAGGTGGCCGCCGGCGAACGTCTCGCCCGCGGCGAGCGGCGTGATCTCGATGCCGGCGAGGTTGCGGAACGTGTGCAGCTGCGCGGCGGCGACCAGTCCGGTGAGCAGGAACGTGACCGCGATGCCCAGCGCCAGCGCGTAGTTGAGCGACGCCAGCAGCATGACGACGAGTGTGGCGATCAGCGCCCAGCCGCGCCTGGTCGGCAGCAGGTAGATGCGCGAGTGGCGCAGGACGACGGCGGCGCGGTCGGAAGCCTCGTGGCGCAGCAGCCGCTGGCGCCACTGGGCGAACCAGCCGGGTCTCAAGGTCAGACTCGAATTTCCGGTCGCGGCCGTGGTCGTCCTCCGGTCGGCGAGGGAAATTCGAATCCGACCCTCTACGGCAGCGGGACGGCGCGCAGCAGCGACTGCGCCTGCACGGACCCCGCGCGGGTGCCGCCGGCCAGCCGGTGGCCGGCCACCGACGGGAACACCGCCTGCACGTCCTCCGGCAGCACCATCGGGCGGGCGGCGAGCATCGCGTAGGCGCGGGCCGCGGCGAGCAGCATCAGCCCGGCGCGCGGGCTCAAGCCGCGCCGCGAGCCGGCGTCGCTGCCGCCGTTCGCGGCGTGGCCGCGCGACGCCGCCAGCAGTGCCTGCACGTAGTCGAGCAGCGCCGGCGCGACGTGGATGTCGGCGGCCTCGCGCTGCCTGTGGGCGAGCGTCGCGGGATCGGCGCGCGGCGGGCCCGCGCCGATGCGCGCGCGGCGGTCGCCGCCCGACAGGAGGTCGCGCTCGGCGGCCGGGTCCGGATAGCCCAGCTCGATGGCCATCAGGAAGCGGTCGAGCTGCGACTCGGGCAGCGGGTAGGCGCCGATCTGCTCGATCGGGTTCTGCGTGGCGATGACGAAGAACGGCTCGGGCAGCTTGCGCGTCTGGCCGTCCAGCGACACCTGCCGCTCCTCCATCGCCTCGAGCAGCGCGCTCTGCGTCTTGGGCGGCGCGCGGTTGATCTCGTCGGCCAGCACCACCGAGTTGAAGATCGGGCCCGGCAGGAACCGGAACGCCTGCGTGCGCTCGTCGTAGATGGACACGCCGAGGACGTCGGCGGGCAAGAGGTCGCTCGTGAACTGGACGCGCGCGTACTTGAGGCCGAGGGTCGCCGCCAGCGCCTGCGCCAGCGTCGACTTGCCCACGCCCGGGATGTCCTCGATGAGCAGGTGGCCGCGGGCGAGCAGGCAGGCCAGCGAGAGCCGCAACGGCTCGTCCTTGCCGACGACGATGCGGGCGAGCTGGGCCAGCACCTGGGCCAAGCGGGTGGCCGAGGGGGTGCCGGCCTGCGATGCGGAGCGGAGCGTCATGGCGTCGCGAAGTATGGTGGGTCTGGAACCCGGCAAGCAAGAAGCCGACCAGGGGCCGCGCCGGCCCCTCCACTGTACCGAGCCTGCGGCCGCCTCGTCACGACCGGCGGGCGCGGGTTAAACTCCGTTTGGCGGCCGGGCTGGGCGGAGCGGGGGTCCGCACCGGAACCGGGCATCGCGCGGGGCCGGCGGCGACGCCGCGGCGACCCGTCGGCAGCCGCCCCGTCGAGATCCACCGGCCAGCACGCACGCCATGCCCACTGCGTTCATCACCCATCCGTCGGTCCTGCTGCACGAGATGGGACCGTACCACCCGGAGTGCCCCGAGCGGTTGATGGCGATCAGCG
>JAYRNW010000138.1:0-2509 GCA_041911995.1 Casimicrobiaceae bacterium | reverse complement strand
CTCGCGCGCCGGCGTCTGGCGCATCCTGCGCCTGTTCCGCGAGCGGCGGATGCCGCTCACCGTGTTCGGCGTCGCGATGGCGCTCGCGCGCCACCCCGCGGTCGTCGTCGCGTTCCTCGCCGACGGCCACGTGATCGCGAGCCACGGCTGGCGCTGGATCTCCTACCAGGGCGTGCCCGCGGCGGTCGAGCGCGAGCACGTGGCGCTCGCCGTCGACACGATCGCGCGACTGACCGGCAAGCCGCCCGAAGGGTGGTACACCGGGCGCGACAGCCCGAACACGCGCCGGCTCGTCGCCGAGCACGGCGGCTTCGCGTACGTCGCCGACAGCTACGCCGACGACCTGCCCTACTACGCGCCGGTGCGCACGCCGGCGGACGTGGTCCCGCTGCTCGTCGTGCCGTACACGCTCGACGCCAACGACATGCGCTTCGCGACGGCGCAGGGGTTCAACACCGGCGAGCAGTTCTACGCGTACCTCAGGGACACGTTCGACGCGCTGTACGCCGAAGGCGACCCGGCGGGGCTCGACGCGCCGAAGATGATGTCGGTCGGCCTGCACTGCCGCCTCGTCGGGCGGCCCGGCCGCGCGGCGGCGCTCGCGCGCTTCCTCGACTACGTGCAGGGCCACGCCGGCGTGTGGGTGGCGCGCCGCGTCGACGTCGCGCGGCACTGGCTCGCCGTGCATCCGTACCGCGCGCCCGCCACATGACGCTCGCCGGGATCAACGCGCTTTCCGAAGCGGAATTCGTCCGCGTGCTGGGCGGCGTGTTCGAGCACTCGCCGTGGGTCGCGCAGCGCGCGTTCGCCGCGCGCCCCTTCGCCGACGTCGGCGCGCTGCACGCGGCGATGGTCGCCGTCGTCGCCCGTGCGTCGGAGGCCGAGCAGCTCGCGTTGCTGCGCGCGCATCCGGAGCTGGCCGGCCGCGCCGCCGTGCGCGGCGAGATGACGGCGGATTCGACGCAGGAGCAGACCGGCGCCGGGCTCGACCAGTGCTCGCCCGCGGAGTACGCGCACCTGACGGAGCTCAACCGCCGCTACGAGGCGAAGTTCGGCTTCCCGTTCATCCTCGCGGTGAAGGGCTTCGATCGCGCCGGGATCATCGGCGAGTTCGCGCGACGCGTCGAGCACGACCGCGCCACGGAATTCGGCGCGTGCCTGGGGGAGGTCGCGCGCATCTCGCGCTTCCGGCTGGACGCGCTCGTCGGCGCGTGAGCGGAGGCCGCCGCAGCACGCGATCGGAGCGCGCGGCTGGCCGCCGCGCTACCGGATGCGATCGGTCATCTGCATCTGCACGACGGGGGGAACGACGAGTCCCAGCGTCGCCGCGGTCTTCATGTTGATCACGAAGTCGAACTCGCGCGGCTGCTCGACCGGCGTGTCGGCGGGCTTCGCGCCCTTCAGGATGCGGGCGGTCGTCACGGCGAGGCCCCGGAACATCGCGTCGAGGTCCGCGCTGTAGGTCATGAGGCAGCCCTCCTCGACATAGAGGCGCATCTCGCACGTCGCCGGCATGCGCTCCGCCGCGAGCGCGTCGAGCAGCAGCTTCCGGTGGTACGTGATGACCGGTGAGGCGAGTTGCACCAGCCCCTGCGCGCCCCAGGCCCTGGCCGCGACCACGGCCTTCGGCAGGTCGGCCGGCACGCGCACCTCGTATTCCCGGGTCGCGATCTTCATCGACGCCGCCGCGAGCTCGACGGCGTTCACGGCGCCCCGGCCGCCCGCGGCCTCGTTCCAGACGATGGCGACGCGGCTGAGGTTGGGAACGACGGCGCGCAGGAGGTCGAGCCGGCGCACCGAAAGATCCGAGTCCTGGAACGCGATCCCCGTGATGTTGCCGCCGGGCCGCGCGAGGCTCGCGACGAAGCCCTGGTCCACCGGGTTGTGGACGCTCATGACGATCGGGATCGTCTTCGTCGCCTTCTGCAGCGCGCTCACCGGCGGCGGCGCCGCCGTCACGATGACTTCGGGCTTCTGCGCGACCAGCTCGTCGGCGAGCGCGGGCAGCCGGTCGAACTGCCCCTGCGCCCAGCGGACCTCGACGACCAGGTTCTCGCCCTCGACGAACCCCTGCCTGCGCATCTCGTCGCGAAACGCTACGAGGCGCGTCGCCTGCATGGCGGAGTCCATGCCGAGGAAGCCGATGCGGCGCACCGGGCCCGCCGGCTGCGCCGTCGCGTCCGCCGCGGCCCACAGCAGCACGCTGGAGCAGAGCGCCACGCTCACGCAAGTTCCGGTCATCCGCCGCATTGCGGGGCCTCCGGCTGGTCCGACCGTGCCGGACGTCCCGGCACGGCGGCAAGCCTACCACCGTCGAACGCGCGCGGCGACGTGCGGTCGCGGCCCGAACGCCCGCACGGCGGTGCTATCCGGCGGCTTCGGGCGCGAGCGGCGCCGCGACGGCCGCCGCGCTCGCCTTCGCGAGCCCGCGCCGCCGCAGCAGCAGGTACACCGCCGGAATCACCAGCATCGACAGCAGCGGCGCCGTGACCATGCCGCCGACCATCGG
>JAYRNW010000137.1:0-12895 GCA_041911995.1 Casimicrobiaceae bacterium | reverse complement strand
TACATTCCAGCGCGCGCCCGGGGTGATGCCCGCGGCGCGATCGTGTCGGTGCGGGCCACACTCACTCGTCGAGGAGCAGCGCGAATGTCGGACAGCCCCATGAACGAAGTGTCGCGGCGCGAATTCCTGCAACTCGGCTGGACGGTCGCGGCCGGCGCCGTGCTGCCGCCGGTGCTCGCCGGTTGCGGCGGCGGCGGCGGCTCGTCCGCGCCGCCGGTGACCGAGACGTTCGTCGACCCGCAGGTGCTGGCGTCGGCGGGCGGCCGGCTCGATCTGACGCTCAACCTCGGGTACCTCAAGACGACGCTCGACGGCAAGGCGGTCACGCTGCGCAACTGGTACGGCACCATTCCCGCGCCGACGCTGCGCGTGAACGTCGGCGACACGCTGCGCATCCTGCTCGTCAACAACCTGCCGCCGAATCCGCCGTCCACCGAGCCGGCGAAGCACCTGCGCTACCCGAACAGCACGAACCTGCACACGCACGGCCTGCACGTGTACCCGGGCATCATCGCGCCCGGCCTCTACGGCGACTACGTGGTCGACGACCCGAACCTCGGCGTGCAGCCCGGGCAGTCGCGCCAGCACGAATACAGGATCGGCGCCGACCATCCGCCCGGCGCGTACTTCTACCACCCGCACCTGCACGGATCGTCCGCGATGCAGATCGGCAGCGGCATGTCCGGCGCGCTGCTCGTCAAGGGCGCGGTGGACAACGTGCCGGAGATCGCCGCCGCGCGCGAGCGGGTGTTCATGTTCCAGGCGCCGATCTTCGACGACGCGGGCAAGCTCGAAGACTTCTCGCTGGTCGCCGACAACGGCGGGCTCGCCGCGTCGAACAACTCGATCCCGACCGGGGAGCCGCCGTTCCTGATCAACGGCGTGCGCCGCCCGCGGCTCGTCATGTATCGCGGCGAGGTGCAGAACTGGCATTTCGTCAACGCCGCGATCTTCAAGTACGTGAACCTCGCGCTCGACGGCCATGCGCTCCACCTCTACAGCTTCGACGGCAACACGCGCAGCGAGTTGAAGCCGGTCGGGCCGATCAAGCCGGACCCCAACTCGTTCACGCAGGAAGGTGTCGTGCTCGCGCCGGGAAATCGCGCGAGCGTGCTGGTGCAGGCCGGCGCGCCGGGCACCTACCAGCTGCGCACGCTGAACTTCCCGATCGGCGGCCCGCCACCGGGCAAGCCCAACCCCGGGTCGAAGCTCCTCGAGGACATCGTGGCGGAGATCGTGGTCATCGACGCACCGAAGCCGATGAGCCTGCCGTCCGGCAAGCTGCCCGTGTCGCCCTCGCTCGCGCCGATCACCGACCAGGAGCTCGCCGCGGCCGGCGGCATGAAGCGCACGCTGCTGTTCCGCGCGGTCAACAACCCGAACAACACGGCGCCCTTCCTGCCGCGCAAGTTCCCGATCACGGACCCGCCGGCCAACCTCATCGTGCACCCGGGCGCGGAGCTCGACGACTGGATCTACCAGGGCATCAACTCGCAGGGCGAGATCAACACGCTGTCGGACACGGTGCTGGGGATCGGCAACACCGGCGAGCGCGCGGCGCCCAGTCCCGCGGCGCCGAACGGGCTGACCGAGATCATTCCGTTCCAGTCGCAGCGGGCGAAGAAGCAGACCGTGACGCTCGACAGCGTCGAGGAGTGGACGGTCTACAACATGAACAACATCCGGCACCCGTTCCACATCCACGTCAACCCGTGCTGGGTGGTGGCGGTCAGCGACAAGCCGGGCCTGGAGCCGTACTGGGCCGACACGATCCCGCTGCCGCCCGGCGACGCGCAGACGCCGGGCTTCGTCACGTTCCGCTCGCGCTTCGTCGACTTCCGCGGCGCGTACGTCCTGCACTGCCACATGCTGGTCCACGAGGACATGGGGATGATGCAGCTCGTCGAGGTGGTGTGACGGGAAGCCGGCTCCG
This sequence comes from Casimicrobiaceae bacterium, assembly GCA_041911995.1. Classification (GTDB taxonomy): domain Bacteria; phylum Pseudomonadota; class Gammaproteobacteria; order Burkholderiales; family Casimicrobiaceae; genus VBCG01. Next base: position 10,962 of record JAYRNW010000137.1, on the reverse strand, counting down.
CGCGGCGCTGCGTTGCGCGTCGCGCGCCCGACGGGAGCAGGCCCCGATGATGCGGCATGACCGCCCTGCGTCGTACCGGGTCCGCGGCCTCGGCGCGATGCTGCTGGCGTGGGGCCTGGGCGTGCACGCCGTCCACGCGCAGACGAAGCCGGCACCGATACCGGATTGGCGGTTCACGCCGCTGATCGAGTCCGTGCTCTCGACGCCCCGCTGGTTCACGGGTACCGACGGCAAGGTCCACCTCGTCTACGAACTGCTGCTGACCAACGCGATGACGGTGCCGGCCACCGTCGGCGCGGTCGCGGTTCTCGATGCCGACTCGGGCGCGGCGCTCGCGCGCCTGACGGGACCGGCGCTGCAGGCGGCGATGTCCATCGTCGCTTCGCCGGACACGCCGGCCGTGACGCTGCCGCCCGCGACGGTCGGCGCGGTCTGGCTCGACGTGCCGCTCGCCGGCAAGGCGGACGTCCCCGCATTCGTCGCGCATCGACTGACGATCGAGCCCGCGACCGGCGTGCCCGCATCGCTGCTGTCGTTCACCGGATCGCGCGTCGCGGTCGATCGGCGGCCGCCGGTGGTGCTCGGCCCGCCGCTGGCCGGGCCGGGCTGGCTCGCGCTCGGCAGTTGCTGCGACGGGCCGCATCGCCGTGCGGTCATGCCGATCGGCGGGCGCCAATATGTCGGCCAGCGCTTCGCGATCGACTTCAACCTGCTGGACGCGCAGAACCGGCCGGGCTCGGGCGATCCCGTGCTGCCCGCGAGCTTCCCGACGTTCGGCCAGCCGGTGCTGGCGGTGGCCGACGCCACGGTCGCGGTCGCCGTCGACCGCTACCCGGACCTGAACGTGAACGCGCCGCGGGAAGAACTCTCGCCCGAGAGCGAAGGCGGCAACCGCATCGTGCTCGATCTCGGCGACGGGCGCTACGCCGCTTATGCGCACCTGCACGCGGGCAGCGTGGCGGTGCGCCCCAACGATCGCGTCGCGCGGGGTCAGCCGATCGCCAAGGCCGGAAGCTCCGGCACGACCGGCGGGCCGCACGTGCACTTCCAGGTGATGGATCGTCCGTCGTTGTTGTTCGCCGACGGCTTGCCGTACGAATTCGACGCGTTCGTGGTCACGGGGCAGGCGCCGCCGCTCGCGGCGGTGCTGCGGTACTACGACACGCTGGAGCCGGTTCCGATCACCACCGGCAACGCCGGGCCGCGCCGCGATGCGCTGCCGCTGGGCCGCGACGTCGTGACGTTCCCGGCGCCGGCCCGGCCGGCGCAGCGCCCGGCGACCGGCGAGGCGCGGACACCGTCCGCGGCAGTCACCGCCCCGGGATCACGCTGATCCGGAAACGATCCCCGGCCGCGCCGGCGACGAACACGTAGCTGCCTGCGGGCGCGTACGCCTCGTTGCCGTCGAGCAGGCTGTCGTGGAGCAGCCCGTCGCGGGTGGCGACGACGACGCGGCCTCCGCTTGCGGGCAGCTGGAACCGGAGCACCGCACCCTTGCTCACCGCGTGCCACTCGTTGAAGCCGGCGCGGCCGATCGTGACCGACGTGTCGGCGTCGACGAGCGCGGGCGCGGCCCGCGCGGCGGACCGGAGGACATGCCCCGCTCGCACCCACGTGCCGTCCTCGCCGCGCACGAGCGCGAGATCCGTCTGGTCGCGCAAGGCGGTCGCGGCCACGGCGGCGAAGTCGTCGCGCACGATCCTGCGGACGCCGTCCAGGTCCACGTAGCCCGGCAGGTCCGGATAGCGCTTCGAAGTCGCGATCAGCTTCAGGTCCTCGAACACTTCCACCGACGCGGGCGCGTTGCGGATCAGCCACGGCTCGTCCTTCATCGGTACGCGCAGCACGAGCGGCCGGCGCACCGGCGCGAGCTTCTGGAACACCACGGTGTCGTACCCGGTGAGACCGACGATGTTCGCGACGATGAAATCGTTGCCGCCCGAGGTCGCGAAGTAGAAGCGGGTGTCGGCATGGGGGCCGTGGAAATAGCCGTCGCCATACGTCAGCACCACCGGGGGCGCGGTCCTGCCCATCTGCGTCAGGACGAGCTTGCGCCGCGCCTTGTCGATGGTCGCCTTCAACGCGCCGGTCTCCGTCGCGTAGTACCCGGCATACCGCGTGAGCGCCGGAGGAATCGGCTGCGATTCGGGCGGTCGCGCCGGGCCGGCCGGCAACGCGATCCCCAGTCGACCCTCGAGCACGCCGGCCAGGATCGGCGCGGTCAGCTTGTCACCGCTCGCGTGCCCGGACGCGATCAGCGCGACGACGAGCCGTTCCGCGGGCAGGATCTGGAGGTTGGCGGAATACAGGGCCGTGTTGCCGCCCTTCGCGAGCACGAGCGTCCCGGCCGCGCGGTCGCCGATGCGCTTGGCGTAGTCCCAACCGAACTGGCCGAACTGCTGCGACTCGCGCAGCTGGTCGGCGAACGGCGTCGGCTGCGGCCGGAGGATCTCGCGGAGGGAGGCGGGCGACAGCAGTGTCCGGCCGCCGGGCATGAGGCTGTCGCCGAAGCGGCAGAGGTCCTCGGCAGTCGACGACAGGCCGCCGGTGGCATACACCGGCACGACCTCGCGGGGGTACTTCCGGCCCGACTTCGCGTCGTAGTACTCCGCGACGTTGCCCTCGGCGATTTCGCCGACGGAAGGACCGGTGTGCGCCATGCCGAGCGGCGCGAAGACGCGCTCGGCCAGGAAATCGACGTACTTGCGGCCGGCGACCCGCTCGACGACGATCTCTGCCAGCGTGAAGCCGTCGTTGCAGTACATCGACATCGCGCCGGGCGCGTGCTTCAAGCTGCTCTGCGCGAGCGTGGCGAGCAGCAGGCCGTGCGTGGTGGCATCGGGCGCGAACCCGAAGAAGAAGGTCGACCCCGGCAGGCCCGACGAGTGGTTGAGCAGCATGCGCACCGTGATTTCGCGAAAGCGCGCGTCCGCCATCGTGAATTCCGGGACGTACCGGACGACCGGAGCGTCGAGCTCTACCTGGCCGTCGTCGACCAGCAGCAGGATCGCCGCCGCGGCGAACATCTTGCTGACCGAGCCGACGTTGAAGCGGGTGTTGCGGTCGACCGCCCGGTTCTGTGCCCGGTCGGCGACGCCCATTGCCTCGGAGTACACGAACTCGCCGCGCTCCATGATGGCCACGGTCACTCCGCTGCCCTGGCCGGAGTTGATCGCCTTCCACGCCGTTTCGCGCGCCTTCGCGATGACGTTTCCGTAGTCGACGCGAGGGCCGACCTGCGCGTCCGCGCCCGGACCGGCCGCGAGCGCGACGAGGCTCGCGCAGGCGACGAGCAGGTGCCGGAAGCGGTTCATCGGACGACGGGCGCGGCGCAGCCGGCACTTCCGCTGCGGACCGCCTCGACGACCTCGCGGATCGCGTCGATCACGAGCTGCGGCTGCTCCAGATGGATGTAATGACGGCTGTGCGTGTTCGTGACGTGCCGGGCGGTGGGGAAGAGCGCCGCGAGCGCGTTCTGCGCGGCGACCTGCGCCGCCCACAGCGCATCGACGAACTGCAGCGTCACCGTCGGCGGAAGCACGCCATCGGCGACGTCCTGTGCGCTGATCGGGCTCGTGTCCGCGGTCAGGATGTCCATCGGCATCGGTTGGACCGGCGGCGCTGCGGCCACCTGCGCGAACGAGCGCACGTTGTCGACGCGCTCCGGCTCGAGGTTGATCGCCTCGAAGACCTGCCGCTGCTCCACCGTGAGCCCGTCGTAGAGCCGCTCGGAGAGCGCGTCTTCGAGCACGAGCCCGGCGACTTCGTTCGGATAGGTGCTCGCGTAGAGCCGGGCGATCAGGCCGCCGTACGAGTGCCCGACGATCACGTACGGCCCGCGGACGTTGGCCGCGGCCAGCAGCGCGTGCAGGTCGGCGACCCCGTCCTTCGGCGTGACGGGCTCGGGCGCCGGGTCGCTGCGGCTCGGCGCGCCATTGGGGGTGCCCACGGTCCCCGGACGGTCGTACGCGCACACGCGAGCAAACCGCGCGACTTGCGCAAACACCGTCGCGTCGGGTTGGCCCGGGTCCACGGGATTCGTGCTCCACGTGTCGGCGCGGTTGCCCTTGCCCGCCACGAGCAGCACCGTCGGCGTGCCCACGCCGTCGCACTCGACGTACATCCGGCGGCCCGCGCCGATGTCGACGCTGCTCGCCGAGTACGGGCCCGCGCCGCCGCCGGTGCAGGCGGCGGCCAGCGCCGCGCAGAGCAGCGCGAGCAAGGGGCGGCGATTCATCGCGTCTACTCGGGAACCGGATGGTCGGGGGTCAGGACCTTCGAGATCGCCGTGACGATCTCGTTGGCGGGCTGGATCTCCGCCGGCGAATCGGGGCCCAGGCCGATCGTGACGACGATGGCGATGCCGGTCGTCGGATCGTACGCCGTCGTCGTGTACATGCCCCAGTAGGCGGCGCGCTGCACGATCCACGGCGGGTACACGACCGTGCCGAGCCCGAAATACGCGTTCGGCGGGACGAGGAGGGGCGGGACGGTCAGAGGCGTGATCGGGAGCCCGACGTTGACCGGCGCGGTGGTCTCGCCCCGCGTTTCGGGCGGCAGCAGCGCTCCCGTGCCGAACGCCCGGGTCCACGTGCCGAGGTCGCAGACGTTCGACGTCATCGCCGCCCACGAGACGAACGACGGGTTCCAGTATGTCGAGTCGCGGAAATCGCCTTCCTCCAGCGTGTGCAGCACCGGCAGCTGCGGCGCGGCGTCGAACTGCAGGCGCGTGTCCCGCAGCCCGAGCGGGTCGAGCACCAGCTCCTGCAGCAGCGCCGCGTACTTCTTTCCGCTGGCCTTCTCGAGGATCGCCCCCAGCATGACGAAGTCCGTGTGCGAGTACTGCCAGAACTGGCCCGGGGCGACGAATTGCGGCGACTGGTACGGTGCGACGCTGCGCGCGAGGAGATCGTCCGCGCTCCAGAAGCGCAGCGGATCGGCCTCGAGGTCGCGGATGAACGATTGTGGCGTGATGTAGTCGCCGAAGCCGGCGCTGGAGGCCGCGAGCATGCGCACCGTCGTGCGGTCGGCGTTGGGATAGTCCGGGTACCACCGCGACGCGCGATCGGTCAGCGCGATCGGGCGCGGGTTCTGCCCGGTCATGCGCAGCAGGACCGTCGCCAGGTATTGCCAGCCCACGCCGCCGATCCGGAAATGCATCGCGGTGGTCGCCGGCACGCCCTTCGTCGATTCGCCGAGCGCGGCGCGCACGAGCGGCTTGCCGTCCTGCTCCACGCCGTAGATGACGGCGTTGAGCCGGTGCTTTTCCTTGATGGCGGCGACCGTGGACGCGATCGCCGCCGTCGTCGCAGGCGGCGCCGCGGTCAGGGGCGCGCACTCGGTGGCGACGGCATCGTCCATGCAACCCTGCAGCGTGCACAGGCACACCGCCAGCACGATCGTCGAAGCGCGGGTTACTGCCGTGCACTGCATTCGCGGGCTCCTGTCGTCGGGGGCTGTGGCCGTCGGTCGCGGCGTCACCCGCGCAGGCGCCACGCCGGCCGCGCGCCAGCGCGAGATCGTACGTGGCCGTTCGTCGTTCGGTAAGGGGGTGCGCCGCCAATGCCGGCCGAGGCGGTATCGGAACCGGCGTCCATCGCACCGACTGCGGGCAGCCGACGAACGGTGCTTCCACGACGCCTGTCGCCGCGCCGGAACCATTTCGTCCCGTCCCCTATCGCACGACGAGGCCCGCCAGTACACTTGCGCGCTTCGACAGCGCCTGCCGGCGCGGAGAGGACCCGGCCGCGATTGCCGGCGGGGCAGCGGCGGCCGCGGACACGCAGTCATCATGCAGGGCAATGCGATCGGGAGGGTGTTCCATGAACTCATGGCGTGACTGGCGGGCGGTATTCGCAGCGACGGCGTGCGCGCTGCTGCTCTGGGGGTGCAACGGCGGCGGCGACGGCGGCGGCGGGGATGGCGGCGGATTGCTGAGCACGGAGCCCGAGCCCGCGTCGCGCTTTCCCGCCTTGGGCAAGGGATCGGCGTACCAGGCGTTCAGCCACGGATACGACCCGTCGTCGGCCAACACGACCGACATCTACTTCGGCAGCGACATCGCGCGCAAGGAGGTGGGGTCGCTCTGGGGCACGCAGTCGTACCTGGCGGAGAGCTGCGCACCGCACTGCCGCAACGACCTGGCGACGCTGAAGGGCATGGGGGTCAACCTGATCCGGCTCTACGACTGGGACCCGGCCAACGACCACAGCCAGTTCCTCGACTACGCCAACAGCCTCGGGATCAAGGTCGTGGTGCCGATCAGCAACTGGCTGCCGCAGAACCCGCAATTCTGGGACGAGCAGGTGCCGTGGTACTTCCGGTACGGGAACTACGGCAACAGCGACGGCAGCAACTGGCACCCGGCGGTCGCCGGCGTGATCATCTCCAACGAACTCGACGGGGATCCGGGTGCCTACACCAACGCGATCGGGCTCGTCGCGCGCTTCCTGCAGGAGGCCGACAAGCGCAACTTCAGCAAGGACGTCCTGGTGGGCATCCCGGTGACGTTCGTTCCGCGCGGGGCGCCGTTCGGACCGAACAACGCCAACATGGCGTCGTGGTGGCAGTTCGACCGGCTGCTCACGGATTCGCGCACGGCGCCTTATGCGAGCCGGCTGATGCTCACGACCAACACGTACAACGGCAAGGTCGACCTGTACGAAAACTTCCTCGGGTCGGGGCAGGGCTGGGTGCAGCTCACGTACGCGAAGTTCAAGCGCCCGATCCTCTTCACCGAGATCGGCTACAGCCGCGCCAAGTCCGACTACACGCCGGATTTCGTGAAGGGCCAGCTCGTCGGCACGCTCGCCTACCAGAAGGCGAATCCGGGTCAGGTCCTCGGCGCGTCCCACTTCCAGTTCAGCGACAAGGTCTGGAAGCAGACGCCGGACGACTCCGACACCGAGGGCGCGTTCGGCACGTACCACCACGGCGCGATCGTCAAGCAGATCCAGACGGTGGCGAGCGACTTCAAGAACTGGCCCGCTCCCAACCTCGGCGTTCTGACGATCGACGAACTCACGAAGACGAAGACGTACGACGCCGTGGTCGAAGCGTACAAGTAAGACGCGGCGCCGCCGGCGCATTGGCGGGCCGTCCGCGTCCGCCGGTGCCGTCCGGCGCGGCCTGCCGGCCCGTCGCAACAGCAGATCCCTCCCTGCGGTCGGGATGACATCGTCCGCCATGTCATCCCGAGGAGCGCAGCGACGAGGGATCCGCTACGCCGCATCGCCCTTCCGCGCGGTCCCGGGCGCAGCGCGGGGTCCGACGGCGAGTTAAGAATCCGCTAACAATCCGACCCTAGTCTCGCTCCTGTCCGAAACGCGAACGGGGGCAAGCATGAGCACGAGGTTGTCGAAGGCCGGCGTCGCGCTGGCCGGTTGCATCGTGGGCATCGGGGTGGTGGCGGCGCAGACTCCCGCCGCCGTGGCGAACGGTTACGCGGACGCCGCGCGGCGCGAGTCTCCCGGCTTTTCCGGCTTCTCGCCGGCGCGCGGCGAGAAGTTCTTCCAGTCGGCGCACGGCGGCGACTGGAGCTGCGCGTCGTGCCACACGCCGAATCCGGCGGCGCCGGGCAAGCACGCGAAGACCGGCAAGGCGATCGCGCCGCTGGCGCCCGCCGCCAACGCCGAGCGCTTCACCAGCGTGGCCACGGCCGAGAAGTGGTTCAAGCGCAACTGCAACGACGTCGTCGGCCGCGAATGCACGGCGCAGGAGAAGGGCGACGTGCTCGCGTACCTGATGCAGGTCAGGCTCTAGGAGGCCGCCGTGAATCGCGACCCCATCACCAGCGGGCTCGCGGCCTTGGCCGCAGGCTTCGCGCTCTTCGCGATCTTCCTCGCCGACGCGACGGCCGGCGACCGTTCGTTCGTGCCGGCCGCCGACCCGATGTGGCAGGCCGAATGCGGCAGCTGCCACGTGGCCTACCCGCCGGGCATGTTGCCGGCGCCCGCGTGGCGCCGGATCATGCTGACGCTCGATCGCCACTTCGGCGTCGACGCGAGCGTCGACGCCGGCACCGCAGCGAGCATCGGCCGCTTCCTCGACGCGAACGCGCAGAGCGCGTCGAGCCGGCGCGTCGATCCGGCGGCAACGCGGATCACGGAAGCCGGCTGGTTCGTCCGCGAGCACCGGAAGATCGCGGCGTCGACGTGGACGCGCGCCGACGTGCGCAGCGCGGCGAACTGCGCCGCGTGCCATCGCGACGCGGAGCGCGGCGACTACAGCGAACGGCGCGTTCGCGTCCCCGGCGCATGAGGCCGCGCATGGAAAGGTCTAGAATCCTCGTATGGGACCTGCCGGTCCGGCTGTCTCACTGGCTGCTGGCGATCGCCTTCGCCGGAGCGTTCCTCACCGCCGAATCGGAGCGCGTGCGCGACGTCCACGTCGCCTTCGGATACACGTTCATGGGCCTCGTCGCCTTCCGGCTGCTCTGGGGCGTGATCGGGACGCACCACGCGCGCTTCGCGGCGTTCACGCGCGGCCCGCGCGCCGTCGTCGCGTACTTGAAGTCGCTCGCGGCGGGCCGGCCGATCCACTACGCCGGCCACAATCCGGCAGGCGGCTGGGCGATCGTCGCGATGCTCGCGCTGGGCGCGGCGAGCGCAATCTCCGGCTACGCGCTGTACGAGGACTTGGGCGGCCGGTGGCTGGAAGCGCTGCACGAAGGTGCCGCCAACGCGCTGCTCGCGCTCGTGGTCGTGCACGTCGCTGCGGTGCTGGTGAGCAGCGTCCTGCACCGCGAGAACCTCGTCGCGGCCATGGTGACCGGCCGCAAGCGCGCTGACGACTCCTAGACGCTCCATGCGCATCCTCGTGGCCGAAGACGACCCGCTGCTGGGCGATGCGCTGCAGTCGGGGTTGAAGCAGCGCGGCTTCGGCGCCGACTGGGTGCGCGACGGCGTCGCCGCGGAGCTGGCGCTCTCCACGGAGACGTACGCGGCCGTCGTGCTCGACCTCGGCCTGCCGCGGCAGGACGGGCTCGCGGTGCTCGCGCGGCAGCGTACGCGCGGCAGCCGCGTGCCGGTGCTGGTGCTGACCGCGCGCGACACGGTCGACGACCGCGTCAAGGGGCTCGACAGCGGCGCCGACGACTACGTCGTGAAGCCGGTCGATTTGGACGAGCTGGCCGCGCGCCTGCGCGCGCTGGTCCGGCGCTCGCGCGGCGAGCCCAATCCGGTGCTCGAGGTGGGCGAGCTCACGATCGATCCCGCGGCGCGGACCGTGCACTTCCGCGGCGCGCCGGTCGAGCTGCAGGCGAAGGAGTTCAGGCTGCTGCACGAGTTCGCGCTCAACGCCGGTCGCGTACTGTCGCGCGAGCAGATCCAGCAGCGGCTGTATGCGTGGAGCGAGGAAGTCGAGAGCAACACGGTCGACGTGCACATCCACCACCTGCGCCGCAAGCTCGCGCCCGAACTGATCCGCACGGTGCGCGGCGTCGGCTACGTGATGCCCAAGGGGGCGGGTCGTGGCTAGCGCGGGCCGGCGCGGCTCGATCCGTCGCGCGCTGCTGGTCGTCGTGCTCGCGGCGGTGGCCGCGATCTGGGTCGCCACCGCCGTCGTCAGCTGGTTCGACGCGCGTCACGAGCTCGACGAGCTGCTCGACGCGCATCTCGCGCAGTCGGCGTCGCTGCTGGTGGCGCAGGCCGGTCACGAATCGGGGGAGATCGAGCTCGAGCAGTCGCCGCAGCTCCATCCGTACGGGCGTCGCGTCGTCTTCCAGTTCTGGGAGAACGGCACGGTCCTGCGGCTGCACTCGGCCAACGCGCCCAACACGCACCTGTCGCCGCGGACGGACGGGTTCTCCGACGTCGCGATCGACGGACGGGCGTGGCGCGTGTTCAGCGGCTGGGACGCGGAGCGCCGGTTCCTCGTGCAGGTCGGCGAGCGGCGCGGCGCGCGCGACGAGATCGTCGCGCGGATCGCGCAGAACCTGCTGTGGCCGCTGGTCGTCGCGCTGCCGGCGCTGGGCCTGCTGGTGTGGCTGGGGATCGACCGCGCGCTGCGGCCGCTGCGGCTCGTCGGCCGGCAGGTGGAGCACCGGGCGGCGGACAACCTGGCCGCGCTCGACGTCACCGGCACGCCGGCCGAGGTCGCGCCGCTCGTCGAAAGCCTGAACCGCCTGTTCGGGCGCGTGCGGGCGTCGCTCGAGAACGAACGGAGGTTCACGGCCGACGCGGCGCACGAATTGCGCACGCCGCTCGCGGCGCTGCGCGCACAGGCGCAGGTGGCGCGCGGCGCCGCCGACGCGGCCGAGCGCGATCGCGCGCTCGACAACGTCATCGCCGGCTGCGACCGCGCGGCGCACCTCGTCGACCAGCTGCTGACGCTCGCGCGCCTCGAGCCCGCGGAACTGCAGGCGGCGCACGCGCCGTGCGATCTCGGCGAGCTCGCGCGGCTCGCGGTCGCCGACGTGGTCCCCGCAGCGCTCGCGAAGTCGATCGACGTCGACCTCGCGAGCGACGGCGCCACCGCCGTTCGCGGCGACGCGCGGCTGCTGCAGGTGCTGTTGCGCAACGTCCTCGACAACGCCGTCCGCTACAGCCCGGCGCGCACCGCGGTCCACGTGCGCGTCGGGCGCCGCGGCGACGACGTCTTCGCTTCCGTCGCCGACGCGGGCCCGGGCGTGGCGCCGGAGCAGCGCGACCGGCTCGGCCAGCGCTTCCACCGGCTGGAGGGTGCGCCGGCGCCGGGCACGGGGCTCGGCCTCTCGATCGCGAGGCGGATCGCGGAGGTCCACGGCGCGACGCTCGCGTTCGACGCCGCGTCTCGCGCGGGCGGGCTCGTCGTCACGCTGACGTTCCCGGATGCCGCGAAGGCCGGCGAGCGGACGGTGGCCTGACGGAGTGCAGGGCGGGGGGGGGGGCTCCCGCGGGGGAGGGGGGGGCGGCCCCGGGCGGCGGGCGGCGGGGGGGCGCGCAGGTGGGGGCACCCGCCCGCCGCCGCGGGCCCCTGGGGGGC
>JAYRNW010000136.1:0-3172 GCA_041911995.1 Casimicrobiaceae bacterium | reverse complement strand
GTTGTGCGGGTAATACGCCTGTGGATAGATGCCCTGCGGCCGCGCCTGGGCAATATAGTTCTCGTCCGCGGCCACGGCGGCCTTGTTCGCGGCGAGCGCATCCTTGTAGAGACCGATCCGGTAATAGATGTGGAAGGGCATGTGCACGAGGTGCCCCGCTCCCGGCATCGCCGTCCCGAGCCGCCGCGCGTACGGCGTCGCGCGCTGCGGCCGGCTGGAGGCCTCGACCATGTGAATGTAGTAGTGGATCGCGCCGGGATGGTCGGGATTCGCCTTCAGCACGCGCTCGAGCGTTGCCAGGATCTCGCTGGTACGCCCCTTGGGTCGACTGCCGCCCGCCTCCCAGTAGTCCCACGGCTGCGTGTCCATCATCGCCTCGGCGTACAGCGCGAGCACGGTGTCGTCGGCCGGATACTTCCCGGCGACGCCGCGCATCGCGTCGGCGTACGCGGCGTCGAGCGCAGCGCGCTCGGCCTTGGCGTCCGCGGAATAGCGCGCGGCCAGCGCCTCGATCAACGCGCGGTCGCGCGCGGGCGCGGACGGCGCGAGCGCGACCGCCTTGGCGAGCGCCGCGAGCGCGGGCGCGTTGGCCTCGGGCATCATCGGCACGTTGATGTTGGGGCCGAGCACCAGCGCTTCGCCCCAGAAGCACAGCGCGCACGCCGGGTCGCGCTTCTGCGCCTCGCGGAACGCGCGCTGCGCCTCGGCGTGGTTGAACGCGAACGCGAGCCGCACGCCCTGGTCGAACCACGCCTGCGCCAGCGCGTCGCGCGTGCCGGCCTTGAAGGTCAGCGAGCCCAGGTCGCCGTAGAGGACCGGCTTCGCGTCGAGCGCCGGCTTCGCAGGACCCGGCTGGAACGGCGCCGTCTCCGTCGCCGCGAGCGCGAGCTTGCCGAAGAGCGCCGGCGGGCCGCCGGCCGGGGCGCCGCACCACGCGCCGTCGGCGAGCAGCGGGTCGAACGCAGCCTCGCCGTCGCCGCCCGCCGCCGGTAAGACGGCGAGCGTGCCGATGCCGGCCACGGCCAGCGCGAGGCACAGCCGCTTCGGGGTCACGGGATGACCTTCACGCTGCGCGCTCCGGCATTCGCCCTCGGGACGGCCCTTCGGTCTCATGAGCACTCCTTCGCGAGGCGGGCGCCGCGGGGGCGCGTCCGGAACGCGAATTTGAGCGTGGCGCCGCGACGTGTCAAGCCGTCGCGCCCGCCCGGCGGCGCTTGCGCCGGCGGCCCGCCGTCACGTCTAATGGGCGCCTCATCCGACCCGAAGGAGGCCGCACCATGCACAAGGGAATTGCGCTCGCCGTCGTCGCGTGGCTCGCGCTCGCGGGCGCCGCGCTCGCGGCGACGCCGGCGCAGGAGAAGCAGTTCGTCGACACCTACAGGAAGGCATCCGAGGGCCGCGATCAGAAGACGCTCGAGTCGCTGCTCTACACGACCGGCGCGGATGCGCAGGCGCTCGCGTTCTACAAGGCGATGCTCGGCGCCGAGGCGGGCGGCAAGATTGCGTCGATCGAGCTCCTCGACCTGACGGCCGACGACCGCGCGCGCTCGGAGAAGACGCAGTCGCCCGACGGGAAGACGATGAAGCTCGTGCTGCCGGCGACGAAGAAGCTCGTCATCAAGTCCGCGACGAAGACGAAGGACGGCTCGTCGTCGTCGACGAGCGAGGTGTTCGTCGGCGAGAGCGGCGGCCGTCTCTACATCCTGGTGCCCGCGGCGGCGAAGTAGCGGCGGCGTCCGACGAAGTAGCCGACGAGGAGCCCGACGGCGAGCGCTGCGCCGCCGCCGATGACGCCGTCGCGGATCAGCGTGCGCGAGACCTTGGTCAGCACGGGGTTGTCGAGGTGGTTGGTGCCGAAGTGGATCGCGCGCAGCCGCCACTTGCCGTCGTCGCCGCGGACGAGCACCGCCGTCCAGCGCGTGACGAAGTCGAACCTGTCGCCGTCCTTCGCCTCGTAGTGCTCGAGTGCCTTGCCGCGGACGAGTCCCCACGACTTGTCCGCCGACAGCTCGGTCAGCTTGTCCGCTTCGAGCTTCATTTCCATGCTGCGCATGTAGCCGGTCGGCCCGAACCATTCCTTGAAGTAGGCGGCGACGTCCGCGCGGCTGCCCATCACCTCCTGCGTGATGCTGGTCGCTTCCACGTTCTCCGTCATGTACGGCAGCATCTTCTCGTATTGGCCGCCGTTGATCGCGCCGACGATCTCGCGCAGCACGCCGCGCAGCGCCTCGTGGATCTCGTGGTCGGGCTCCTGCGCCCACGCGGCGGGCGCGAAGACGAGGGTCGCGGCCGCCAGCCATGCGTAGAGGATCTTCACTCGCGTCTCCTGCCGATGCGATCGTTGCGGGCGCGCCGGGACGGCGAACCGCCGGCGCGGACGCCGCGATTCTCGCCGATATCGGGGCCGGGCGGCGAGGCGGGCCGGCCGCCGGCGTGCTAAGCTCCCGATCCCCCGCCCGCGGCGCCCCGCGGCGCCGCTTTCCAGGAGTCCACGATGTCCGGCCTGCTGCAAAACGTCGATCCCGACGGCCTGCTCGAGTACTCGGTCGTGTTCACCGACCGCGCGCTCAATCACATGTCGCGCAGCTTCCAGGGCGTCATGCGCGACATCGCGGCGATCCTCAAGCAGACGTACAACGCGAAGGCGGTGGCCGTGGTCCCCGGCGGCGGCACGTTCGGCATGGAGGCGGTCGCGCGCCAGTTCGCGACGGGCCGCCGCTGCCTCGTGATCCGCAACGGCTGGTTCAGCTTCCGATGGACGCAGATCCTCGACCTGGGCGGGATTCCGGCCGCGTCCACCGTGCTCACGGCGCGGCGCGTCGGCGCCGGCGCGCAGGCGCCGTTCGCGCCGCCGCCGATCGCCGAGGTCGTCGCCGCCATCGCCGAGAAGAAGCCCGACGTCGTGTTCGCGCCGCACGTCGAGACGGCGTCGGGCATCCTGCTGCCGGACGCGTACCTGCGCGCGGTCGCCGACGCCGTGCACGCGCACGGCGGGCTCTTCGTGCTCGACTGCATCGCGTCGGGCGCGATCTGGGTCGACATGGCGGCCGCCGGCGTCGACGTGCTGATCAGCGCGCCGCAGAAAGGCTGGAGCGCTTCGCCCTGCTGCGCCCTCGTCGCCCTCGGCGAACGTGCCCGCGCACGCATCGACGCGACGACCAGCACCAGCTTC
>JAYRNW010000135.1:0-5764 GCA_041911995.1 Casimicrobiaceae bacterium | reverse complement strand
CGCTGACCCCACTTACGCGGAACGGTTGTGCGAATTGGTGAAGTCGCGTACGGGAAGTCGTCTCTGACCCCACTTACGCTGACCCCACTTACGCGGAACGGTTGTGCGAATTGGTGAAGTCGCGTACGGGAAGTCGTCTCTGACCCCACTTACGCTGACGCAACGATTCCGGGAAGTCGTCTCTGACCCCGCCCCGGGAAACTGGGCAATAATGCGTTTCTGACCCCTTCGGAGCCCCACGTGCCGCATCCCCTATTCGAACGCCACCGCGCCACGCTCGAGCGCGCCGTGCAGGCGATCCACGAGCGCAGCTACTGGAGCGCGTATCCGGAGTCCGCGAGCCCCAAGGTGTACGGCGAGGGCGCGGCGGAAGCCGGCCGCGCGGCGTTCGACGCGCTGCTCGGCAAGCGCTTCCCGCTGACGCAGCCGGCGACCGTGGGCGAGGTCGGCGGCGAGCGCTCGCCGTATGGCCTGTCGCTGGGCGTCACGTACCCGAAGCCCGACGTCGACGGCCTGTTCGCGGCCGTCGGCCGCGCCGAGGACCAGTGGAAGAAGGCGGGGCCCCAGGCGTGGGCCGGCGTGTGCCTCGAAATCCTCGCGCGCATCAACAAGGCGACGTTCGAGATCGCCAATGCGGTCATGCACACGACGGGGCAGGCGTTCCTGATGGCGTTCCAGGCGGGCGGGCCGCACGCGCAGGACCGCGGGCTGGAGGCGGTCGCCTACGCGTGGGACGAGCTGTCGCGCGTGCCGGCCAAGGCGCTGTGGGAGAAGCCGCAGGGCAAGGGCGACCCGATCCGGATGGAGAAGCACTTCCGCATCGTGCCCCGCGGCATCGGCCTCGTCATCGGCTGCTGCACGTTCCCGACGTGGAACGGCTACCCGGGCCTGTTCGCGAGCCTCGCGACCGGCAACGCGGTCGTGGTGAAGCCGCATCCGGCGGCCATCCTCCCGCTCGCGATCACCGTGAGGATCGCGCGCGAGGTGCTCGCCGACGCCGGGTTCGACCCCAACGTCGTCACGCTGTTCGCGCACGAGGCGGGCGGCGACGTCGCCCAGCAGCTCGCGCTGCGGCCGGAGGTGCGCATCATCGACTTCACCGGCAGCACGGCGAACGGCCGCTGGCTCGAGGAGCACGCGCGGCAGGCGCAGGTCTACACGGAGAAGGCGGGGGTCAACCAGGTCATCGTCGACGGCGCGACGGACTTCGCCCCGGTCGCGCGCAACGTCGCGTTCTCGCTGGCGCTGTACACGGGCCAGATGTGCACGGCGCCGCAGAACATCTACGTGCCGCGCGGCGGCATCGACACCGGGGCGGGGCACCTGTCGTTCGACCAGGTCGCCGAGGGCATCGCGGAGGCCGTGCGCAAGCTGCTCGCGGACCCCGCGCGCGCCGTCGAGGTGCTGGGCGCCGTGCAGAACGACGGCGTGCTGCGCCGGCTCGAAGCGGCGCGCTCGCTGGGCAAGCTGGTGCTCGACACGCAGGCGGTCGCGCATCCGGCGTTCCCCGACGCCACCGTCCGCACGCCGCTCATCGTCAAGCTCACGACCGGCGACCGCGCGACGTACCTCAACGAGTGGTTCGGTCCGATCGCCTTCGTCATCGGCACGGCGTCGACCGCCGAGAGCCTGGAGATCGCGCGCGACGCCGTCCACGGCCACGGCGCGCTGACGCTGTCCGTGTACTCGACGAGCGACGACGTGATCGCGCGCGCGATCGACGTCGCCGAGGATGCCGGCGTCGCGCTGTCGATCAACCTGACCGCCGGCGTGTTCGTCAACCAGTCGGCGGCGTTCTCGGACTTCCACGGCACCGGCGCCAACCCGGCGGCCAACGCCGCGCTGACCGACGCGGCGTACGTCGCAAGCCGGTTCCGCGTCGTCCAGCATCGGAGGCACGTTTGAGTTGAAAGTCTTGAACCACGAAGGGCACGAAGAGCGAAAATCTTGAACCACGAAGGACACGAAGAGCACGAAGAAAGACGATTGCGGACTCACGCCGCTCGTGGCCGTGCGCTGTCACAGGTCTTCCTTCGTGCCCTTCGTGTTTCAGGAAGTTGAACTTTGAATGCCACCCCGATGAAATACGACTCCATCCTCTACGACAACGCCGACGGCATCGCGCGGATCACGCTGAACCGGCCCGACCGGCTCAACAGCTTCACGGCCGCGATGCACGCGGAGCTGCGCGACGCGCTCGCGCAGGTGCAGGCGGACGCGGCGGTGCGCGCGCTGCTGCTGACCGGCGCGGGCCGCGGCTTCTGCGCCGGGCAGGACCTGTCCGACCGCGCGGTCGCGCCGGGCGCGGCGCCGGTGGACCTGGGCGAGTCGATCGCCACCCACTACGCGCCGCTGGTGCGCACGCTGCGCGGGCTGCCGCTGCCCGTGGTCTGCGCCGTCAACGGCGTGGCCGCCGGCGCCGGCGCGAACATCGCGCTCGCCTGCGACATCGTGGTCGCGGCCAAGTCCGCGAGCTTCATCCAGGCGTTCTGCAAGATCGGCCTCGTCCCGGATTCCGGCGGCACGTACTTCCTGCCGCGGCTCGTCGGCACCGCGCGCGCGATGGGCCTCGCGATGCTCGGCGACAAACTGCCGGCGCAGCAGGCGGAGGAGTGGGGCCTCATCTGGCGCTGCGTCGACGACGCCGAGCTGAAGCCGACGGTCGACGCGCTGCTCGAGTACTTCGCGCAGGCGCCCACGCGCGGCCTCGCGGCCACCAAGCGGGCGCTCTACGGCGCCGCGACCGCGACGCTCGACGCGCAGCTCGACGTCGAATGCGCGCTGCAGCGCGAGCTGGGCTTCGGCGACGACTACCGCGAAGGCGTGGCGGCGTTCGTCGCGAAGCGCCCACCGCGCTTCACCGGCCGATAGCGCCGCGATGGCTTCCGCACTGCCTTCCTCCGCCGAGATCGGCGTCATCGGCGCCGGCGCCATGGGCGCCGGCATCGCACAGATCGCCGCGCAGGCCGGCCACCGCGTCCACCTGTTCGACAACCGGATGGGCGCGGCGGACGCCGCGAAGGCGAAGCTCGGGCAGACGCTGGCGGGGCTCGCCGCGAAGGGCAAGCTCACGCCGGCCGACGCCGATGCCGCCACCTCCCGCATCGTCCCGGTCCACGCGCTGGGCGACCTCGTCAGCGCACGGCTGGTCGTCGAGGCGATCGTCGAGGACCTCGAGGTCAAGCGCAAGCTGCTGCGCGAGCTCGAGGTGATCGTCGCCGCCGACGCGATCCTCGCGACCAACACGTCGTCGCTGTCGATTACGGCGCTCGCGGCGGGGCTCAAGCATCCCGGCCGCGTGGTCGGCATGCACTTCTTCAACCCGGCGCCGCTGCTGCCGCTGGTCGAGGTCGTGAGCGGGCTCGCGACCGACGCGGAAGCGGCGGCCGTCGTCTACGCGACGGCGCAGGCGTGGGGCAAGGTGCCGGTGCACGCGACGTCGACCCCCGGCTTCATCGTCAACCGGTGCGCGCGCGCGTTCTACTCCGAGGCGCTGGCCGTGCTCGGCGAGCGCGGCGCGGACCCGGCGACGATCGACGCCGTGATGCGCGAGGCGGGCGCGTTCCGGATGGGTCCGTTCGAGCTGATGGACATGATCGGCAACGACGTCAACCTCGCCGTGACGAAGAGCGTCTGGGAGGCGTACTTCCACGATCCGCGCTTCCGGCCCTCCGTGCTGCAGCAGGAGCGCGTCGCGGCCGGGCACCTCGGGCGCAAGTCCGGGCGCGGCTACTACGACTACGCCGAGGGCGCCGCGAAGCCGGCGCCGCGCACCGAGGCGCCGGCAGCAAGGCCCTCGCGCGTGGCCGTCGCCGGGGCCTCCGCGATGGCGGACGGGCTGGCGGCCCGCCTGCGCGCCGCGGGATTCGCCGTCGCCTCGCGGCCCGCCGATCCGGTGGTGGCGCCGGCGCACCTCGTCGTCGACGACGCGCTGCTGGTGCCGGGCGACGGGCGCACGGCGACCGCGCTCGCCGCGGCCTGCGGCCGGCGCGACGTCGTCGTGTACGACCTCGCGTTCGACTACGGCAAGTGCACGCGGCTCGCGATCGCCGCGGCCGACGGCTGCGGCGAGGCGGCGCTCGCCGCCGTCGTCGGTGCGCTGCAGGCGGCCGGCATCGCGGTATCGCGCTGCGACGACGTCGCGGGCCTCGTCGTGATGCGCACGGTCGCGATGCTCGCCAACGAGGCGGCCGACGCCGTCACGCAGGGCATCGCGAGCGCGCGCGACGTCGACGTCGCGATGATGCGCGGCGTCAACTACCCGCGCGGACCGCTCGCGTGGGCCGACGCGATCGGCCTCGCGCACGTGCGCGCGACGCTCGCCAACCTCGCCGCGCACTACGGCGACGGCCGCTACCGGACCTCGCCGCGGGTGACGCGGCGCTGCGCGACCGGCGGCCGGCTGGGGGAATGAGCCGATGCACGCGGAACCGCCGCCGCTGACACCGGCCGAGGCGCAGGCGCTGGCCGAGCGCGTCGCGGCCGGGATGTACCCGCGCGACAACGCGTCGCAGGCGCTCGGCATCCGTCTCGGGCGGATCGCGCCCGGCTTCGCCGAGGTGTCGATGGTCGTGCGCGCGGACATGATGAACGGCCACGCGATCACGCACGGCGGCCTCGTGTTCACGCTGGCCGACACCGCGTTCGCGTACGCGTGCAACAGCTACAACGCCAACACGGTGGCGGCCGGCTGCGCGATCGAGTTCCTGGCGCCGTCGCGCGAGGGCGACACGCTGACCGCCACGGCGCGCGAGCACACGCTGGTCGGCCGCAACGGCATCTACGACGTCGACGTGAAGAACCAGAACGGCGAGACGATCGCGCTGTTCCGCGGCAAGAGCACGCGGATCAAGGGGCACGTGGTGTAGGCGGGAGGGGCGGCGTTGCGTCTCCTTGATTTCGAGCAAGGTCGCAGGATCGCAGTTCGAGCAGATTCCGACCGGGGTCAGACTCGAATTTCCATGCGGGGTCCGTGCAGTGTCACCGGCGGAGCGGAAATTCGAATCTGACTCCTGTAGACCCCGTGGGGAGGAGCCATGACGGCAAGAAAGCCGCGTCCGGAGGAGCTGGAGCCGATCGAGCGGGCGAGCCGCGACGAGCTCGCCGCGCTGCAGCTCGCGCGTCTGAAGAAGACGCTCGCGCACGCGTACGACAACGTCGCGCACTACCGGCGCGCGTTCGACGCGAAGGGCGTGCATCCGCGCGACCTGAATTCGCTCGCGGACCTCGCGAAGTTCCCGTTCACCGTCAAGTCCGACCTGCGCGACAACTACCCGTTCGGCATGTTCGCGGTGCCGCGCGAGCAGGTGGTCCGCGTGCACGCGTCGTCGGGGACGACGGGCAAGCCGACGGTGGTCGGCTACACGCGCAACGACGTCGACATGTGGGCGACCGTGATGGCGCGGTCGATCCGCGCGGCGGGCGGCCGCCCCGGCGACATCCTGCAGGTCGCGTACGGCTACGGCCTGTTCACCGGCGGCCTCGGCGCGCACTACGGCGCGGAGAAATTGGGCTGCACGGTCATCCCGATGTCGGGCGGGCAGACGGAGAAGCAGGTGCAGCTGATCGCCGACTTCAAGCCGACGGTCATCATGGTGACGCCGTCGTACATGCTGGCGATCGCCGAGGAGATGGAGCGGCAGGGCATCGACCCGCGGCAGACCTCGCTCGAGATCGGCATCTTCGGCGCCGAGCCGTGGACGCCGACGATGCGCGCGGCGATCGAGGCGAAGCTCGGCATGGACGCGATCGACATCTACGGCCT
>JAYRNW010000134.1:0-1665 GCA_041911995.1 Casimicrobiaceae bacterium | reverse complement strand
GCGCATCGACGAGCCGCGCCGCCGCGCGCAGCAGCGCGTAGCGCCAGGCGCCATGCGCGGGCCGCGGGCGCTTCAGGATCGCCGGCGCGCCCGCCTCCTGCACCCGCACCACGCGCGCCGGCGTGGCCGGCGCCCGGTCCGCCGCAAGCGTGCTGCGATGCGGAGTCATGACGCCCGGCATGGCATGGCGTCCACTGCGGCCGCGGCGGCAGGCGGCGCCACGGACGGTGTCTCGAACAGCGCGAGCAGCTGGCGCGCCGCGACCGACGCGACGAGTTCACCAGCCCGGACACGGCGCGCGACGTCGGGCAACGCGCGGCGCACCGCCGCGTGCTCGCGAAACGCGTCGCGCAGTCCGGATTCGATGCGCTCCCACATCCACGCCTCGTCCTGCCGATGGCGGCGCGCGATGTCCTGGCCGCTTGCGCGCTGCAGATCGCGAAAACGCGTCACCTGGGCCCAGAACGCATCGAGGCCCTCGCCGCGCAGGCCGCTCGCCTGCAGCACCTGCGCATGCCAGCGCATAGCGTCGTGCTGCGCGTGATCGGGCCGGCCGTGCTGGCCGAACAGGCGCAGCGCCGACGTGATCTGCGCCCTCGCCCGCGTCGCCGCAGCGGCGTCGAGATCGGCCTTGTTGACGACGATCAGATCCGCGAGCTCCATCACGCCCTTCTTGATCGCCTGCAGCTCGTCGCCTGCATTGGGCAGCTGCAGCAGCACGAACATGTCGGTCATCCCGGCGACCGCGGTTTCGCTCTGGCCGACGCCGACGGTCTCGACGATCACGACGTCGTGGCCGGCCGCCTCGCAGACGAGCATCGCCTCGCGCGTCTTGCCGGCGACCCCGCCGAGCGTGCCGCTCGCCGGGCTCGGCCGCACGTAGGCGCGCGCGTCGATCGCGAGCCGCTCCATGCGCGTCTTGTCGCCGAGGATCGATCCGCCCGAGACGCTCGACGACGGATCGACCGCGAGCACCGCGACGCGCAGGCCGCGCCCGATCAGATACAGGCCGAGCGCCTCGATGAAGGTGCTCTTGCCGACCCCCGGCACGCCGCTGATGCCGAGCCGGAAAGCCTTGCCGCTGTGCGGCAGCAAGGCGCCGAGCAGCGCGTCGGCCCTCGCGCGATGGTCGGCACGCGTCGACTCGAGCAGCGTGATCGTCTTCGCGAGCGCGCGGCGCTGCGCGGCACCCGGCGCGCCGAGCAGCGAGCGCGTCAACGCCGCATCCGCCGGCGTGGGCATCACGCGTCGGCGCGCTGTGCGCTGCGGATGTGCTCGAGCACGTCCTTCGCGCTCGCCGGGATCGGCGTGCCGGGGCCGTAGATGCCCTTCACGCCGGCCGCGTAGAGCGCGTCGTAGTCCTGGCGCGGGATCACGCCGCCGACGAAGACGACGATATCGTCGCCGCCCTGCGCCCTGAGCGCCGCGATGATCGCCGGCACGAGCGTCTTGTGGCCGGCAGCGAGGGTCGAGACGCCGACCGCATGGACGTCGTTCTCGATCGCCTGGCGCGCGCACTCCTCGGGGGTCTGGAACAGCGAGCCGATGTCGACGTCGAAGCCGAGGTCGGCGAACGCCGTGGCAACGACCTTCGCGCCGCGGTCGTGTCCGTCCTGGCCGAGCTTGGCGATCATCACCCGCGGCCGGCGACCCTGCTCTTCGGCG
>JAYRNW010000133.1:0-13058 GCA_041911995.1 Casimicrobiaceae bacterium | reverse complement strand
TCAGCGCGTCGACGCGCCCGGGAAAGTCGTCTCTGACCCCACTTTCGATCATGCGGGAAAGTCGTCTCTGACCCCACTTTCGTCAGGCGGGCAGGAACGCCGCGCCGCGCGCGTGTGCAACCTCGACGAGCGCCTGCCCGAACAGCGCCGACAGGCGTTCCGCGGTGAGGAGGTCGCGCGCGGCGCCGGACACGGCCTCGCCACCGCCGAGCAGGATCGCGTGCGTCGCGAACCGGGCCGCGAGCGTGAGGTCGTGCACGGCCATCACGATCGCGTGGCCGCCGCCGCGCGCGCGCGCCGCAAGGAGCTCGAGCATGCGCACCTCGTGCGCGACGTCGAGGTGGCTGGTCGGCTCGTCGAGCAGCATCGCCGGAGGGTCCTGCGCGAGCAGCATTGCGAGCGCCACGCGGCGGCGCTCGCCGCCGGACAGCGTCTGCACGTCGCGGTCCGCGGCCTCTTCCATGCCGACGGCGGCGAGCGCCGCGCGCGCGCACGCGACGTCGGCGACGGTCTCGGGCCGCCAGCGCGGCACGTGCGGGTACCGCCCGGCGAGCGCGATTTCGAGGGCCGTCGCGGGGAACGCGTCGAACGTGTCCTGCGGCAGCAGGCCCAGCCGGCGCGCGCGCTCGCGCGGTCGCAGCGACGGCAGCGCGTCGTCGTCGAGCGCGACACTGCCCTCGGCGGGCGCGCGCAGGCCCGCGAGCGTGGCGAGCAGCGTGGTCTTGCCCGCGCCGTTGGGGCCGATCACGACCCAGCATTCGCCGGCGTGCACGGCGAACGACAGCCCGCGGCACAGCGTGCGGCCGGGCACGGCGAGCGCGAGTTCGCGGCACGCGAGCAGCGCGGCGCTCATCGTGCGGTCCTGCCGAGCAGCCACAGGAACGTCGGCACGCCGACCAGCGCGGTGAGCACGCCGACCGGCAGTTGCGCGGGCGCGACGATCGTACGCGCGAGCGTGTCCGCGACGACGAGCAGCGCACCGCCGGCCAGCGCGGAGGCGGGCAGCAGGAAGCGCTGGTCGTTGCCGCCGACGAGGCGCACTGCGTGCGGCACCACCAGCCCGACGAACCCGACGCTGCCGGCGACCGTCACCGCGACGGCGGTCGCGGCCGCCGCGAGCGCGTGCAGCGCCAGCGCGACGTTGCGCACCGGCACGCCGAGGGTGGCCGCCGTGACCTCGCCGCGCGCGAGCAGCGTCGCGTCGGGCGCGAGCGGCAGCGCGGCCGCCAGCACGCCGGCCAGCGCCCACAGCGCCAGCGTGCCGTGCGTGGCGCCCGACAGGTCGCCGATCAACCAGAACAGCATGCCGCGCACCTGCGCGTCGGGCGCGACCGCGAGCAGCAGCATGATGAGCGCGCCCCAGCCGGCGGCGACGACGACGCCCGTCAGCAGGAGCCGTGTGGACGACCACGCGCCGTCGCAGCGCGCGAGCCCGAAGACGACGAGCGTCGAGACCGTCGCGCCCGCAAACGCCGCCGGCGTGACGAAGGCCGCGGCGCCGGCGAGCAGCGCGAGGAGCGCGCCGCACGCGGCGCCGCCGGACAGGCCGAGCACGTACGGATCGGCGAGCGGATTGCGCAGCAGCACCTGCATCAGCGCGCCCGCGACGGCGAGCAGCCCGCCGACGGCGAACGCGGCCACGGCGCGCGGCAGCCGCAGCTCGCGCACGACGGCCGACGCGGGATCGGTCGCGTCGCCGGCGAGCGCCCGCCAGACGGTGGCGGGACCGACGTCGACGCTGCCGACGGCGAGCGCCGCCGCCATCGCGACGAGCGCGGCACCGGCGAGCGCCGCGAGGACCGGGATGGGAGAGATGCGGTGCACGGATCGCCGTTACGCGCCGACGGGGAAGCCGATTATAGGCGGCAGGGCGCGACGGCCGCGCGGACTATAATTGCGCCTGCGCTCCGGTCACGCCGCCGGCGCACGGACGCGATGAACAAGGCCTTCACCCGCGAAACGGACGATGCGGACGACGACGCGCCGGAAGGCGCGCCGCCGCCGCTGCCGGCCGGCACGCGCAACTACATGACGCCGGGCGGTTTCGCCACGCTCAAGGCCGAGCTCGACAGCCTCGTCGGTCGCGAGCGGCCGGAGCTCGTCGCGACGATCGCGTGGGCGGCGGGCAACGGCGACCGCTCGGAGAACGGCGACTACATCTACGGCAAGAAGCGGCTGCGCGAGGTGGATCGGCGCATCCGGTTCCTGATCCGGCGGCTCGACCGCGCCGAGGTCGTCGACCCCGCGTTGCGGGCCGAGGCCGACGACGCCGACCGCGTGTTCTTCGGCGCGACCGTCGACATCGTCGACGGCACGGGCAGCCGGCGGACCGTCAGCATCGTCGGCGTCGACGAGATCGACACGGCGCGCGGCTACATCAGCTGGGTGTCGCCGATGGCGCGGGCGCTCATCAAGGCGCGCGAAGGCGACGTCGTCACGCTGCACACGCCCGCGGGCGCGGAGGAAATCGAGATCGCCGCCGTGCGCTACGAGCCGCTCGCCACCGGCGCGGGCCGCGGGACGGACGGCCGCGGCGGTTGACGCATCGCGCGCCCGCCGCCAATATTGTCGCCGGGAACAGGCACCGACCACGATGGAATCCGACCTCGCCCGGCTCGAACAGAAGCTCGCCACGCTGATCGCGCACACGCGCGCGCTGCGCGCGGCGAACGAGTCGCTGCGCCGCGAGCTTGCCGCCGCCGTCGAGCGCAACCGCGAGATGACGATCAAGATGCAGCAGGCCGGCGCGCGCCTCGACGCGCTGATCGCGCGGATGCCTTCGGAATGAGCAAGGCGCGCGAGACCGCAGGTCGAGCGGAGGCCCGAAGGGCGCGACGCCGCGCGATTGACGGCGGCCGACGCGCTGCCGCCGCGCCATGCACGTCGGTGCACGGAGGCCGCGAATGACGGCGAAGACCGGCGAGCGCACCGTGCAGCTCGACATCCACATCCTCGGCCGCGACTACAAGGTCGCGTGCAAGGAGCACGAGCGCGCCGACCTCCTGGCCGCCGTCGATTACGTCGACGGCCGGATGCGCGAGATCCGCGGCGCCGGCAAGACCGCGGGCATCGACCGCATCGCGGTGATGGCCGCGCTCAACATCGCGAACGAGCTCCTGCGCGAGCGCAACGCGCCGCCGCCGCCTCCGGCCCCCGCGATAGCCGAATCCGACGTTGACGTCGGAGCCGCGCGGCGTAGAATCGAATCGATGCAGGCAGCGATCGATCAGGTGCTCGCCGGACAGGAAAAGCTGTTCTGACGCGCACGCGCGGCGGCTGCGATGCCGCTGCATCCGTCAACGTTCCCTGGGGTGTTCGAGCCGGCCACATACTCTTTGAACCAATGCTCTCGTAGCGAGGTTGCCTTTGCCTCATGCGGACCCGTGTGCGCCCCCATGCGGAAGCGCCTTAAGGTCCCGGCAGGTGACCATTCTTGAACCCAGGTTCAAGATGAAGGCCGGCACGGCACATCCGGGGAACACCCTTTCACCGTCACACCCGCCCTGATCCCGGCGCCGCGCGCAGCGCGGCCGCCGGGTTCCGGCCCGCGCGGAAGGAACGCATGCGCCATTGGCTCATGAAGTCGGAGCCGGACGAGTTCTCGATCGACGACCTCGTCCGCGCGCGCGGGCAGACCACGCCGTGGTTCGGCGTGCGCAACTACCAGGCGCGCAACTACATGCGCGACATGAAGGTGGGCGAGCGCGCGTTCTTCTACCACTCGAGCTGCCCCGAGCCCGGCATCGCCGGCATCGTCGAGGTGGCGCGGCTCGCGTATCCGGACGCCACGCAGTTCGACCCGAAGAGCGACTACTACGACGCCAAGGCGACGCGCGCGAGCCCGCGCTGGCTCCACGTCGACGTGCGGCTCGTCGAGAAGACGCGCCTCGTTCCCCTCGCCGAGTTGCGCACGGTGCCGGCGCTCGTCGACATGGTGATCCTCCGCCGCGGCAACCGGCTGTCGATCACGCCGGTGACCGCCGACGAGTGGAAGACGGTCGTCAGGCTGGCCGCGCGCAAGCCGCCGTCCGCGTGACGGGCGGACGCGCGCGCGCATGAACCTCGCGCTGCTGCCGGTCTTCTTCGCGCTCGGCGCGTTCGTCGGCTTCCTGGCCGGGCTGCTCGGCATCGGCGGCGGCTTCACGATGGTGCCGGTGTTGGTCGAGGTGTACCTGCACGAGGGCTTCGCGAGCGAGCACGTCGTCCCGATGGCGATCGGCACGTCGGCCGGCGCGATCGTGTTCACGGCGATCGCGTCGGCGCGCGCGCATCACGCGCAGGGTGCGGTGAACTGGGCGATCGTCCGCGCGATGGCGCCCGGGCTCGTGATCGGTTCCCTCATCGGCCCGCAGATCGCGAGCGCGCTGCCGGCGCCGGTGATGGCCGGCATCTTCGGCGCGTTCATCTGGTTCGGCGCGTACCGGATGCTGCACAAGCTGGCGCCGGTGCCGTCGCGGCAGCTGCCGGGCAGGCCGGGCATGGCGGCGGTGGGCGCGCTGATCGGCACGATCTCCGGGATGGTCGGCATCGGCGGCGCGTTCCTGTCGGTGCCGTTCATGGTCCGCTGCAACGTTCGCATGCACGCGGCGGTCGCGACGTCCGCCGCGCTCGGCATGCCGATCGCGCTGGCGGCCACGATCGGCTTCATGCTCGCCGGCATGCGCAAGGCGGGGCTGCCGCCGTGGTCGGTCGGCTACGTGTACGTGCCGGCGCTGGTCGCGATCGTGGTCACGAGCACGCTGCTCGCGCCGGTGGGTGCGCGCGTCGCGCACGCGTGGCCGGTCGCGCGGCTGCGCTACGCGTTCGCGCTGATGCTGACGGTGCTGGGCGCGTACATGTGGTGGAAGGCGTTCCACCTCTGACCTTCCGCCGCCGTGTCTTCCGGCGCCATGTCATCCCGACCGCAGGGAGGGATCTGCTTTCGTGTCGATGAGCGACGGGCGTTGCGTCTGCGCTGCCTCGCCGCAACAGCAGATCCCTACCTGCGGTCGGGATGGCACTGGGAGAGCGCGGCGCGGATCCGACGCCCTCGGGCGAGCGAACCCGAGGTGTCGTAACCGGATCCGGTGCCCTCAGGCGGGCGAACCCGAGGTGTCGTAACCGAACTCCGCAGCCGGCGTCCCGCCCGCCGTCAGCCGCACCGCGCAGTACTTGAACTCGGGGATCTTGCCGAACGGGTCGAGCGCCGGGTTGGTCAGCACGTTGGCGGCGGCCTCGTAGTAGCAGAACGGGATGAACAGCGCGCCGCGCGGCGTGCCGGCGTCGGCGCGCGCGAAGAGCGTCACCGCGCCGCGCCGCGACGCCACGGTCACGGCACCGCCCGGCGCGACGCCCAGCTTCGCGAGGTCGTCGGGATGGAACGAGCCGACCGGGCCGGGCTCGATCGCGGCGAGCACCTCGGTGCGGCGCGTCATGCTGCCGGTGTGCCAGTGCTCTAGCTGGCGGCCGGTGATCAGCACGAACGGATACTCGGGGTCGGGCTGCTCGGCGGCGCGGATCAGTTGCGCCGGCACGAGCCGCGCGCGGCCGTCGGCGGTCGGGAAGCGCTCGGTGAACACGACGCGCTCGCCCGGGTCGCCCTCGCGCTCGCACGGATAGGTGACCGCGGACTCGGCCTCGAGCCGCTCCCACGTGATGCCGGCGATCGACGGCATCGCGAGGCGCATCTCGGCGAACACGTCGCGCGGATGCGCGTAGCTCCAGTCGAGCCCGAGGCGGCGTCCCATGTCGACGAGGATCGCGAGGTCCTGCCGCGCCTCCCCGGGCGGTGCGAGCGCCTGCCGGCCGAGCTGCACGGTGCGGTCGGTGTTGGTGAACGTGCCGGTCTTCTCGGGAAACGCGGAGGCCGGCAGCACGACGTCGGCGAGATACGCGGTCTCGGTGAGGAAGATGTCCTGCACGACCAGCATCTCGAGCTCGGCCAGCGCCGCGCGCGCGTGGCGGACGTCGGGGTCCGACATCGCCGGGTTCTCGCCCATCACGTACATGCCGCGGATCTGCCCGGCGTGCACGGCGTTCATGATCTCGACGACGGTGAGGCCCGGTTTCGCGTCGAGGTCGGCGCCCCAGAGCTGCGCGAACTTCGCGTGCGCGTCCGCGTTGTCGACGCGCTGGTAGTCGGGGAACACCATCGGGATCAGCCCCGCGTCGGAGGCGCCCTGCACGTTGTTCTGGCCGCGCAGCGGGTGGAGGCCGGTGCCGGGGCGGCCGACCTGGCCGGTCAGCATCGTGAGCGCGATCAGGCAGCGCGCGTTGTCGGTCCCGTGCACGTGCTGCGAGATGCCCATGCCCCAGAGGATCATCGCGGCGCGCGACGTCGCGAACATCCGCGCGACCGTGCGGATGGTCTCCGCCGGGATGCCGCAGACGGGCGCCATCGCCTCCGGGCTGAACGCGGCGACGTTGCGCGCGAGCGCCTCGTATCCGCTGGTGCGGTCGGCGACGAAGTCCTGCGCGACCAGCCCCTCGGCGACGATCGTGTGCATCATCGCGTTCAGCAGCGCGACGTCGGTGTCGGGCTTGAACTGCAGGTAGTGCGTCGCGTGGCGCGCGAGGTCCGAGCGCCGCGGGTCGGCGAGGATCAGCCGCGTGCCGCTCTGCACGGCGTTCTTGATCCACGTCGCCGCCACCGGGTGGTTGACGATCGGGTTGGCGCCGATCAGCAGCACGACGTCCGCCTGCGTGACGTCCATCACCGGGTTGGACACGGCGCCGGAGCCGATGCCCTCGAGCAGCGCCGCGACGCTGGACGCGTGGCACAGCCGCGTGCAGTGGTCGACGTTGTTGGAGCCGAAGCCGGTGCGGACGAGCTTCTGGAAGAGGTACGCCTCCTCGTTGGAGCCCTTGGCCGAGCCGAAGCCGGCGAGCGCCTTCGGGCCCCGCGTGTCACGGATGCGCGCGAACGTCCCGGCCGCGAGCGCCATCGCCTCGTCCCACGTCGCCTCGCGGAACACGGAGAGCGGATCGGCGGGGTTCATCGTGAAGTCGGCCGCCTTCGGCACGCCTTCGCGGCGGATCAGCGGCTTCGTCAGCCGCTGCGGATGCGCGACGTAGTCGAAGCCGAAGCGGCCCTTCACGCACAGCCGCTCGTGGTTGGCGGGGCCGTCGCGCCCCTCGACGCGGACGATCCGGTTGCCCTGCACGTGGTACGTGAGCTGGCAGCCCACGCCGCAGTACGGGCAGACGGACTCGACCTGCCGGTCGACCCGTTCGAGATAGGCGTCGTTGGCCGGCGCCAGCGCGCCGGTCGGGCACGCCTGCACGCACTCGCCGCACGCGACGCACGACGACTCGCCCATGGGGTCGGCCAGGTCGAAGACGATCGCCGAGTGCGCGCCGCGGTGCGCGTAGCCGATGACGTCGTTGACCTGCGCCTCGCGGCACGCGCGCACGCAGCGCGTGCACTGGATGCACGCGTCGAGGTTGACCGCCATCGCCGGGTGCGACAGGTCGGCCGCCGGCTGCTCGCGCGGTGCGAAGCGCGGCCGGCCGATGCCGAGCGCGCGGCGCCAGCGCTCGAGCTCGGAGTCGGGCTTGTACACGCGCTCCGGCACGTCGGCGACGAGCATCTCGACGACGGTCTTCTGCGCGTGCACGGCGCGCGGGCTGTCGGTCGTCACCTCCATGCCCGGCGCCGGCGCCCGGCAGCACGACGGCGCGAGCACGCGCTCGCCCTTGATCTCGACCATGCACGACCGGCAGTTGCCGTCGGGCCGCAGCCCGGGCGTGTAGCACAGCCGCGGGATCGGCACGCCCAGCCGGTCGGCGACCTCGAGCAGCGTCTCGCCCGCGCGGGCATCGACGTCGCGCCCGTTCAGCCGGAACGTGACCGACGCCTTCGCCATTCCCGGTTCGCGTGGTGCGTTCATCGCCGCGTCACTCGATCTCGTGCGGGAAGTACTTGACGACGCACGCGATCGGGTTGGGCGCGGCCTGCCCGAGCCCGCAGATCGACGCGTCGGCCATCGCCTGCGACAGGTCGGCGAGCAGCGGCCGGTCCCAGCGCGGCGCGCGCAGCAGCGCGACGGCCTTCTGCGTGCCCACGCGGCACGGCGTGCACTGGCCGCACGACTCGCCGGCGAAGAACTCCATCATGTTGAGCGCCGCGTCGCGCGCGCGGTCGTGCTGCGACAGCACGATGATCGCCGCCGAGCCGATGAAGCAGCCGTGCGGCTGCAGCGTGTCGAAGTCGAGCGGCACGTCGGCGAGCGACGCGGGCAGGATGCCGCCGGAGGCGCCGCCGGGGAGGTAGGCGTAGAGCTCGTGCCCGTCCGGCATGCCGCCGCAGTGCTCGGCGACGAGCTCGCGCAGCGTGATGCCGGCCGGCGCGACGTGCACGCCGGGCTTCCGCACGCGCCCGGACACCGAGAACGAGCGCAGCCCCTTGCGGCCGTGGCGGCCCTGCGCCGCGAACCACGCCGCGCCCTTCTCCAGGACGTCGCGCACCCAGTAGAGCGTCTCCATGTTGTGCTCGAGAGTGGGACGCCCGAACAGCCCGACCTGCGCGACGTACGGCGGGCGCAGCCGCGGCATGCCGCGCTTGCCCTCGATCGACTCGATCATCGCCGACTCCTCGCCGCAGATGTACGCGCCGGCGCCGCGGCGCAGGTGGACGCGCGGCAGCGCGCACGGCGGGTCGGCCGCGAGCGCCGCGAGTTCGCGCGTCAGCAGCGCACGGCACGCGGCGTACTCGTCGCGCAGGTAGACGTAGACATCCTCCGCGCCGACGGCCCACGCGGCGATCAGCATGCCCTCGAGGAACCGGTGCGGGTCGCGCTCGAGGTAGTAACGGTCCTTGAACGTGCCCGGCTCGCCCTCGTCGATGTTGATCGCGACCAGCCGCGGCGCCGGTTCCGCGCGCACGATCTTCCACTTGCGGCCGGTCGGGAAGCCCGCGCCGCCCAGGCCGCGCAGCGCCGAGTGCTCGAGCTCGGCGATCACCGCGTCGACGGCACGCGCGCCCGTCACGCACTCGCGCAGCAGCCGGTAACCACCGCCGGCGCGGTACGCGGCGTATTCCACGTACGCGGGCACCGGCGCTTCGGTGCGCTTCGCCGCGATGGCCTCCGCGATCGCGGACGCCGTCGCGGCGTCGACCGGATGGCGGCCGACGACGGCGGCGGGCGCGTGCTCGCAGCGGCCGATGCACGGCGCCGGCAGCACGCGCACGCCGGCCGCGCGCAACGCCTCGACCTCGCGCAGCAGCGCGTCGCCGCCGGCGAGCTTGCACGACAGCGTCGCGCAGACGCGCACGGTGAGGGCGGGCGGCGGCGTCTCGCCTTCCTTCACGACGTCGAAGTGGTGGTAGAACGTCGCGACCTCGTAGACCTCGGCGGGGGCGAGGCGCATCTCGGCGGCGAGCGCGACGAGATGCGCGGCGACCAGGTGGCCGTGGCGGTCCTGGATCCGGTGCAGGAACTCGATCAGCAGGTCGCGCCGCCGCGGCGCGTCGCCGAGCAGCGCGGCGACCTCCGCCGCCGCGGCCGGGTCCACGACGCGGCCCTTCGGCCGGTCGCGCGGGCCGCGCCGGCGGGCGAGCGCGGAAACGTCGACGATTGCGTTCCCGGGCATCTCAGTCCCGAAGGGCCGTCCCGAGGGGCTGATGCGCCCCCTCGGGGGGCAGCGAGCGCAGCGAGCGTGGGGGTCGTTTCATCCTAGTCGAGGAAGTCGCAGTACTTCTCGACGTGCGCGGCCAGGTCGAGCGAGTGCTGGCGGACGAGGCGCTCGGCCAGCTCGGTGTCGCGGCGCTCCAGCGCCTCGATGATGCGCATGTGGTCGATGATCGAGCGCGCCGCGCGGTCGGACTGCGAGATCGTCATCTTGCGGATCGCGCGGACGTGGATAAACAGGTTGTCGATCGTCTTGCCCATCAGGTGCGAGCCCGACAGCCGGATGATCGCCTGGTGGAACGCGATGTTCGCGTCCGAGTACTCGTCGATGTGCGCGGCGGGCGTCGCCGTGCGGAACTCGTCGAACATCCGGCGCAGCGCCGCGATGTCCGCGTCGGACGCGTTGACCGTCGCGAGGCGCGCCGCCATGCTCTCGAGCGCCGCCCACATCTCGATCATCTCGATGATCTGCTTCTTCGTCTTGCGCACGATGAAGATGCCGCGGCGCGGCTCGGTGCGCAGGAAGCCTTCCTGCTCGAGCAGCGTCATCGCCTCGCGGATCGGCGTGCGCGACACGCCGAGCGCCTGCGACAGCTGGCGTTCGTCGAGGCGGATCTCCTCCGGCTGCGCGTAGATGTCGGCCTCGGTGATCATCTGCTTCAGCGCGGCGTACGCCTGGTCGCGGAAGCTGACGTTCGTGTTGATCGGCGACAGCGGCGGCAGCACGACCTGGTCGGAAGGTTCCATGGCGAAGGCCGCGGGCGCGCGATAGGAAGGCGGGCGGCGGGTCAGGCGGGAAGAGCGTGCGGACGGTGCGCGGCGGCGGGCCGCGGCGAAGGGCTGCGGCGGGTCGGCGGCGTTGGGCGGCGCATCATCGATCAAGTGTTGACATTCGCTGATATACCAAATACGTTACGCCGAATATCAAGAGAAGCCAAGCGCACCAGTCGGTCATTTCTGGAGGAACGCGACGGTCCGGCAAGTCTGCCCGGACGCGATTGTGGATGGCGTGCGCGGCGCACCGGATCCGGGGCGAACGTGCCTGCGTTGCGACGCAGCATGCATGACGCAACGGTGCCGTTCCCTTCACGTCCCGGACTTTTCGAGCCGTTGCCTGTTGCGGCGCACATACGCGCCGATCGGAGGAAGTCCATGGACCACACCGCGACCAAGGCCCCCGCAACGCCGGCGCCGGCCGCCGGCACGGCGACGAAGCCGGCCGCCGGCGAGACCGATCGCCATTCGCCGGAAATCGACGGCTTCCAGCTCGTCATCGATGCACTGAAGCTCAACGGCATCGACACGATCTTCGGCCTTCCGGGCATCCCGATCACCGACCTCACGCGCCGGCTGCAGGCAGAAGGGCTGCGCGTCATCACGTTCCGGCACGAGCAGAACGCCGGGTACGCCGCGTCGATCGCCGGGTTCATGACCGGCAAGCCGGGCATCTGCCTCACGGTGTCCGCGCCGGGCTTCCTCAACGGGCTCACGGCGCTCGCGCACGCGACCACCAACTGCTTCCCGATGATCCTCGTCAGCGGCTCGTCGGAGCGCGAGGTCGTCGACCTGTCGCAGGGCGACTACGAGGAGATGGACCAGCTCGCCATCGCGCGGCCGCACGCGAAGGCGGCGTTTCGCGTGCTGCACGCCGAGGACATCGGCGTGGGCATCGCGCGCGCGATCCGCGCCGCCGTCTCGGGCCGCCCGGGCGGGGTCTACCTCGACCTGCCGGCGAAGCTCTTCCCGCAGTCGATCGACGCCGAAGCAGGCCGGAAGTCACTGATCAAGGTCGTCGACCCGGCGCCGCGCCAGATCCCCGCGCCGGAGGCCGTGCAGCGCGCGCTCGACCTGCTGAAGAGCGCGCAGCGCCCGCTCATCATCCTCGGCAAGGGCGCGGCGTACGCGCAGGCCGACGCCGACATCCGCGCGCTGGTCGAGCGGACCGGCATCCCCTACCTGCCGATGGCGATGGCCAAGGGCCTGCTGCCCGACACGCACGAGCAGTGCGCGTCGGCGGCGCGCTCGTACGTGCTGCCGGAAGCCGACGTCGTGATGATCATCGGCGCGCGCCTGAACTGGCTGCTGTCGCACGGCAAGGGCAAGACGTGGGGCGGCGCGACGCCCAAGACGTGGGGCGGCCAGAGGTTCGTGCAGATCGACATCTCGCCGCAGGAGGCGGACAGCAACGTGCGCATCGAGGCGCCGGTCGTCGGCGACATCGGCTCGTGCGTCGCGGCCCTGCTCGCCGCGATGGGGCCGAACTGGCCCAGGCCGCCTGCCGAGTGGGTGAGCGCCGTCGCCGAGCGCCGGACGAAGAACGTCGCGAAGATGGCCGAGACGCTCGCGAAGAACCCGACGCCGATGAACTACCACAGCGCGCTCAACGTCGTGCGCGACATCGTCAAGGCCAACCCCGACGCGATCCTCGTCAACGAGGGCGCCAACGCGCTCGACTTCACGCGCAGCATCGTCGACATGTACAAGCCGCGCAAGCGGCTCGACGTCGGCACGTGGGGAATCATGGGCATCGGCATGGGCTACTGTGTCGCCGCCGCAGCGATCAGCGGCCAGCAGGTGATCGCGGTCGAGGGCGACAGCGCGTTCGGGTTCTCCGGGATGGAGACGGAGACGATCTGCCGCTACGGCCTGCCGGTGTGCGTCGTGATCATGAACAACAACGGCGTCTACCGCGGCGACGAGGTGAACCCGACCGGCGGGCGCGATCCGTCGCCGCTGGTGTTCGTCAAGGGCGCGCGCTACGAGAAGCTGATGGAGGCCTTCGGCGGCGTGGGCGTGCTGGCGACGACGCCGGCGGAGCTGCGCGCCGCGATGGAAGAGGCGATCCGCACGCGCCGGCCGACGCTGATCAACGCCGTCATCGACGAGAAGGCGGGCACGGAGAGCGGCCGCATCACGAGCCTCAACCCGGCCGCGAAGAAGAAGCCGTAGCGGCCGGTGGTGCGGCACGGCAGTTTCGCAACGACAGATCTGGACAGGGGAAGGTAATGGGCAAGGCATTGGACGGTGTGCGCATCCTCGACTTCACGCACGTGCAGTCGGGGCCGACGTGCACGCAGCTGCTCGCGTGGTTCGGCGCCGACGTGATCAAGGTCGAGCGCGCCGGCGAGGGCGACATCACGCGCGGGCAGCTGCGCGACATCCCGGACGTGGACAGCCTCTACTTCACGATGCTGAACCACAACAAGCGGTCGATCACCGTCGACGCGAAGAACCCGAAGGGCAAGGCGATCCTCGAGTCGCTGGTGAAGCACTGCGACGTGCTGGTCGAGAACTTCGCGCCCGGCGCGCTCGACCGCATGGGCCTCACGTGGGAGCACATCCAGCAGCTCAACCCGCGGATGATCGTCGCGTCGGTCAAGGGCTTCGGCCCGGGGCCGTACGAGGACTGCAAGGTCTACGAGAACGTCGCGCAGTGCGCCGGCGGCGCGG
>JAYRNW010000132.1:0-4142 GCA_041911995.1 Casimicrobiaceae bacterium | reverse complement strand
CGCCGGCTCATCCCGCCCCGGGCCGCCATGCCATGTCGATGCGGCCGTCGACGATGCCGATGCGGCGGTCGGCGACGGAGGCGAAGTTGCTGTCGTGCGTGACGGCAACGATCGTCTTGCCGGTCTCGCGCGTGAGGTCGTGCAGGATGTCGCGCACGTTCGCGCTCGAGACCGAGTCGAGGTTGCCGGTCGGCTCGTCGGCCAGGATCACGAGCGGGTCGTTGGCGAGCGCGCGCGCGATCGCGACCCGTTGGCGTTGCCCGCCGGAGAGCTGGCTCGGGCGCTTGTGCTGCTGGTCGGCCATGTCCAGGCGCGCGAGCAGTTCCTGCGCGCGGGCTTTCGCCGCTTCCTCGCCGAGGCGGCCGAGCTTGCGCATCGGCAGCAGCACGTTGTCGAGCGCGCTGAACTCGGCGAGCAGGAAGTGAAACTGGAAGACGAAGCCGAGCTTGGCCAGGCGCACCGCGGTGAGGCGGTCGTCGTCGAACGTGCTCGTGTCCTCGCCGTCGATCGCGACGCGGCCCGTGGTCGGCACGTCGAGCAGCCCGAGCAGGTACAGCAGCGACGACTTGCCCGAGCCCGACGGCCCCATGATGACGACGAATTCGCCGCGCTCGATCTGCAGGTCGACGTCGCGCACGAGCGTGACGGGCACTTCGCCCGCGAGCGTGCGGGTGACGTTCTCGGCGCGGATGACGTCGCTCACGCGGCGCCTCTTTCGCGGCTCATGCGGCGCCCCTCAGGATGTCGACCGGGTGCACCTGCCCGGCGCGGCGGGCCGGCAGGTACGAGGCGATGACGCACGACAGCATCGCGAACGCGGAGGCGAGCGCGTACTGGTCGGCGCCCCACCAGATCGGCAGGTGCACGATCTCGGCGACGCCCGGCGGGCGGATCTCGACCCGCCCCAGCACGGCCATCATGCCGATGCCGGCAAGCACGCCGAAGGTGCTGCCGAACACGCCGACGATCAGCCCCTCGATCAGGAACACGCGGCGCACGTCGCGCGCGCGAAAGCCCATCGACTTCATGATCGCGATGTCGCGCGTCTTCTCCATCACGATGGTCGAGATCGTGTTGTAGATGCCGAACGCGGCGACGACGAGGATCGCGCCGACGACGCTGTACATGATCAGGTTGCGCACCAGCAGCAGGCTCAGGATGTCCTCCGACGCCTCGATCCACGACACCGACTTGTAGCCGACCAACGCCTCGATCGTCTGCGCCGCGTCGCGCGCGGCGTAAGGATCGTCCATCTGGATGATGACGCGGTTGATGCGGTTCTCGCGCCCGAGCAGCGCCTGCGCGCGCTTGAGCAGCACGAAGGCCTGGCCTTCGTCGTACGCGGCGTTGCCGGTGCGGAAGATCCCGACCACGCGCAGCGCGCGGCTCTGGCCGTCGTCGCCGAGCACGGAGAGCGTGCTGCCCATGTGCAGGCTGAACTTGTCGATCAGCCCCTGGCCGACGATGACGCCGTTCGGGTTCGCGGCCAGCGCATCGAGCGAGCCGTGCGTCATCTTCTCCTCGATCGTCGACACGTGCTTCATCTTCTCGGGCACGACGCCCGACAGCGACACGCCCTGCTGGCGCCCGGCGAAGGTGAGCACCGCCGAGCCGGTGAGCACCGGCGCCGCGCGCACGCCGGGCAGCGCCTCGATCGCCGCGAGCCGCTCGGGCCAGCCGCGGATGCCGCGCGTCTCGCGCTGCGGGCGCACGTTGCGCACGTCGACCGCGGCGCCGGGCCAGCGCAGCTCCGCCGGCTGCTGGCGCCCCTGGCGGTATTCGTCGTAGACGGTGACGTGCGGGCTGTTGTCGACGAGGCGCTTGATGAAGTCCTTCTCCGATCCGCGCATCAGCGCCGAGACGGCGAGGAAGAACGCGACGCCGAGCACGACGCCGGTGAGCGAAACGAGCGTCTGGCGCTTGCGGCTCGTCAGGTGCGCGACGGCGATGTCGAGCGCGACGGACGCCATCGCCGCCCCGTCAGCGCGCGGCGGCGGCCGGCACCGACGCCGACGCCGACGCCGGTGCGGATGCCGGTGCGGATACCGGCGCCGAGGCGGTGTCGGCCGCCGGCGCCGCCTTGGCGCGCCGGCCTTCGCGCGCGCCGTCGGCGGACGAGACGACGACGCGGTCGCCCTCGGCGAGGCCGGCGACGATCTCGGTGCGCTCGGCGCCCGCGATGCCGCGCTTGACCTTGCGCTCGCGCAGCACGCCGCCCTCGACGACCCATACCGCGTCGCCGTGCAGCGCGCGGTTCGGCACGAGCAGCACGCCCTCGCGGCGCGCGATGACGATGTTGGCGTCCATCGTCATGCCCGTCAGCACGCCCGCGGACTCGACGCCCGCCGGGTCCGCGAAATCGATGCGCACCCGGTAGCTGCGCGCCACCGGGTCGCCCTTGGGGGTGATCTCGGCGACCTTCGCGTCGAACACGCGGCCGGGCAGCGCGTCGCCGCGCAGCACGACCTTCTGGCCGACCGCGACGCGCACGATGTCTTCCTCGTCGACCTCGGCCGATACGCGCAGCGGCGCGCAGCACGCGAGCGTGAACACCGGCTGGCCGGCGGGGATGAACTGGCCGACCTCGCCGTCGCGCTTGAGCACCGTGCCGGCTGCGGGGGCGACGAGCAGGTTGTAGTCGAGCTGCGCCTGCGCGCGCTTGAGCGCCGCCTGCGCCGCGTCGAGCTCGGTGCGCGTGCGGTCGAGTTCGGCCGGCGACAGGAACTTCTGCGCGACGAGCGCCTGGGTGCGCTCGTATTGCGTCTGCGCCAGGTGCTCGCGCGCGCGCATCTCGTCGACCGTGTGCGCGAGGTCGGGCGATTCCATGCGCGCCAGCACCTGGCCCTTCTTCACCGCCGCGCCCTCGTCGGCCAGCAGCGCGGCGAGCCGCCCGCCGCTGCGCGGCGCGACCGGCAGCATCACGCTCGGCTCGACGACGCCGGTCGCATAGACCGCCTCGATCGCCGGGCCGCGCGTGACGCTCGCCACCTCGACCGCGAGCGGCCATTCGCGCCACGCGACGCCGGCCGCGGCCGCGGCGAGCACCGCGCCGGCGACGATGAACCAGCCACTGCGCTTCACGCGCGAAGTTCTGCTTCGGATGCCATGCCCGCGACTATCGCACGCCACGCTGCACCCCCTGCGCGGGCGCTATGCTCGCCTCGACCACGAGCACCTCATGGCGGCACTGCACATCACCGACATCGAATCGGCCATCAACTGGTGGCGCGCGCGCCAGCCTTCGCCGGACGGCATCGCCGCGTGCGCCGAGGTGCGCGCACTGGCCACGGTGTACGCGCGGATGGCATTCGAGCACGCCAGCGAGTGCGACGAGGACGCGATGCCGGCCGACGCCCTCGCCGCCTGGCTGGCCTGGTACGCAAGCACGCCCGACGCGCCGTGCATCGCGATCTGCACGACGAGCCAGGGCGACGCGGTCTGCAGGGGCTGCGGACGCAGCTTCGACGAGGTGCAGCACTGGACCGTCATGACGCCGGCCGAGAAGCGCCAGACGTGGCGGCGCATCACGCTCGAAGGAACGGCGTGGCGCTTCAACCGCTACGCCGAGCGGGCGCGCGCGGCAGGCGGGGCGGACCGCACGCCATCCGCCCGCGACGCGGGCACAGCGCCCGAGCGCAGCCGCTGAGCCGGATGTCCGCCAGCGGCCTTCCCGCCGCGCCGGCGCGGCGCAATCCGCGCATGTCGTTCGCGCAGGACGTGCGCCGCATCGCGCCGCTCGCCTGGCCGGTGTTCGTCGGCCAGGTCGCGGTGCTCGCGTTCGCGACCGTCGACACCGTGCTCGTCGCGCGCTTCGGTGCGCTCGATCTCGCCGCGCTCGCCGTCGGCGCCGCCGCCTACATGAGCATCTTCGTCGCGCTGATGGGCGCGGTGCTCGCGGTCGGGCCGATCGCCGGCCAGCTGTTCGGCGCCGGCCGCGTCGCCGAGGCCGGCGCGCAGCTTCACCAGGCGGTCTGGCTGGCGCTCGCGCTGTGCGGCCTGGGCTGCGCGCTGCTGCTGTGGCCGCAGCCGTTCCTCGCGCTGTCGCG
Organism: Casimicrobiaceae bacterium; assembly: GCA_041911995.1. Taxonomy (GTDB): domain Bacteria; phylum Pseudomonadota; class Gammaproteobacteria; order Burkholderiales; family Casimicrobiaceae; genus VBCG01. The sequence goes on along the minus strand of JAYRNW010000132.1, from coordinate 96 downwards.
CGCCGAGCCGGCGGTCGCCGACCGGGTGCGCGCCTACCTCGCGGCGCTCGCGCTGGCGCTGCCGGCGGCCTTGCTCTTCACCGCGTTTCGCGGCTT
>JAYRNW010000131.1:0-4174 GCA_041911995.1 Casimicrobiaceae bacterium | reverse complement strand
TGGCCGCAAACAGCAGTTGCTCGCTGCGCTCGGGACGACAGGTGGAAGAAGTGCGCCGGCCGGGGCCGTCGTCGCCGCGTTCCTCGGGATGACACCGGGAAGAATCGGCCACCTGCCGGCGGCTTCGCCGCGCCACGCTCGGGCCCGGGGCGGAATCCCGGGCACGGTTCGCATGTTCGTCGCGACAGCGGCACGCCGCTTGCGTGCCGTTGGCTTTCCGCCACCCGGATCGTGCATAATGCCATTGTCATGAGACATCCCACGCTGCGGCGCCGGGCCCCGGCCCTCGTCCTGCTGGCCGCGCTCGCGGCCGGCCCCGCGCTCGCCACCGAGGCCGGCGAGCCGGCACCGACGTTCGCGCTGCCCAACGCCAAGGGCGAGACCGTCGCGCTCGACAAGCTGCGCGGCAAGGTCGTCTACGTCGACTTCTGGGCGTCGTGGTGCGGCCCGTGCCGCCGCTCGTTCCCGTGGATGGGCGAGATGCAGCAGAAGTACGGCGCGAAAGGCTTCGTCGTCGTCGGTGTCAACGTCGACAAGAAGCGTGCCGACGCCGACCGCTTCCTCGCGCAGATTCCGGCGGGTTTCACCGTCGTGTTCGACGAGGTGGGCACGACGCCGTCCGCGTTCGGCGTCAAGGGCATGCCGAGCTCGTACCTGATCGACGCGACCGGCAAGGTGACCTACGTCGAGCGCGGGTTCGTCGACGAGAGCAAGGCCGGCCTCGAGCAGCGGATCGCCGCGCTCGTCGCCGCCGCGAAGCCGTGATTGCAGGGAGTCCCGCCATGCGCCGCATCCTCCTGGCCGTTCTCGCGCTGGCGCTCGCCGGCTGTGCCACGATCGAGCCGCCGAAGCCGTGGGAGCGCGGCAACCTCGCGCGCCCGGACATGCAGTTCGACTTCGACCGGCTGGACGCGAAGACGCAGCAGCACATCTACACGAGCAAGGAAGCCGCCTCCGGCGGCTACGGCGTCGGCGGAGGCGGCTGTGGCTGCAACTGACGCGAAGCGCCGGCGCCGCGCGCGCAACCGCCGCGCCGGCGCGCGTCCCGCAAGCCGCCCGGACGCCGCGCCGGCCGGCGCGCTGCTCGCCGCTGCGCTGGCGCTGCCCGGCGTGATGCCGGCGGATGCGCTCGCGCAGGCAGCGCCGGACAAGGGCATCTTCGAGCTGCAGTACCTGAGCTACCGCGACTGGCAGCCGGGCCGCAACCGGATGTCGGTCGATGCGCCGGCGTTCTACGCGCTGGTGCCGATCAACGACCAGTGGGTCGTCGAAGGCGGCATGGTCTACGACTCGATGTCCGGCGCGTCGCCGCTGTACTTCAACGTGCTGTCCGGCGCTTCCGTCGGCGACTACCGGACCGCCGGCGACGTGAAGGTCACGCGCTACTTCGGCAACTACGCGGTGAGCTTCGGCGCGTTCGTTTCCTCCGAGCAGGACTACCTGTCGCGCGGCGGCTCGGTCACCGTGCAGGTGTTCAGCGAGGACCGCAACCGCACGTGGACGTTCGGGGTCGCCGGCGCCAACGACCGCATCAACGCCACCAACGGGGTGGCGCCCGACTCGCGGCGCAACTCGCTCGAATTCCTGGTCGGCGTCACGCAGGCGCTGTCGCCGAACTCGATCGTCCAGTCGAACCTCACGTACTACACGGGCCACGGCTACTACTCGGACCCGTACAAGCCGCTCGACACGCGGCCGACCACGCGCGACACGTTCGCGTGGCTCACGCGCTACAACCACTACTTCGCCGACCCGGACGCGACGCTCAAGCTCGGCTACCGGCTGCTGTTCGACTCGTTCGGCAGCACGTCGAACGCGTTCGACGTCGCGTGGGTGCAGGCGCTGCCGTGGGGCTTCACGGTGACGCCGGGCCTGCGCTACTACACGCAGAGCGCCGCCGACTTCTACAAGAACCCGCCGTTCCCGAAGGGCTTCATCGAAGGGCAGGACTACAGCGCGGACACGCGGCTCGCCGCGTTCGGCGCGATCACGGCGGGCGTCATCGTCGGCAAGTCGCTGTGGGACAACTGGAGCGTCGCGCTGCGCGCCGACTACTACCGGCAGGACCCGGATTGGCGGATCGGCGGCTCGGGCAGCCCGGGAATCCAGACGTTCTCCGCGCGCTGGTTCCAGGTCGACCTCACCAAGACGTTCTAGCGCGCCCCGCGGCGCCGGCCTGCGCGGTGCACGCCGCGCACCGACCCTGACGATGAAGCAGTTCCGGCAGCGGTTCCGCGCGATGGCCACCGAGAACGAGATCGCGCTGGCCGCGGCGGACGTCGACGCCGCGCGGCGCGCGGCCGCCGCGGCGATTGCCGACGTGCTGCGCATCGAGGCCAAGTACTCGCGCTACCGCGACGACAGCGTCACCGCGCGCATCAACCGTGCGGCCGGCGGTCCCCCGGTCGCGATCGACGCGGAGACGGCCGCGCTGCTGCGCTACGCCGACGAGTGCCACACGCTCTCCGGCGGCCGGTTCGACGTCACGTCCGGCGTGCTGCGCCGCGCGTGGGACTTCCGGCGCGAGCCCCCGGCGCTGCCGGACCCGGCCGCGCTCGCGGCCGCGGTCGCGCTGATCGGCTGGCCGCGCGTCGAGTGGGACGCGACGGCGGTGCGGCTGCCGCGCGCGGGGATGGAGATCGACTTCGGCGGCATCGGCAAGGAATACGCGGCGGACCGCGTGGCGACGATCTGCCTGGAACACGGCATGCGCCACGGCCTCGTGAACCTGGGCGGCGACGTGCGCGCGATCGGGCCGCAGGCCGACGGCACGCCGTGGCGCGTCGGCATCCGCCATCCGCGGCACGCGCATGCGGCGGTGGCGGGCTTCGACCTCGCGACGGGCGCGCTCGCGACCAGCGGCGACTACGAGCGCTACTTCGAGATCGCCGGCACGCGCTACTGCCACATCCTCGACCCGCGCACCGGCATGCCGGTCGCGTACTGGCAGTCGATCAGCGTGGTGTCGCCGCTGTGCGTGGTCGCCGGCAGCTGCGCGACGATCGCGATGCTGCTCGAAGCGGACGCCCCGGCATTCCTCGAGGCGCAGGGCGTGCAGTGGCTGGGTGTCGCCGCAGACGCATCGCTGCACGGCCCGGCGCCGCTTCGCTAGAGAGTCTCCCCCCGAGGCGTGCCCTTGGGGCGGCCCGGCCGGCGCTGGTCTCCCCCGAGGCACGCGCAGCGCGCTGCGGGGGGGGGCGCCTACTGCAGCGGCGCCGGCACGCACATCGTGACGCCGACGCCGTAGCCTTCCGGAATCCAGCCCTTCGTTTCCATTTCCGCCTGCAACGCCTCGTCCGTCGTGAACCTGTGGTTCGGGGCCGCACCCATTCCATTGTTGTAGAGGCGGTACACCGGAACGGTTGCCGCCTCGCAGGTGCCGTCCATCGCCGGCGTCTTCACGTAGAAGACTTCGCCCTCGAACGTCCAGGCCGCATTCGCCTTGACCGCCGCGCACTCGCTGGCCAGCGCCGTATAGAAGTGCGAACTCTTGGGCGCGAAGGCGGTGCTGAAGAACCGGCATACGGCCGACGCGCCCGGCGTCGGCGCCTTGTAGACGTCGAACTGCAGGCCCGTGCGCTTCCAGCCGGCGAACGTACCGTTGTCGAGCTTCGTGATCTCGTCGGCGATCGTCGTCACGAAGAAGTGGTCGAACGCGAGGTGGTAGTACTCGACGGCCGTCGCGATCTGCGGGGCGGGCGTTACGTTGAACCGCACGGCGAGATAGGCGGCGAGGTCGTCGATGTTGCCGGCGTTGAGCTGCTGCTCGAGCCCGTCCATCTCGACGACCGTGCGCAATGCGAGCGCGACGATCGATGGATCGCCGGCACCCAATTTGATCGGCTCCGGGCCGGGGTTGCCGCCCGGGTTGTGGCACGTCGCGCAATACGTGTTGTAGAGCTGCTGGCCGCGCATGGTGTCGGCCGCGTCGGCGGCGGCGCCGTACGCGAACGCGGCGAGAAGTGCGGCGGCAAGGCGGAAGAGGCGGGCGGGCATGTTCATCGCGGGAGACTCGTCCTGTTGGGCCGGGGCGGCCCCGGTGTCGGGATAACAAGTACTGTGCTCGGGTATTCCTTCGCCGCTCCGTGCGGCGCGGCGTCTCCCCTCGCGGCGGCGACGGCGGCGCGGCCGTCGCCGGCCGCGTCCGGCATGCTACGACAGCGCGGCCGGCCGG
>JAYRNW010000130.1:0-3897 GCA_041911995.1 Casimicrobiaceae bacterium | reverse complement strand
CAACGTCATGGACGGGCTCGACGTGTACGTCGACGACTACACGAAGCCCGACCCGCTGCCGGCCGGCATGCTCGACAAGCTCGCCAAGGTGTACGACGTGCTCACCGGCGACGAAGCGGCGGCGGAGGTCGCAGCGCAGAGCGAAGCGCCGGTGCCGGCGACCGAACCCGCCGCGGCCGCAGCTCCGACACTGCCGGAAGCCGCGGCGACGCCGACCGTCGACGCGCCCCTCACCCCGAGCCTCTCCCCGCAAGCGGGTACAGGGAGGCCGGGGGAGGCATCGACGTGATGCGCGCGCGCCATCGCAGGGCGCACGCCGGACCACGATGAGCGTCGGCGACAAGAAGCTCCTCGTCTGCGACTGCAACCGGACGATGCCGCTCGACGGCGCGGCGCTCGGTCGCGCGCTCGCGCTGCCGCGCGCCGTCGACGTGCACACGCTGCTGTGCCAGCGCGAGCTCTCCGCGTTCGCCGCGGCCGCGACCGGCGACGTCGTGGTGGCGTGCACGCAGGAGCAGCGGCTGCTGGGCGACGTGGCCGAGGAGGGCGGCCGCGCGCACACGATCCGCTTCGTGAACATCCGCGAGACCGCCGGCTGGTCGGCCGAGGCGAACGCGGCCACGCCGAAGATCGCGGCGCTGCTCGCGATGGCGTCGCTGCCGGACCCCGAGCCCGTGCCCGCGGTCGGCTACCGGTCGGAGGGCCAGCTGCTGATCGCGGGGCCGCTAGCCGCGGCGCTCGCGTGGGCGGACGCGTTATCGCCGCGCCTCGCGGTGACGGTGCTCGCGACCGGGCGCACGGTCGGCACGGCGCTGCCCGCCGAACGCGGCTATCCGGTCTACTCGGGACGGCTGACCGCGCTCGCCGGCTGGCTCGGCGCGTTCGACGCGCAGTGGGAGCAGGAAAACCCGATCGACCTCGACCTCTGCACGCGCTGCAACGCGTGCGTGCGCGCGTGCCCCGAGCACGCGATCGACGACGGCTACCAGGTCGACCTCGAGCGCTGCAAGTCTCACCGCGCGTGCGTGGCCGCGTGCGGCGCGGTCGGCGCGATCGACTTCGCGCGCAAAGAACGCGAGCGCAGCGCGCGCTTCGACCTCGTGCTCGACCTCCACCGGAGCGCGTGGTTCCGCCAGCACCAGCCGCCGCAGGGCTACTTCGGGCCCGGCGCGGATCCGGTCGCGCAGGCGAAGGCCGTCGCCGAGCTGGCCGGGTTCACCGGCGAGTTCGAGAAGCCGACGTTCTTCCGCTACAAGGCGTCGGTCTGCGCGCACGGCCGCTCGAAGATCACCGGCTGCGCGCAGTGCATCGACGTGTGCTCGACCGCGGCGATCCGCGCCGACGGCGACCATGTGTTCGTCGAGCCGCACCTGTGCGCGGGCTGCGGCGCGTGCACGACCGTGTGCCCGTCCGGCGCGCTCTCCTATGCGTATCCGTCGGTGCCCGACCTCGCGGCGCGGCTGAAGACGCTGCTCGCGACGTATGCCGGCGCGAACGGTCGCGACGCGTGCCTGCTGCTGCACGCCGAGGACGGGCGCGCGGCGATCGCACACGCGGCGCGCCGCGGTCGCGGGCTGCCGGCGCGCGTGATCCCGGTCGAGGTCCACCACATCGCGTCGGTCGGGCTCGACGTGTGGCTCGCCGCGCTCGCGTGGGGCGCGTCGCAGGTCGCCGTGCTCGCGACCGGCGCCGAGGCGCCGCAGTACCGCGAGGCGCTCGCGTTCCAGATGCGCGTGGCCGACACCATCGCCGACGCGCTGGGCTACCAGGGCGAGCACTTCCGCGTCGTCGACGCGGACGCGCTCGACGCGCTGTGGTCGTGGCCGCCGGCGCTCGGCCCGCGCGTCGCCGCGACGTTCGGCGGGACCGTCGAGAAGCGGACGACGGCGGCGCTCGCGCTCGCGCACCTGGCCGCGCACGCGCCTGTGCCGCGCACGCAGGTTGCGCTGCCGAACGGCGCGCCGTACGGCGCCATCGCGGTCGACGCCGCCGCGTGCACGATGTGCATGGCCTGCGTCGGCGCGTGCCCGGTGGCCGCGATCCAGGACAACGTCGAGCGGCCGCAGCTGCGGTTCGTCGAGGCCAACTGCGTGCAGTGCGGCATCTGCGCGGCGACCTGCCCGGAGCGCGCGATCACGCTGACGCCGCGGCTCGACCTGACGCCGGAGGCGAGGCAGCCGCGCGTGCTCAACGAGGCGGCGGTGGCCGCGTGCATCCGCTGCGGCAAGCCGCTCGGCACGCAGCGGATGGTCGACACGATGGTCGCGAAGCTCGCCGGCCACGCGATGTTCGCCGCCCCGGGCGCGCTCGACCGGCTGCGCATGTGCGCCGACTGCCGCGTCGTCGACCTGATGCGCAGCGGCGACGGCGTGGACATCCGCAACTCATGACGGACCCGACGCGCACCTCGCCGGTCACGCTCGATCCCGCGGTCGCGCCGGAGGATCAGGCGCGCGCCGAGTTCTACGCGCTGCTGGGCCGGCTGTTCGCGGCCGCGCCGGACCCGGCGCTGCTGGCGGCGCTGGGCGCCTCCGACCTGTGGGGCACCGGCGACGGCAATCCCCTGTCCGCGGCATGGAATGCGCTGGTGCTGGCCACCCGGGGGATGGACGCGGAGGCCGCCGAGCAGGAATACACGGACGTCTTCGTCGGCGTCGGCAAGAGCGAGATCAACCTGCACGCGTCGCACTGGATCGCCGGCTTCATGATGGAGAAGCCGCTCGCCGACCTGAGGACGCAGCTCGCGGGACTCGGGCTCGCGCGCCGCGACGGCGTCAACGTCACCGAGGACCACCTGTCCGCGCTGTGCGAGACCATGCGCATCCTGATCGCGGGCGACGGACGGCGGGCGCGGCAGCCGCTGGCGGTGCAGCGCGCCTTCTTCGACCGCTGGATCGCGCCGTGGGTGCCGGATTGCTGCGCCGCAATATGCGAATGCCCGATTGCCAACTACTACGTCCGAGTAGCACAATTCGCCAGTCTCTTCGTGGCGGTCGAACGTGACTCGTTCGCCATGGAATGAACGGCGCCTGCGCCGGCCATAACGTCACGCGGCATCGAATTTGGAGGTCCAGATGAGCGACACGTCGCAGCGCCCAGCGCCCGCGTCCGCCCCGACGCACGCCGCAACTCCCACCCCCACCGATCTCAAGCGCCGCCGGTTCCTGCTCGCCCTGGGCGCAGGCAGCGCCGGGGCCGCAGCCGCCGCGACGCAGTCGCTCGCTGCGCCGGTCGCGGAAGCGGCCGACGCCGCGCCGGACGCCGCGCAGGGCTACCGCGAAACCGAGCACGTTCGCGATTACTACGCGACGACGCGCATCTAGGAGGCCGCCATGCTGCTGACCCGCAAGACCGACAGCGCACCCGTTTCCGGCCCCCGCCTGAAGAGGCTCGCCGGTGCCAAGCTCTCGACGATGGACCGGCGCGCGTTCCTCAAGCGCTCGGGTCTCGCCGCCGGCGCCGGCGCGTTCGCGAGCCAGATCCCGTACGGCGTGATCGGCCCCGCCGAGGCCGCGAAGGAGGGTGAAGCGACGGGCGTCACCAAGGCGCGCACCGTCTGCACGCACTGCTCGGTCGGCTGCTCGGTCGACGCCGTCGTCGAGAACGGCGTGTGGACGCGGCAGGAGCCGGTCTTCGAGTCGCCGCTCAACCTCGGCGCGCACTGCGCGAAGGGCGCGTCGGTGCGCGAGCACGGCCACGGCGAGCACCGGCTGAAGTCGCCGATGAAGCTCGTCAACGGCAAGTGGCAGAAGCTGTCGTGGGACCAGGCGCTGAACGAGGTGAGCGAGAAGCTGCTCGCGATCCGCAAGGACTCGGGGCCGGACGCCGTGTACTGGGTCGGCAGCTCGAAGCACAACAACGAGCAGGCGTACCTGATGCGCAAGTTCGTGTCGTTCT
>JAYRNW010000129.1:0-7612 GCA_041911995.1 Casimicrobiaceae bacterium | reverse complement strand
GGTGAGCGGCATCCGCCGCTCGCGGAACAGGCGCAGGATGCGCCAGACGCCGGCGCGCGAGCCGTACTCGTACAGCGACTCCATCGACAGGTGCCGCGCCGCGAACGCCTGCGCGCCGACGATCTCCGACAGGAAGGTCTCCGACGCGGCGTCGCCGTGCAGCAGGCAGCTCTCGCCGCCTTCCTCGTAGTTGAGGACGAACTGCACGGCGATGCGCGCGCCGCCCGGCCAGCGCGGGTGCGGCGGACGGGCGCCGTAGCCGGCGAGGTCGCGCGGATAGGCGGGCTCGAACGACACGCGCGCGCCTCCCGGCGGCAGCCCGGCGGAACTCATTTTGCGGCGGCCCCGCGGCGGCGCTTCACGCGCAGCGCGGAAGCGAGGTCGGCCGGCTGCGCGTGCGCGCGATCGAGCGCGAGCCGCGCCTCGCATGCGTCGAGGTGCTGCTGCATCAGGCGGATCGCACGCCGCTCGTCGCGCGCCGCGACGGCGTCGATCAGCGCGAGGTGATCGTCCGTCGCGCAGCTCGTCTGCCCCGGCGGCATGTACAGTGCGGTCATCAGCAGGGATTGCGTAACGAGCTCCGTCGTGTAGTGCAGCATGACCGGGTTGCGCGCGAGCGCGCACAGCCGGCAGTGGAATTCGCCGGACAGGCGGATCCAGCTCCGCACGTCGCCGGCGTGGAACGCGGCGTCCTCCTGTTGCACCAGCGCGCGCAGCGCGTCGAGCTGCCGTTCCGCCGCCCGCTCGATCACCGCCGGCAGCGCCGCGCACTCGACCATCCGCCGCGCCTCGAACACGGCGCGCGTCTCCTCCGGTGTCGGGTTGGCGACGCTGGCGCCGAGGTTGGGCTTCAACCGGACGATGTGGTCGTGCGCGAGGCGCACGAGCGCCATCCGCACGATCGTGCGCGACACGCCGAAGAGCTCGACCAGCGACGCCTCGGTCAGCCGGGTGCCGGGCGCCACGCGCTGGTCGAGCACCGCCTCGCGCACCGCGTCGTAGATCGGCTGCTCGGTGCCGCCGTGGACCGTCGCCGGGTACGATTGCATGGCCGTCCGGAACGCATACAATGACGGCGCCAACTGTATACAACGATGCCGACCGACGCAACGGCGGCGTCGGCGCGACGGAGGCGGCGGCGATGGGACGGCTGACCACACACGTGCTCGACACCGCGCGCGGGCGCCCCGGCGCGGGCATCCGGATCACCGTGTACCGCAACCTGGGCGAGCGCTACGCGCTGATCGGGGACGCGGTCACCAACGCGGACGGCCGCTGCGCCGTGCCGCTGCTCGAGGGGGACGCGTTCACGCGCGGGCGCTACCGGCTGGTGTTCGCCGTCGGCGAGTACTTCGCCGCCGCCGGGCTCGACCTGCCGGACCCGCCGTTCGTCGACGAGGTCGTGCTCGACTTCGGCGTGGCCGACGGCGCCGCGCACTACCACGTGCCGCTGCTCGTGTCGCCGTGGAGCTGGTCGGCGTACCGCGGAAGCTGACGCGATGGAAGCCTACGCCGGCGAGTGGCTGCAGCTCGTCATCCGCTGGGTGCACCTCATCACCGGCATCGCGTGGATCGGCGCGTCGTTCTACTTCGTCTTCCTCGACAACTCGCTCTTGCCGCCGAAGCGGGCCGAGGACGCGGAGGCCGGCGTCGGCGGCGAGCTGTGGGCGATCCACGGCGGCGGCTTCTACCACGCGCAGAAGTTCAAGGTCGCGCCGACCGCGCTGCCCGAGCCGCTGCACTGGTTCAAGTGGGAGGCGTACTGGACGTGGATGTCCGGCTTCGCGCTCCTCGTCGTCCTGTACTACGCGCACGCCGGCACCTACATGGTCGACCGCAGCGTCGCCGACCTGGCGCCGTGGCAGGCGGTGGCGCTGTCCGTCGTGCTGCTGCCCGCCGGCTGGGTGTTCTACGACCAGCTCTGCAAGCGCATGGGGCTCGAGCGCGAGCGCGCGGTCGCCGTGGCGACGATCGCGTTCTTCGCCGCCGTCGCGTGGGGCCTCTCGCACGTGTACGGCGGCCGCGCCATGTACATGCAGGTCGGCGCCATGATGGGCACGATCATGGCGTGGAACGTGTACTTCGTGATCATGCCGGCGCAGCGGCGGCTGGTCGAGGCGAAGGTGGACGGCGTCGCACCCGATCCGGTATACGGCCTGCGCGGCAAGCAGCGCTCCGTCCACAACAACTACTTCACGCTGCCGGTGCTGTTCGTCATGATCAGCGGCCACTACCCGCTGACGTTCGGGCACCGGCACGCGTGGCTGGTGCTGGTCGCGATCCTGCTGATCGCCGCCTTCGTCCGGCACTTCTTCAACCTGCGGCACAAGGGGCGCACCGTGTGGGCGATCCCCGTCACGGCCGCCGTCGCGACGCTGGCGCTCGCCGTCGCGATCGCGCCCGAGCCGCCGAAGCCGGCGGCGTGGACGTTCGCCGACGTCGAGCGCATCGTCGCGACGCGGTGCGCCACGTGCCACGCCGCGAAGCCGACGCAGGAAGGGTTCAACGACCCGCCGAAGGGCTTCGTGCTCGACACGCCGGCCGCGATCGTCGCCAACGCAGCGAAAATCCACGAGCAGGCGGTCGCGAGCCGCGCGATGCCGATCGGCAACCTGACCGGCATGACCGACGGCGAGCGCGCCACGCTTGCCGCGTGGATCGCCGCCGGTGCGCCGGCGAAGTAGCGGCGCTCAGAAGAGGTCGGGCTGCTCCGGCGCCGCATGTGGCGGCGCAGGCGGCGGCGGCGCCTCGGCAGACGCTTCCGCGGCGCCGGCCTCCGCGACGCGGTCGAGCAGCGAGGCGTCGTCGTGGCGCACGCTGTTGACGCGCGTGGACACCGGGTAATACGTCATCGCGTCCGCGGGATACGGCGCGAAGAGCGCGTCGACGTCGGCGTTGGCCGTGTCGAGCCAGCGGCCGTAGTCCGCCGGGGCGACGATCGCCGGCATCCGGTCGTGCAGCGGGGCGAGCAGCGCATTGGCCTGCGTCGTGATGATCGTGCACGTGTCGAGGACCTCGCCTTCCGGCGCCATCCAGCGCTCGGTCAGGCCGGCGAACGCGAACGTCGCGCCGTCCTTCATCCCGATGTGGATCGGTTGCTTGCCGCCCGCCGCGGTGGCCTTCCACTCGTAGAAGCCGTCGGCCGGGATCAGGCAGCGGTGCCGGCGCAGCGCCGTCCGGAACGACGGCTTCTCGGCCAGCGTCTCGGCGCGCGCGTTGATCATGCGGGCGCCGATGGAGGGGTCCTTGGCCCAGCGCGGCACGAGCCCCCAGCGGACGAACGCGAGCTCGCGCCCTCCGGCCTGCGCCAGCCGGACCACCGGCACGTCCTGCATCGGCGCGATGTTGTAACGCGGCGCCACCGACGGCGGCGCCGGCAGGCCGAACGCGAGCGCCAGCGCTGCCGGGTGCGTGTGCAGCTCGTAGCGTCCGCACATGATCCGGTCACGCGCGCCGGCGCCGCGGCGGGGCGTCGAGCGCGGGGTCGGCGAGCAGGCGCCGCGCGGTCTTCGCGACCTGCAGCGTGTCCCAGTACGCGTACGCGCCGACGGCGGCGGCGCCGGCCAGCGGGACCCAGCGGCCGGCGGCGCTGCCGGCCACGCGCTTGCTGACCGACAGGCCGACCTTCGCGATCACCGCCTTCAGCGCGCCGCCCGACAGCTGCTGGACGACGATGCGCTGGCCTGTGCGGACGGCGAAGTCGCGCAGCACCTGGCTCGCCGCGTGCCGGAACAGGCAGTACAGCATGTGCGAGCGCGTGAGCTCGGCCGTGCGGCCGTAGAGCGCGAAGATGTCGGCGACCATCTGGCGCTGCGTCTTCCAGATGAGGTAGAGGTCCGGCAGCACCGTGAGCATGCCGAACGGCCCGGGCGGCAGCGCGAGCGACCCGGAGAGCACCGCCGCCTGCTTCGCCGCCCGCTTCGCGATCCCGTCGGCGGCGCGGTCGGGGTCGGGCACCGTGTGCGTCCGCGGCGCCGGCACCTCGGAAATCGTGCGCTCGATCGTGCCCTCGACGTCGCGCGGCGCCTCGCCCTGCGGGACCGGCAGCGTCTCGGTGCGGATGTGGCCCATACGGTCTCCAACGTCGGGGCGGACGGACGAGGCGCAAGCGGCACGCGCGACCGCGGCGCCCCGATGCGGGAAATGCTACACCACGGCGCGCGGCCGGCGGCGGCAGCGCGGCGGCGCAGTACAATCGGCCCTCCCTGCCACGCGAGGCGCGCGGTTCCCATGCAAATTGCCCGTTGGCTGCACGTCCTGGGCGTCGTCGTCTGGGTCGGCGGCATGTTCTTCGCGCACATGGCGCTGCGCCCGGCCGCGCAGGCGCTGCCCCCGCCGCAGCGCCTGCCGCTGCTCGCGGGCACGCTCGCGCGCTTCGTGACGTGGGCGGGGCTCGCGATCGCGATGGTCGTCGGCAGCGGCGTGGCGATGATCGGGCTCGCGGGCGGCATGCGCGCGGTCGGGCCCTCCGTGCACACGATGACCGGCATCGGGCTCGTGATGACGGCGGTCTACGCGTACCTCGTCGCCTCGCCGCTGCCGCAGCTGCGCGCCGCGGTCGCCGGCAGCGCATGGGAACGCGCCGGCGCCGCGATGGCACGCGTACGCCGGCTGGTCGGCGTCAACCTCGTCCTCGGCATCGTCACGCTCACGGTCGCGATCCTCGGCCGCGGATGAGGATCGGGGTTCCGCGCGAGATCAAGGACGGCGAGCGCCGCGTCGGCGTGACGCCGGACGGCGCGCGCACGCTGGTCGCCGACGGCCACGCCGTGCACGTCGCCGCGGGCGCCGGCGCGGCGGTCGGGTTCGCCGACGCCGACTACGCGGCCGCGGGGGCGACGCTCGTCGCGCCCGACGCCGTGTGGACGTGCGAGCTCGTCGTCAAGGTGAAGGAGCTGCAGCCGCCCGAGATTCCGCGGCTCGTCCGCGGCACGACGGTGTTCGGGTTCGCGCAGATCAACCGCGACCCCGCGCTGCTCGCCGCCGTGCTCGCGGCCGGCATCGAGGCGATCGCCTACGAGACCGTGCGCGACGCCGCCGGCCGCCTGCCGCTGCTGGCGCCGATGTCGCGCATCGCCGGCCGGCTGGCGCCGCTGGCCGGTGCGCAGGCGCTCGCGACGGACCGCGGCGGCGCCGGCGTGCTGCTGACCGGCGTGGATGCCGTGCCCGGTGCCCGGGCGGTCGTGATCGGCGCCGGCAACGTGGGTGGCGAGGCGGCGCGCATCGCGGCGCGGCTGGGCGCGCGGGTCACGGTGTTCTCGCGCGGTGCCGCGCGGCGCGCCGCCCTGGCCGATGCGCTCGCGGCCGAGGGCCTGTCCGTCGCCGTGCACGGGCTCGCCGACCCGCGCGCCGCGGCGTTCGTCGACCGGGTTGCCGACGCGGACCTCGTGATCGGCGGCGTGCTGGAGCCGGGCACGCTGTCGCCGAAGCTCCTGCCGCGCGCGCTCGTCGCGGCGATGCGGCCGGGCTCGGCCATCGTCGACGTCGGCATCGACCAAGGGGGCATCGCCGAGACGTCGCGGATGACGAAGATGTCGGAGCCGACGTTCGTCGAGTGCGGCGTCGTCCACTACGCGGTGCCGAACATGCCGTCGCTGGTCGCGCGCACCGCCACCCTCGCGCTCGCGCAGGCGACGCTGCCGTACGTTCGCGCGATGGCACGAAAGGGCACGGCCCGCGCGCAGGCGGACGACGCCGGGCTCGCGGCGGGCGTCATGGTCCGCGCCGGCGCGATCGTCCACGCGGGGCTCGCCGCCGACGCGGCGGCCCGCGACGCGGGTGCAGCATGACGCGCGGGCCGCTTGTGCGGGTGCGGGTTCTCGCGTAGAAAGCCGGCTTTTCGAGCCTCCATGAAGATCTTCGGCTTCGCCGGCTGGTCCGGCAGCGGCAAGACCACGCTGATCGAGCAGCTGATCCCGCGCCTCGTCGCCCGCGTGGGGCCCGTGTCGCTGATCAAGCACGCGCACCACGACTTCGACGTCGACCGGCCCGGCAAGGATTCGTGGCGGCACCGCGAGGCCGGGTGCACGGAGGTGCTCGTGAGCTCGGCGCGCCGGTGGGCGCTGATCCACGAGCTGCGCGGCGCCCCCGAGCCCACGCTCGACGCAACGCTGCGGCGGCTGTCGCCGTGCGCGCTGGCGCTGGTCGAGGGCTACAAGTTCCACCCGATCCCCAAGCTCGAGATCTGGCGGGCCGACGTCGGCAAGCCGCTGCTGCATCCCACGGATCCGTACGTGCGGGCGATCGCAACCGACACCCCGCAGGCCTTCGCCGGGAGCCCGCTGCCGGTGTTCGTGCTGGACCGGCTGGACGAAATCGCAACGTTCGTCGCCGAAAATGCGTCGCCGTGGCCCGACACAATTGACGCGCCCGGGGCGGCGGAGTAGGTTGAACTTGTCGCCCGCGATGCGGCCCAATGCGCGTGACGGCCCGAGGCCCCGGGCGGGCTCCGGCCGGTGGCGCCTGACGAAAATGTTCTCGAAACAGATACTTGTATTTATTTCCGCCTCCTGGCTGATCGTCGGCTCGGTGGCGCACGCCCAGGATCCGGCCCTCCCGCCCGACGCCAATGCCGGTTTCTACGGCGGCATCGCGCTGCGTGCGGCCGGGCGTGACGCCGACGGGCTCTCGTTCGGCCACCTGACGTCGGTCTGGAGCCGCTTTACCGCCCCCGGCAGCGACGACGGCGGCACCCGGACGCTCGCGTACGGCGGCTACCGGTGGGCGAACGACCTGGCCGTCGAGGCGGCCGTCGCCACGAGCGACCGTTTCGCGCTGCAGCCGGCGCTGCCCGGCGCGCGGCGCGGTGTCGGACTCGCGCTCGCCTCCGACGCCGATCCCGCCGGCAAGGCGTGGAACGTCGACGTTTTCGGCACGTGGGAATTCAGGAAGAGCTTGTCGCTGTACGGGCGCCTGGGCTACGCGCAGACCGAGGCGCAGCCGACGTACGCGCCCGGCTTCGTCGGCGACGCGCGCCGCAGCCGCGACGGCGTGAACTACGGGCTCGGGCTGCGCTACGACATGTCCTCGGCGCTCGGGCTCCGGCTCGAATACGCGCGGTTCGGCCGCCTGCCGGGCGAGATCGTCGGCGGCGTGCTGCCGGAGAACGACCAGCTGCAGCTGGGCGTGCAGTACCGGTTCTGATCGACCGCGCGCGGGCGGCTCCC
Organism: Casimicrobiaceae bacterium; assembly: GCA_041911995.1. Lineage (GTDB taxonomy): Bacteria > Pseudomonadota > Gammaproteobacteria > Burkholderiales > Casimicrobiaceae > VBCG01. Next base: position 446 of record JAYRNW010000129.1, on the reverse strand, counting down.
CGCGGCCCCTATAATCCGGGAGCGGACGCCGCATGCGCCGCCGCCGTCCTTTCGTGCCGATGCCCGACGCCAGCCACCCTGCGAACGCCGTGACGGTCCGCCTCGTCTATCTCGCGCGGCTGCGCGACGCGTTCGGCAGCGGCGGAGAATCCCTGGCGTTGCCCGACGCCGCGCCGACGGTGGCGGCGCTGGTCGCCGCGCTGCGCGCGCGCGGCGGCGCGTGGGCGGCGGAGCTCGCCCCGGGGCGCGCCGTGCGCGTCGCCGTGAATCACGCGCTCGCTGCGGACGACGCGATGCTGCGCGACGGCGACGAGGTCGCGCTGCTGCCGCCGGTCACCGGCGGTTAGGATGAAACGACCCCCACGCTCGCTGCGCTCGCTGCCCCCGGAGGGGGTGTTAATTGGTTCGGGGCGGCCCATCACGACTAGGATGAAACGACCCCCACG
>JAYRNW010000128.1:0-3782 GCA_041911995.1 Casimicrobiaceae bacterium | reverse complement strand
GCGTCCGCCGGCGGCGCCCAGCCGTCGTCGTACGCCTCGCGCAGCTCGCGGCGGAAGCGGTTGCCCGGGTTGAACGTCGCGCCGCGGCCGCGCTCGGCCGGACCCGGCGCGCGCCGCAGCGGGTCGGGGACCGGCGCAGCGTCGCTCTCCGGCGCGGGCGGTCGCGTCTTCATCGGCCGATTTTACGCTCGCGCGCGAATCCGCCTAGAATGGGGACCGCCCGCGCCCGTCCCCCGATGACCAAGCCCAAGACGCACCGGTTCGACACGCTGTCGCTGCACGCGGGCGCCGTGCCGGACCCGGCGACCGGCGCGCGCGCGACGCCGATCTACCAGACGGCGTCGTTCGTCTTCCCCGACAGCGACCACGCGGCGGCGCTCTTCAACATGGAGCGCGCGGGCCACGTCTACTCGCGGATCTCGAACCCGACGGTCGCCGTGCTGGAGGAGCGCATCGCCGCGCTCGAAGGGGGCGTGGGCGCGATCGCCACCGCGAGCGGGCAGGCGGCGCTGCATCTGGCGATCGTCACGCTGCTGGGCGCCGGCGCGCACGTCGTCGCGTCGCGGTCGCTCTACGGCGGCTCGCACAACCTGCTCGACTACACGCTGCCGCGGTTCGGCGTCACGACGACGTTCGTCGACCCGCGTGACGTCGACGCGTGGCGCGCGGCGATCCGCCCGGAGACGCGGCTGCTGTTCGGCGAGACGCTCGGCAACCCGGGACTGGAAGTGCTCGACGTCCCGCGCGTCGCCGCGCTGGCGCACGAGCACGGGCTGCCGCTGCTCGTCGACTCGACGTTCACCACGCCGTACCTGTCGCGGCCGTTCGATCAGGGCGCCGACCTGGTGTTCCATTCGGCGACCAAGTTCCTGTCCGGCCACGGTGTGGTCATCGGCGGCCTGCTGGTGGACTCGGGCAGGTTCGACTGGGACGCGGGCGCGGCGCGCGGCAAGTTCCCGACGCTGACCGAGCCGTACCACGGCTTCCACGACATGGTGTTCGCCGAGGAGTCGACGACGGCGGCGTTCCTGCTGCGCGCGCGGCGCGAGGGCATCCGCGACTTCGGCGCGTGCATGGCGCCGTTCACGGCGTTCCAGATCCTGCAGGGCATCGAGACGCTGCCGCTGCGGATGGACCGGCACGTCGCCAACGCGCGCAAGATCGTCGCGTTCCTGGCCGCGCATCCGTTCGTCGCGTCGGTCGGCTACCCGGAACTGCCGCAGCATCCGGACCACGCGCTGGCGAAGGCATTGCTCCCGCGCGGCTGCGGCGCCGTGTTCAGCTTCGCGATCGCGGGCACGCGCGCGCAGGGGCGCAAGCTCATCGAGTCGCTGAACCTCTTCTCGCACCTCGCCAACGTCGGCGACGCGAAGTCGCTGGTCATCCACCCGGCGTCCACGACGCACTTCCGGATGTCGGCGGAGGACCTCGTCACGGCGGGCATCACCGAGGGCACGATCCGGCTGTCGATCGGCCTCGAGGACCCGGACGACCTGATCGAGGACCTGTCGCGCGCGCTGTACGCGGCGGGCAAGACGTGAGCGCCGCGGACGCGCGGCCGACGGTCCTGCTCGGTGCGCGCGTGGCGCAGCGCTTCCTCGACCGGCTGTCCGTGCGCTTCGCCGTGCTGGGACCGGTGCCGCCGCCGTTCCCCGCGTCGGTCGCGGCCATGCCCGCCGCCGACCTGCGCCGCGTGCAGGTGCTGATCACGATGGGCACGGTCGCGACGACGCGCGAGGCGCTCGCGCACCTGCCGGCGCTGCGCCTCGTCTGCTGCGTGGGCAGCGGCTACGAAGGGGTCGACGTCGCCGCCGCGAACGAGCGCGGCATCGCGGTCACGCACAGCCCCGGCGCCAACGCGTCCGCGGTCGCCGACCTCGCGATGGGGCTCGTGATCGCGAGCGTCCGGCAGATGTTCGACGCCAGCGCGTTCCTCCGCCGCGGCGACTGGACCGGCAACTTCGCGAGGCGCGTGCCGATCGTGCGCGGGCTCACCGGCCGCAAGGTCGGCATCTACGGGCTGGGCGCGATCGGCCGCAAGGTTGCGAGCCGCGCCGCGGCGTGCGAGATGGAGGTCGGCTACCACAACCGCCGGCCGCGCGCCGACGTGCCGTACCGCCACTTCGCGACGCTGCATGCGCTCGCCGAGTGGGCGGACGTGCTGGTCGTCGCCGTGCGCGCCGACGCGTCCAACCGGCACACGGTCGACGCCGGCGTGCTGGCCGCGCTCGGCCGCGACGGCCACGTCGTCAACATCGCGCGCGGGTCGGTGATCGACGAGGCGGCGCTGATCCGCGCGCTGCGCGACGGCGTCATCGCGGGCGCGGGGCTCGACGTGTACGAGCGCGAGCCCGACGTCCCCGCCGAGCTGCTCGCGCTGCCGAACGTCGCGCTGACGCCGCACATCGCCGGCGGGACCAAGGAGGCGCAGGCGGCGATGCAGGACATGGTGTACGCGAACATCGACGCGCTGCTCGCGGGATGCCCGGTCCTCACACCGGTGCCCGAATCCACCGCGGCCCTGGCGCCCGCCGCCATCGGCTGACCGACGACGATGCGCGTCACGGTCGCCGGCCACGAGGTCTACGGGTACACCGGCGGGCGCGCGCTCGCGGCCGCGCAGCCGACGGTCGTGTTCGTGCACGGCGCCGCCAACGACCACAGCGTCTGGGCGCTGCAGTCGCGCTACTTCGCGCACCACGGCCGCAACGTGCTCGCGGTGGACCTGCCCGGCCACGGTCGCTCGGCGGGCGCCGCCCTCGCGTCGGTCGACGCGATCGCCGACTGGCTGCCGCAGGTGCTCGACGCGGCCGGCGTTGCGTCCGCCGCACTGGTCGGGCATTCGCTCGGTTCGCTCGCCACGCTGGCCTGCGCGGCGCGTTGCCCGCAGCGGGTGACGAAGATCGCGCTGCTCGGCCCCGCGGTGCCGATGCCGGTCAGCGACGTGCTGCTCGCGGCGGCGAAGGCCGACGACCACGTCGCGTTCGAGCTCATCAACGGCTGGTCGCACAGCGCCGGCAAGCAGATCGGCGGCAACAGGGTGCCCGGGATGTGGATGACCGGCGGGGCGCTGCGCCTGATGGAGCGGACGCGTCCCGGCGTGCTGCACACGGACCTCGTCGCGTGCCACACGTACGAAGGGGGGCTCGCGGCGGCCGCGGCCGTGCGCTGCCCGGCGCTCGTGCTGATGGGCGCGCGCGACCTGATGGCCCCGCCCAGGGGCGCGCAGGCGCTGATCGGCGCGCTCGCCGACCCGCACGTCGTCACGCTGCCCGGCACCGGGCACGCGCTGATGGCGGAGCAGCCCGACGCGGTGCTCGACGCGCTGCGCGCGTTCCTGTAACTTCGCGCGCCGGAAGGCGCCCGCAGCGCCGGAGGAAGCCGATGACCGAAGTCGACGAGCCGCGATCCGCGCTGCCCGAGGTGCGCACGGTCGGCGCCGCTGCGCCGTTCGCATGGCTCGCGGCCGGGTGGCGCGACTTCCGCGCGCATCCGCTGCCGAGCGCGTTCTACGGCGCGTGCTTCGCCGCGATGGGCTTCCTGCTGTACGTCGTGTTCCGCCACGCGTACCAGTACGTGTCCGCGCTCGTCACCGGCTTCTTCCTCGTGGGCCCGTTCCTCGCGATCGGCCTGTACGCGCTGTCGCGGCGGCGGCAGAACGGCGAGCCGGCGTGGCTCGCGCCCCCCCGCGCCGCGGGGGGGCCCGACAAGGGCGCGCTCGGGCGGGTGGCGCGGGGGCGCGCGGGGGTCCGGGGCGGGGGGGGGCGGGCGGGGCGCCGCGG
>JAYRNW010000127.1:0-20235 GCA_041911995.1 Casimicrobiaceae bacterium | reverse complement strand
GTCGCAACGGCGCTCGCCGGCATGCGCGGCGTGACCGTCTTCCCGTCGCACGCGAACTTCGTGCTCGCGCGCGTGCCGGACGCCGACGCGTGGTTCGCGACGCTCGAGGAGGCGGGCATCCTCGTGAAGAACGTCGGCGGCTGGCATCCGCGGCTCGCGAATTGCCTGCGGATCACGATCGGCACGCCGGCCGAGAACAACGCGCTGCTGGAAGCGCTCGCCCGCTACGCCTGACGGCGCGCCCCGCGCGGCGTGGAGTAGCATACCGCCCATGAACGCCCCCGCCGAATTCCCCGCCCGGACCGCCCGGGTCGAGCGCGACACGGCCGAGACGAAGATCGCCGTCGAGATCGACCTCGACGGCAGCGGCCGCGCCGACCTCGCGACCGGCGTGCCGTTCCTCGACCACATGCTCGACCAGCTGGCGCGGCACGGGATGGTCGACCTCACCGTGCGCGCCAACGGCGACCTCCACGTCGACGCGCACCACACGGTCGAGGACATCGGCATCACGCTCGGGCAGGCATTCCGCGCGGCCGTCGGCGACAAGAAGGGCATCGCGCGCTACGGCTACGCGTACGTGCCGCTCGACGAGGCGCTGTCGCGCGTCGTCGTCGACCTGTCGGGACGCCCGGGCCTCGAGTTCCACGTGCCGTTCACGCGCGCGATGATCGGGACGTTCGACGTCGACCTGACGCACGAGTTCTTCCAGGGGTTCGTGAACCACGCGCAGGTGACGCTGCACGTCGACAACCTGCGCGGCGACAACGCGCACCACCAGGCCGAGACGGTGTTCAAGGCGTTTGCGCGGGCGCTGCGGATGGCGTTGGCGCGCGACCCGCGGGCCGGGGCGGCGATTCCGTCGACCAAGGGCGCGCTCTAGCAGGCCGTTGCAGTTGCCGCCGAGCTCCAACCTCCCCGTGTCATCCCGAGCGCAGCGAGGGACCTGCTGTTCCGCCGCGTGACACAGGGGAATTTCTGCGGCCCTTCGATCCCCGACCCCTGATCCCCGATGAGCAGCATCGTCGTCATCGACTACGGCATGGGCAACCTGCGCTCGGTCGCGAAGGCGCTCGCGCACGTCGCGCCCGACCGGGAGGTCGTGGTCTCCTCGGACGCCGCGACGATCCGCGCCGCCGGCCGCGTCGTGCTGCCGGGGCAGAGCGCGATGCCCGACTGCATGCGCCAGCTGAACGCGAGCGGCCTCGCGGACACCGTGCGCGCCGTGCTGGCGGACCGGCCGTTCCTCGGCATCTGCCTCGGGCTGCAGATGCTGTTCGACCGCAGCGAGGAGGGGCCGACCGACGGGCTCGGCGTCGTCCCGGGCCGCGTCGTGCGCTTCCGGGACGAGCGGATGGTGACGCCGGCCGGCGAGCGGCTGAAGGTGCCGCACATGGGGTGGAGCCCGGTCCGGCAGGCCCGCGCGCATCCGCTCTGGCGCGGCATCGCCGACGGCGCGCGCTTCTACTTCGCGCACAGCTATCACCCGGTGCCGGACGACCCCGCCGTCACGGCGGGAACCGCCGACTACCCGGCGCCGTTTACTTGCGCCATTGCCCGGGATAATATCTTCGCCACCCAATTCCACCCGGAAAAGAGCCAACGCGCGGGACTCGCGCTGCTCGCCAATTTCGTCTCCTGGGACGGCCGTCCCTGATCGACCCAGCCCGCGACACGCGTCGCCCCCGTCAACGCAGCCCCATCCGCTGCCGCCATGCAGATCATTCCCGCGATCGACATCAAGGACGGGCACTGCGTCCGCCTGAAGCAGGGGGACATGCAGTCGGTGACCGTCTTCTCCGAGGACCCGGCCGCGATGGCGCAGCACTGGCTCGAGCAGGGCGCGCAGCGGCTGCACATCGTCGACCTGAACGGCGCCGTGGCCGGCAAGCCGCGCAACGAGCTCGCGATCCGCGAGGTCGTCAGCGTCATCGGCGAGGAGATCCCGGTACAGCTGGGCGGAGGGATCCGCGACCTCGACACGATCGAGCGCTACCTCGACGACGGCATCAGCTACGTCGTGATCGGGACGGCGGCGGTGAAGAACCCCGGCTTCCTGCACGACGCGTGCTCGGCGTTCCCGGGCCACATCCTCGTCGGGCTCGACGCGCGCGACGGCAAGGTGGCGACCGACGGCTGGTCGAAGATGACCGGCCACGACGTCGTCGACCTCGCGCGCAAGTTCGAGGACTACGGCGTCGAAGGCATCATCTACACCGACATCGGCCGCGACGGCATGCTGACGGGCATCAACATCGACGCCACGGTCCGGCTGGCGCGCGAGATCAAGCTGCCGGTGATCGCGTCGGGCGGGCTGTCGTCGCTCGCGGACATCCGGCAGCTCGTCAAGCACGAGGTGGACGGCATCATCGGCGCGATCGCCGGGCGCGCGATCTACGAAGGCACGCTCAACTTCAAGGACGCGCTCAAGGCCGCCGCCGGCGGTTGACGCCGCGCCGATCGCGGATACCCCGTCTCACAAAGAGGCGCCGAGACTCGGAGGAGGGCGAAGCAGGGTAATGCGGAGCCATTCTCTGCGTCTTAAGCGTCTCCTGTGCAAGAATTGCCGGATGGGCCTCGCCAAACGCATCATTCCCTGCCTCGACGTCGCCGACGGCCGCGTCGTGAAGGGCGTCAACTTCGTCAACCTGCGCGACGCCGGCGACCCGGTCGAGGTCGCGCGGCGGTACGACGAGCAGGGCGCCGACGAGATCGCGTTCCTCGACATCCGCGCGAGCGTCGAGAAGCGCGGGCTCCTGTACGACATGATCGAGGCGGTCGCCTCGCAGGTGTTCATCCCGCTCACCGTCGGCGGCGGCGTCAACGCGGTCGACGACGTGCGCGCGCTGCTCAACGCCGGCGCCGACAAGGTCAGCATCAACACGGCCGGCGTGAAGAACCCGGAGCTCTTCGCCGAGGCGTCGGCGCGCTACGGCGCGCAGTGCATCGTCGCGGCGATCGACGCGAAGAAGTACGCGGTCGACGCGTGGCAGGTGTACGTCCACGGCGGGCGCACGCCGACCGGCATCGACGCCGTCGCGTGGGCCGAGGAGGTGGTCGCGCTCGGCGCGGGCGAGATCCTGCTGACCAGCATGGACCGCGACGGCGCGCGCACCGGGTTCGACCTACGGCTGACCCGCGCCGTCGTCGACGCTGTCGACGTGCCGGTCATCGCGTCCGGCGGCGTGGGCGCGCTGCAGGACCTGGTCGACGGCATCAAGGTCGGCGGCGCCGACGCCGTGCTCGCGGCGTCGATCTTCCACTATGGCGAGTTCACGGTCGGGCAGGCGAAGGCGGCGATGGCGGCGGCCGGCATCGAGGTGCGGACGTGATGTGGAAGGTCTTCTTCACAAAGAGGCGCAGAGGCGCCGAGAACGGCATGAACCCGATTTCCTCTGCGCCTCGGCGTCTCCTGTGAAGCCAACTTCCGACTGGCTCGACGAAGTCCGCTGGAACGCGGACGGGCTCGTGCCCGCGATCGCGCAGGACGCGGCGTCGCAGCGCGTGCTGACGCTCGCGTGGATGAACCGCGACGCGCTGCAGCGCACGGCCGAGACCGGGCAGGCGCACTACTGGTCGCGCTCGCGCGGCAAGCTGTGGCGCAAGGGCGAGTCGTCGGGCCACGTGCAGCGCGTGCGCGAGGTGCGCCTCGACTGCGACAGCGACGCGATCCTGCTCGTCGTCGAGCAGGAGGGCGGCATCGCGTGCCACACCGGCCACGCGCGCTGCTTCTACCTCCGGCTCGACGACGGCGCGTGGCGCGACGTCGAGCCGGTGCTCAAGGACCCGAAGGCGATCTACGGCGATGGCTGACGACGAAGGCAAGGGCGACGTGCTGGCGCGCGTCGCGGCGACGATCGCGGCGCGGCGCGGCGCCGACCCGGCGGGCTCGTACGTGGCCTCGCTGTTCGCCAAGGGCGACGACGCGATCCTCAAGAAGATCGGCGAGGAGGCGACGGAAACCGTCATGGCGGCCAAGGACGGCGACCCGCGGCGCATCGCGTCGGAGGTGGCCGACCTCTGGTTCCACTGCCTCGTGCTGCTCGCGCGGCTCGGTCTGTCGCCGGCCGACGTGCTGGCCGAGCTCGCGCGCCGCGAGGGCACGTCCGGGCACGCCGAGAAGGCTGCGCGGGGACGCTAGCCCCCGCCTCTCTTCCCGGGGTGGCGCGGGGCGCGTTCTCGGGGGGGACCCGGGCCGACCGGCGGCGGTGAGCCCCGGCCGCCGACCGGGTGACGCTACAATGGGGGGGTCGTGCGCGCGGCGGGCGCCGGTGCGCGGCCATCGAAACGAACGGAGACAGGCGGCACATGGCGGCAACGGACCCCAATTGCATCTTCTGCAAGATCGTGCGCGGCGAGATCCCGGGCAGGAAGGTGTACGAGGACGCCGACGTGCTGGCGTTCCACGACATCCAGCCGCTCGCGCCGGTCCACTTCATGCTGATCCCGAAGAAGCACGTGGCGACGATGTACGACCTCACGCCGGAGGACGCGCCGGCGATGGGCAAGATCATGACGCTGGCCGGGCGCCTCGCGCGCGAGCTGGGCGCGGGCGACGGATTTCGGACGATCGTCAACACGGGGCGCGTCGGGCACCAGGAAGTCCAGCACGTCCACGTGCACGTGATCGGCGGTCCCGACCCGCTCGGGCCGATGATCGCGCGCAGCAGGCACTGAACGAGCACGGAAGGAGCGCACCATGGGTAGCTTGAGCATCTGGCATTGGCTGATCGTCCTCGTCATCGTCGTCGTCGTCTTCGGGACGAAGAAGCTGCGCAACATCGGGCAGGACCTGGGCGGCGCGGTCAAGGGCTTCAAGGAAGGGATGAAGAGCTCCGACGACACGACCGTCGGCACCGGCGGCGACGCGCAGGCGCCGGCGCAGCAGATCCCGGGCAAGACGATCGACGCCGAGGTCAAGAAGGAGACGACCCGGTCGTGACGCGGCAGGTCCGGCGCGGGTGGCGTGACGCCGGCGGGCCGCCGCCGGTGGCGCCTTCGCCCATGCGTCCCGTCGCCCGTCCATCGACTCACGCCCGCATCGCCGGCGCCGCCGTCCGCACTCCATGTTCGACATCGGCTTCTCCGAACTCGTCGTCATCGCCGTCGTCGCGCTGATCGTCATCGGCCCCGAGCGGCTGCCGAAGGCCGCGCGGACGCTGGGGCACCTGTTCGGCCGCCTGCAGCGCTACGTCAACGACGTCAAGGCGGACATCAACCGCGAGATCGAGCTCGACGAATTGCGCAAGCTGCAGAAGCAGGTGCAGACGGCTGCGCAGGACCTGAAGTCCTCGGTGGAATCCGCCGCCCGTGACATGGAGACCGGCGTGCGCAGCGTCGAGGAGCAGCTGAACGCGGCGGGGGCCGAGACGCCGGCGCTGCCCGACGCCGAGGCGGCGCGCCTGGGCGAGCCCGCGCCGCTGTCGGGCGAGCCGGGCGGGGCGCTCGCCGACGCCGCGCCGGCCGCGCCGCCGCAGCCGCCGTCGCCGCAGCAGGCGTCGCTGCCCGGCTTCGACCGGATCTGAAAGCCGCCGCGATGGCCGACCCGACGCCCGAAGAAGCTGCGCAGGAGACGTTCCTCTCGCACCTGTTCGAGCTACGGACGCGGCTCCTGCACTCGATCGTCGCCGTCGTGGTCGTGCTGGTCGTGCTGTTCCCGTTCGCCAAGGACATCTACGCGCTGCTGGCGCAGCCGCTGCTCAAGACGCTGCCGCAGGGCGCGACGATGATCGCGACCGACGTCACCGGGACGTTCCTCGTGCCGCTCAAGGTGACGCTGATGGCCGCGTTCCTGATCGCGCTGCCGTACGTGCTGTGGCAGGCGTGGGCGTTCGTCGCGCCGGGCCTCTACCAGCACGAGAAGCGGCTGGCGCTGCCGGTGCTCGTGTCGAGCGTCGTTTTCTTCTTCATCGGCATGGCGTTCGCGTACTTCTTCGTGTTCCCGGTCATGTTCAGCTTCTTCGCCGGCTACACGCCCGCCGGCGTGCAGATGATGACCGACATCGACAAGTACCTGTCGTTCGTGCTGGCGATGTTCCTGGCCTTCGGCCTCACGTTCGAGGTGCCGGTGATCGTGATCGTCCTCGTGCGGATGGGCGTGGTGAGCCTCGAGAAGCTGCGGGCGATCCGCTCGTACGTCATCGTCGGCGCGTTCGTCATCGGCGCCGTCTTCACGCCGCCGGACGTGCTGTCGCAGCTGATGCTCGCCGTGCCGCTGTGGCTGCTCTACGAGTTGGGCCTCTTCCTCGCCCGGTTCATCAGCGTGCCCAGGAAGAACGAGGAGGCCGAAGAGGCGACGGCGAAGTAACCGTCGCTCCAGCGGTCGCAGGGGCTGTCGGCCCGCATACGCGCGCTACCGAACGGCGCGCGTAGCGCGCATATGACCGGCGCGCTTCGTTGCCTTTGCTACACGAAAGGCGCCCGGCCGCTCCGAAGCCTTTCGTGCTGACTTGCTTCGGGGGCAAATCACGGAGCGCGAAGCGCGCAGTGATTTGGCCCCGCTACTGTCTATCCGGCGGCGGCCGCTTGCCCACCGTCACGTCGACGTCGACGTCCTTGCCGCCGCGCACGACGTGCACCTTCGCGACCGACCCCGGCGGCAGCTCGGCGATCCGGGCGAGCAGCTGCGGCACGTTGCGCGTCGACTTGCCGCCGATCTCGACGACGACGTCGAGCACCTTCATGCCGGCGCGCGCGGCGGGGCCGCCGGGCTCGACGTTGCGGATGACCACGCCCTCGGCGCGGGTCAGCGCCAGCGCCTTCGCGACCTCCGCGGTCACCGGCGTGGGCTCCACGCCCAGCCAGCCGCGGGTCACCTCGCCGTCGCGCACGATCTGCTCGAACACGTTGCGCGCGAGCGAGACCGGGATCGAGAACGCGATGCCGAGCGACCCGCCCGACTGCGAGTAGATGGTGCTGTTGATGCCGACCAGGTTGCCGGACGTGTCGACCAGCGCGCCGCCCGAGTTGCCGGGGTTGATCGCGGCGTCGGTCTGGATGAAGTCCTCGAACCGGTTGACGCCGAGGTAGTTGCGTCCGAGCGCGCTGACGATGCCGAGCGTGACCGTGTTGCCCAGGCCGAACGGATTGCCGATCGCCAGCACCACGTCGCCGACCTGCAGGTTGTCGGCGCTCGCGAACGTCATCGCCGGCAGGTCGCCGACCTCCGCCTTCAGCACCGCGAGGTCGGACTCGGGATCGGTGCCGCGCACGCGCGCCGAGAGCCGGCGGCCGTCGGCGAGCACGAGCTGGATGTCGTCGGCGCCCTCGATCACGTGATGATTGGTGAGCACGTACCCTTCGGGCGAAACGATGACGCCCGAGCCCAGGCTCGTCTGCCGCCGCGTGCCTTGGTCGAGCTCGGGAAAGTACCGGCGGAACAGCGGGTCCTCGGCGAGCGGGTTGCGCGAGCGCACCGCCTTGCTCGTGTAGAGGTTGACGACGGCGGGCATCGCCTTCTTCGCGGCGTCCGCGTAGCTCGCCACGCGCGGCGCGCTGGCGGCCGTCGCGGCCTCCTGCGTGACGATCACATTCTCGTGCCGGCCGCCGAGCCGCGGCAGCAGATCGGGGCGCAGCGTCGCGACCACGAACAAGGCCGCGAGGCACAGCGTGCACGCCTGGGCGAAGAGGAGCCAGAAACGGTGGAGCATCCGGCCAAGTATAGAGGCAGACGCCCCGTTCCACCGGGCGCCGCTGCGGTGGCGCCGAGGTCGGGTTCCGCGCTGCAACCGGCTGATTTGCAGCGGTTTTCCGGGGGAAAACCGCCGGCGGGCTTTCGGCGCCCCGGGCAAATCCCGTATAATCGGACGGTTTTGGTTGTGCGAACCTGCCGCGGCAACGGCGGGCCCGCCCCGGCTCCCGGGGCGCCCACTTTCTGTTGCCGCGCTTCTCGGGATACGGGGATGGCTGACGCTCTCAATGAAACGGCCGACACGCAGCCGGCCGACGCCAACAAGCGCCGGTTTCTGATCACCGCGACCAGCGTGGTCGGAGGCGTGGGCGTGGTCGCGGCCGCGACGCCGTTCGTGATGTCGTTCTGGCCGTCGGCGCGCGCGCGCGCCGCCGGGGCGCCGATCGAGGTCGACATCAGCAAGATCGAGCCGGGCCAGCTCATCACGGTCGAGTGGCGCGGCAAGGTGTGCTGGCTGCTCAACCGCACCAAGCCGATGCTGGAATCGCTGCCGAAGCTCGACAGCCGGCTCGCCGATCCCAATTCGAACGTCCCGCAGCAGCCGCCGTACTGCAAGAACGAGCACCGGTCGATCAAGGATGCGATGTGGGTCGCGATCGGCATCTGCACGCACCTGGGCTGCTCGCCGACGTTCCGGCCCGAGGTGGCGCCCGCCGACCTCGGTCCCGACTGGCTCGGCGGCTTCTTCTGCCCGTGCCACCAGTCGAAGTTCGACCTCGCGGGCCGCGTCTACCGCGGCGTCCCCGCGCCGACCAACCTCGTGATCCCGCCGCACAAGTACCTGACCGACACGAAGATCGTCATCGGCGTCGGGCAGGACGGCAAGGACAGCTGACGGACGGGACCGACGACATGGAAAAGCTGCTGAACTGGATCGACACGCGCTTCCCGCTGACCGCACTGTGGGAGTCGCAGTGGGGCAAGTACGTCGCGCCGAAGAACTTCAACTTCTGGTACTACTTCGGCTCGCTCGCCACGATGGTGCTCGTGATGCAGATCCTGACCGGGATCTTCCTCACGATGAACTACAAGCCCGACGCGACCAAGGCGTTCGAGTCCGTCGAGTACATCATGCGCGACGTCGAGTGGGGCTGGCTCATCCGCTACATGCACTCGACCGGCGCGTCGATGTTCTTCATCGTCGTGTACCTGCACATGTTCCGCGGCCTCATGTACGGCAGCTACCGCAAGCCGCGCGAGCTGCTGTGGATCGTCGGCTGCCTCATCTACCTGACGCTGATGGGCGAGGCGTTCTTCGGCTACCTGCTCCCGTGGGGCCAGATGTCGTACTGGGGCGCGCAGGTGATCGTGAACCTGTTCTCGACCGTGCCGTTCATCGGCGAGGGCCTGGGCGTCTGGATCCGCGGTGACTACACGATCTCCGACATCACGCTGAACCGCTTCTTCGCGTTCCACGTCATCGCGTTCCCGCTGGTGCTGCTGGGCCTCGTGGCCGCGCACCTGATGGCGCTGCACGAGGTGGGCTCGAACAACCCGGACGGCATCGAGATCAAGAAGCAGCCGAAGGACCCGGCGACCGGCCTCTACCTCGACGGCATCTACAGCCACCCGTACTACACGATCAAGGACATCGTCGGCGTCGTGTTCTTCCTCGCCGTGTTCTCGACGATCATGTTCTTCGTGCCGGAGATGGGCGGCTACTTCCTCGAGGCCAACAACTTCATCCCGGCCGACCCGCTGAAGACGCCCGAGCACATTGCGCCCGTCTGGTACTTCACGCCGTACTACGCGATCCTGCGCGCCGTGCCGTCCGAGCTCGTGTCGTTCCTGCCGGCGACGCAGTTCTACGGCGTCGTCGCGATGGGCGCGGCGGTGCTGATCTTCTTCTTCCTGCCGTGGCTCGACCGCGGCGCGGTGAAGTCGATCCGCTACCGCGGCACGCTGTACAAGTCGTGGCTCGCCGCGTTCGTGATCTCGTTCCTGCTCCTGGGCTACCTCGGCGTCGTGCCGGTGACGGTCTGGGGCCAGTTCGGCGACGGCCTGCCGCTGATCGGCGGCGCCGACAAGGCCACGGTCGTCGCGCGCCTGCTGACGCTCGTCTACTTCCTGTTCTTCCTGCTGATGCCGTGGTACACGGCGCGCGACAGGACCAAGCCCGTTCCGGAAAGGACGACCTGAAGAATGAGCAAGATCGCCTCCCTTTCCGCCGCGCTGCTGTTCGCGATCGCCGGCGCGGCGGCGGCCTCCGGCGGCGCCGACGTGCGCCTCGAGCCGGCGCCGGTGCACCGGCTCGACGTCGAGTCGCTGCAGCGCGGCGCGCGCAACTTCGTCAACTACTGCCTCAACTGCCACAGCGCGAAGTTCATGCGCTACGAGCGGCTGCAGGACATCGGGCTGACCGCCGAGCAGATCAAGGACAACCTGATGTTCGGGACCGACAAGATCGGCTCGACGATGACGGTCGCGATGCCGGCCGGGCTCGCGCGCGCGGCGTTCGGCACGAGCCCGCCCGACCTCTCGGTGCAGGCGCGCGTGCGCGGCAGCGACTGGCTCTACAACTACTTCCTCGCGTTCTATCCGGACCCGGCGGCCGCGAGCGGCTGGAACAACCTCGTGTTCCCGAACGTCGCGATGCCGCACGCTCTGTGGGAGCTGTCCGGGCCGGGCAAGCTGGTCGTCGCCGAGTTCGACGAGCACGAGAAGGCGCTCGCCGCCGCGATCGCGATCAAGGGCCTGGCGCGGGTCGAGCCGGGGCAGGGCGGCAAGTGGTTCGTCCGGTCGGTCGCGCCGGACCCGGCGACGCCGGGCACGATGACGCCGGTCGAGTACCAGGCGTTCGTCGCCGACCTTGTGAACTTCATGGACTACGTGTCCGAGCCGGTGCGCAACAAGCGGATCAGCCTCGGCATCGTCGTCCTGCTGTACCTGGGCGTCCTGTTCGCGTTCGTCTACGCGCTCAAGCGCTCGTACTGGAAGGACGTGCACTAGCGCCGCTTCCTGCAGACACGTGCGGGGCACGGGCGCGCCCGTGCCCCGTTGCTTTCCCGGGGCGCCGCCCCTGGCTCTTGCGATTGCCCGCCGCCGCGCGAGGAGAATCCGACCATGATGACGCTCTATTCCGGGACCACCGACCCGTTCTCGCAGCGCTGCCGCATCGTGCTGCACGAGAAGGGCATGGACTTCCAGATCATCGACGTTGACCTCGACCACAAGCCCGAGGACCTGGCGGTGATGAACCCGTACAACCAGGTCCCGGTGCTGGTCGAGCGCGACCTCGTGCTGCACGAGTCGAACATCCTCAACGAGTACATCGACGAGCGGTTCCCGCACCCGCAGCTGATGCCGGCGGACCCGGTGATGCGCGCGCGGGCGCGGCTGTTCCTGCACCGGTTCGAGAAGGAGCTCTTCTGCCACATCGACGCGCTCGAGGGCAACAACCAGAAGAACGCCGACAAGGCGCGCGGCCTCGTCCGCGACGCGCTGCTGCAGATCACGCCGGTGTTCGCCAAGCACAAGCACATGCTGGGCGAGGACTACTCGATGCTCGACGTCGCGATCACGCCGCTCCTGTGGCGCCTCGACTACTACGGAATCCAGATGCCGAAGCAGGCGGCGCCGCTCATGAAGTACGCCGAGCGCCTGTTCGCGCGGCCGGCGTTCTCCGAGGCGCTGACCTCCGCCGAGCGCGGGATGAGGAAGTGACGGTCCGGCGGGCGAGCCCGCCGGACCGTCATCCCGAGGCGCGCAGCGCCGAGGGATCTGCTGTGGCCTTTCGCAGCGCCGAGGGATCTGCTTTTCCTCCGCCGCAGCCGTAGTGCCCGGTTTCGGCATCACCCGCCATGCAGGTCCCTCGCCGCTGCGCGGCTCGGGACGCCGCGGCCCGGCGCTGACGCGCCCGGCGGCGGCGCTTGACGCCGCGCCGCGGCTGCGTACCATGTACGCGCCATGTCCGAGCAGTCCGCCAAGCCGTACCTGATCCGCGCCATCTGCGAATGGTGCGCGGACAACGCGCTGACCCCTTACCTCGCGGTCAAGGTGAACGCGGAGACGCGCGTGCCGGCGGCCTACGTGAAGAACGGCGAGATCGTGCTGAACGTGAGCGCGACGGCGACACGGAAGCTCACGATCGACAACGCGTGGATCCAGTTCACGGCCCGCTTCAACGGCGCGTCGCAGGAGGTCGCGGTGCCGATGAACGCGGTGTCCGGCATTTTCGCGAAGGAGACGGGCTACGGCTTCGCGTTCACGCCGACGGCCGATCCGGTGGCCTCGCTCAGCGCGGCGACCGCGCCGAAGGAGCCGGAGAAGCCCGCCGAGGCGAAGAACGGCGACGGCGCCGCGAAGCGCAAGCGCTCGTCGCACCTCCAGATCATCAAGTGACCTTCGCCGCGCGCAGCGCGGCGAAGGTCATCCCGAGGCGCGAAGCGCCGAGGGATCTGCTGTGGCTTTTCGCAGCGCCGGGGGATCTGCCGTGGCTTTGCGCAGCGCCCCCGCGCTGCGTCCCGTGCCGGCATAGCTCAGGGGTAGAGCAGCGGTTTTGTAAACCGTTGGTCGTGGGTTCGATTCCTACTGCCGGCACCAACGATGCTTCGTACGGTCCAGCGACACGGGCAGCCCGACGGGGACTCCGCCCATTCCTCGAAACGGGAGGGTAAGTGTCGACACGTTGCCTCCGGATCGCCGGCGTCGCGATCCTCGCCCTGGCTGCGCACGGTGCGGCCGCGCAGAACAAGTGCACCGCCAAGGGCCGCATGGGCGGCGAGCCGTTCGATCTCGCGCACTGCGAGGCCGCGTACTACGCGGGCGACCAGAGCGTGACGATCTGGTTCAGCAGCACGCCGATCAATGCGGAGGAACGCGAGTTCTTCCAGATGTCGAGCAGCGCCGACCGGTTCCGCAAGGGGCGCTCGATGGTGCTGGTCGAGTTCTGTCCGGGCGGCGGGCAGGCCGCCGTGTCGCCCGCTGCCGTCAAGTCGGTGGTGATCGCGTTCGCACATGCGACGGTGGCGTCCCTCGGCCCGCAGGACCAGTGGGTGCTGAAGCCCGCGGCGACGAAGGACGTCCGGATCGACAGGCTGAGCGGGGACCTGAAGAAGGGTGGGGCCTTGAGCGGGCGCATCACCGGCGCGATCGCCGGCCGCAATCCGCCATTCTCCTGGGATCTCGCGTTCGACCTCACCCTTCCGCAACGCGCCGCAGGCGGCGGACCCGGCTGCTCGTGACGCCCCGGGCTCGCTGCGCCGGCGCCGCGCGGCGATGGTCGGCCGGCCGCCGACCGCGTTGCGAAGTGCCCGGTCTCCTGCGCTGACCCGCTGCGGCCACCGCCGCTACTGCCGGTCGAACTTCGTCGACAGCACGAGCGAGCTCTGCGTCCCGTCGACACCCGGGACCGCGCCGATCGCGTCGAGTACCCGGTCGACCTCGTCGGTCGTCTCGCTCTCGACGAACGCGAGGCAGTCGAACGCGCCGCTGATCGCGTAGACGGCGCGCACATGCGGCATCGCGCGCAGCGCCGCGACGACGGCGTCGCCCTTCTTGGCGTCGACGCGCAGGAGCACGTGCACGCGCAGCAGCCGGCGCCTCATCCGCGGGTCGAGCCGCACCGTGTAGCCGGCGATCACGCCGTCGCGCATCAAGCGCGCGAGCCGCGCCACCACCGTCGTGCGCGCGACGCCGAGCGCGCGCGCGAGCGCCGCCGTCGGCGTGCGGGCGTCCTCGCGCAGCAGGGCGAGCAGCTTCCGGTCGTGCGGGTCGAGATCGTCGGAACGTCGTGCCATGGTGTCGAAACGTCGAAATGATGGTAATTTATCGTCATAATAACCGCTACACTCCGACAGCGGCAACTGCTAAAGTGGCCTCGGCAATGCGACCGGAGGAGGCGGAAATGAAGGCGAAGCGGCTGACGCTGGTGGGCGGGGGCAAGATCGGCGAGGCGATCGTCACGCTGCTGCGCCCGACCGGCGACTACGACATCGCGGTCGTCGACCGGGACGCGTCGCGCCTCGCGGACTTCCGCGCGGCAGGCCTCGCCACGCATGCCTGCGACCTCGCGTGCGCAGACGCGCTCGCGCCGCTGCTCGCGGGGCAGGACGCGGTGGTCTCCGCGGGTCCGTACCACCTGACGCCCGTGGCCGCCGCCGCGGCGCGCACCGCCGGCGTCCACTACTTCGACCTCACCGAGGACGTCGCGAGCACGCGCGCGGTCAAGGCACTCGCCGCGGGCGCGCCGACGGCGTTCGTCCCGCAGTGCGGGCTCGCGCCCGGCTTCGTGGCGATCGCCGCGCACGGCGCGGCGGCGGGCTTCGACACGCTGCGCGACGTGCGGATGCGTGTCGGCGCGCTGCCGGTCTTCCCCAGCAACGCGCTCAAGTACAACCTGACGTGGAGCACCGACGGCCTCATCAACGAGTACTGCAACCCGTGCGAGGCGATCGTCGACGGGCAGCAGCGCGAAGTGCCGGCGCTGGAGGAAGCCGAGGAGTTCTCGCTCGACGGCGTCGCGTACGAGGCGTTCAACACGTCGGGCGGCCTGGGCACGCTGTGCGAAACGCTCGCCGGCCGCGTCGAGAACCTGAACTACAAGACGGTCCGCTACCCGGGTCACCGCGACATCGTGAAGGTCCTGATCCGCGACCTGCGGCTGGGCCGGCACCGCGACGTGCTGAAGAGCGTGTTCGAGGCGGCGATCCCGACGACGATGCAGGACCTCGTGCTGATCTTCGTCACCGTCACCGGCCACAAGCGCGGGCGGCTCGTGCAGGAAACCTTCGTGCGCAAGATCTACGGCCGGACCGTCGCGGGCACGCCGCTGTCGGCGATCCAGCTCACGACGGCGGCCGGCGCGTGCGCGATGGTCGACCTCGTGCTGGGCGGTGCGGTGCCCGCGCGCGGCTTCGTCCGGCAGGAGCAGGTGGCGCTCGACACATTCCTCGCCAACCGCTTCGGCCGTTACTATGCGGACGCCGGCGGCGCGCAGGCGGTGCCGGGACGCAAGGCCGCGCCCGCGCGTCGCGCCGCGTGAGCCGCCGCCCTTGGCCTCGGTCAAGGTCGCGCGCGGCGGTGCTGCCTCGCATCGACGCTCGGTCCGGGTGCGCGCGCGCCCGGTCGACGGAACGGCGGCCCCGACGCGTCGCCAGCGCCAGCCCGGAGCGTTGCGCCGTGAAGCTGCAGAATTCGTTCATCCTGCGCGAATACCTGCGGCCGCAGGCGTTCCCGACGACGTGGTGCCCCGGCTGCGGCCTCGGCATCATCATGAGCTCGATCGCGCAGGCCGTGCACTTCCGCGGCCTCGCGAAGGACCGCGTCGCGATGGTCTCCGGCATCGGCTGCACCGGCCGGATGTCGGGCTACGTCGACTTCAACACGCTGCACACGACGCACGGCCGCGCGCCGGCGTTCGCCACCGGGCTCAAGCTCGCGCGGCCCGACCTGTCGGTGATCGTCGTGATGGGCGACGGCGACTCGATGTCGATCGGCGGCAACCACCTCGTGCACGCGATGCGCCGGAACATGGGGCTCACGGCGATCGTCGTGAACAACGCCGTCTACGGGCTCACCGGCGGGCAGGCGTCGCCGACCACGCCGGTAGGCGGCCGCACGACGACGTCGAAGCCCGGCTCGTTCGAGCGGCCGATGAACCTGGAGACGCTCGCGCGTGCCGCCGGCGCCGCGTTCTACGCGCGCGCGACCGTCAACCACACGGCCGCGCTCGTGAAGATCATCGAGCGCGCGCTGCGCGTGCAGGGCTTCGCGCTGGTCGAGATCGTCAGCAACTGCCACGTGCTGTTCGGGCGGATGAACGACCTGGGTGACGCCGCGCAGATGATGCAGGGCATGGAGACGCAGACGCGCCGCGTCAACCCGGTGCTCGCGCGGCGCGGCGCGCTGCCGCTGCGGGTGACCGCCGAAGGCGCGGCCGCCGTCGCCGACGGCCCGCCGCCCGAGGGCGCGCACGCCGATGCGCGCATCCCGCGCGGCGTGCTCTGGGAGCGCCCGGGCTCGATCGACTACGGCCGCCGGTATCGCGCGATGTTCGGCCACGGCGCGACGTGACGCGAGGCCCGCGCATGGACGTCGTCGTCCGCGGCATCTACCGGATCGTCGTCTGCCGCGACCTGTGCAAGGCGTGCGGGCTGTGCAGCGCGTGGTGCCCGCAGCAGGTGCTGGTGCCGGACGCCGAGGGTATCCCGGTCGCCGCGCGCGCGGATCGCTGCGTCGACTGCAAGGCGTGCGAGCGCCACTGTCCGGACCTCGCCATCGAAGTGATTCCACCCCGACCCGAAACCGAGACCGCCGATGTCGAACGTCTGCTTCATGCACGGTAACGAGGCGGCCGCCGAAGGCGCGATCGCCGCCGGCTGCCGCTTCTACGCCGGCTACCCGATCACGCCGTCGACGGAGATCGCGGAGATCCTGTCCGGGCGGCTGCCGGAAGTCGGCGGCGTGTTCATCCAGATGGAGGACGAGATCGCGAGCATGGCGGCGGTCATCGGCGCGTCGCTCGGCGGCATGAAGAGCGCGACGGCGACCAGCGGGCCGGGCTTCTCGCTGATGCAGGAGAACCTGGGCTTCGCGGTCGCGAGCGAGATCCCGTGCGTGATCGTCGACGTGCAGCGCGTCGGACCTTCGACGGGCCTGCCGACCAAGGCCGCGCAGGGCGACGTCATGCAGGCGCGCTGGGGCACGCATGGCGACCACCCGATCATCGTGCTGACCCCGTCCTCCGCGCAGGAGGCCTACCTGCTCGCCGTCCGCGCGTTCAACCTGGCCGAGCGGTTCCGCACGCCGGTCGTGCTGCTGATGGACGCGATCGTCGCGCAGCTGAAGGAGAAGGTCGAGCTGCCCGACGACCTCGACGTCGTCGCGCGGCCGCTGCCCGCCGACCCGCCCGCCGCGTACAAGCCGTTCGCGTTCGGCGACGGCACGGTCGCGCCGCTGGCGCCGTTCGGCGGCGACTACCGCTACCACGTGACCGGATTGCTGCACGACGAGCACGGCTTCCCGACCGAGGATCCGGACGTCGTCGCGCGCTGGTGGCAGCACATGAACGCGAAGATCGCGGCGCACCTGCCCGAGATCCTGCAGTGGGACGAGGTCGCGCTCGCCGACGCCGACGTGGCGGTGGTCGCCTACGGCGGCACCGCACGCGCGGCGGCGCACGCGGTCACGCTGGCGCGCGCGCGCGGCATCCGCGCGGGACTCATGAAACCGCTGACGCTGTGGCCGTTCCCGGAAGACGCCGTGCGCGCGCTCGCCGCGCGCGTGAGGCGGTTCGTCGTCGCCGAGATGAACCTCGGCCAGATCCGGCTCGAGGTCGAGCGGCTCGCCGCGGGCCGCGCGCCGGTCGCGGGCGTGCACCGCGCGGACGGGCTCGCGATCACGCCCGAGCAGATCCTCGCGGCGATTGCGGGCGACGCGGGAGCGGCCGCGTGACCTACGACCGCCGGTTCGCGTCGACGTGGCAGCTGCTGCTCGACAGCGTCTGCACGGTGATGGGCGCGCTGCCGTCCGACGAGCCGCCGATCGTGCTGTCGAGCCTGCCGGACCTGCCGTACCAGCGCGACGGCCGCGAAGGGCCGGCACCGCTGTCGTTCATCCAGGGCCCGCCGGGGCGCAACATCGCGCTCGCGATCGGATTGCGCGCCGCCAGGCCGCGCACGCCGCTGCTGCTCATCATGAACGCCGACAGCGTGACGCTCGGCACCAACCACCTGATCCACGCGGCGCGCCGCAACATCGGCATGACGCTGCTGCTGCTGCGCTCGGAGCTCACGCGCGACACGCAGGCCGCAACCCTCGACCGCACCGGCTGGGGCATGCCGGCGTACCAGCGCGCGCTGGAGGCGCCGCCGCGACCGCTCGACTGGGTCGCGGCGCTCAATGCCGCGCTGGTCGGCCGCGGCAACCTCGACGACCCGGACGAGCTCGCGTGGCTGATCCGCCGCGCGATCGCGACGCCGGGCTTCACGGTGATCGGCGTCACGACGGACCGCGCGCTGCCCACCGGCGTGCTCGCGGAATCGGCGTGGCCCGAGTACTTCGCCGCGTATCGCGAGTGGGCGGCGCCGCTCGCGCTCGCCGGCGGCGGGGGGCCGACGCGCATCGCCGCCGACGTCGTCGCGCGCCGTCCGGTCCCGCGCCTCGAGGTGCGCATCGCGGGATTGGGCGGCCACGGCGTCAAGCTCGCGGGCACGGTGCTGTCGGAAGCCGCCGGGTTCTACGAGGGACTGTGGGCGACGCAGCGCGGCGACTACGGGTCGGCGACGCGCGGCGGCCCGAGCATGGTCGACGTCGTGATCGGCAGCGACCCGATCACCTATCCGGGCGCCGACCATCCGGACGTGCTGGTCATGCTGAGTGCGAAGGCGGCGGAGCGGCACCGCCACCGGGTCAAGCCCGGCGCGCGGATGGTCGTCGACCCGGCGGAAGTGGCGGAACCGCCGCCCGGCGCGCTGGTCGTGCCCGTCACCGCGCTCGCGCGCGAGCACACCGGGAAGCCGCTGGCGGCCGGCGTCGTCGCGCTGGGCTGCGTGGCGGCGCTGGCCGACGCCGTGTCGCGCGATGCGCTCACCCGCAGCCTCGCCGACCACGTGCCGCGCGCCAGCATCGAAGCGAACGCCGCGGCGTGCGCCGCCGGCTATGCCGCGGCGCGCGCGGCACTGGGGGAGACAAGTCATGTCTAGAGTCGTGGTGGTCGGCGGCGGTTGGGCGGGGTGCGCGGCAGCGCTGGCGGCGCGCAAGGCGGGCGCGCGCTCGGTCGTGCTGCTGGAGCGGTCGGACAGCCTGCTCGGGACGGGGCTCGTCGGCGGCATCATGCGCAACAACGGCCGGCACACGGCGGCCGAGGAGATGATCGCGCTGGGCGGCGGCACGCTGTTCGAGGTCTGCGACGCGACGACCCGCCATCGCAACGTCGACTTCCCCGGCCATCGCCACGCGTGGATCTACGACGTCGCGTGGATCGAGCAGGCGGTGAAGAAGTGCCTGCTCGCCCACGGCGTCGAGATCTGGCTGCAGAGCCGCGTCGCGGGGGCCGCGCTCGACGACGGCGCGCTGCGCACCGTCAGCCTCGAGAACGCGATCGCGCTCGACGGCGACGCGTTCGTCGACGCCACCGGCTCGTTCGGCCCGCAGAGCTTCTGCACCGAATACGGCAACGGCTGCGTGATGTGCATCGCGCGTTGCCCGACGTTCGGGCCGCGCACGAGCCTGACGGGGCTGACCGGCGTCGCCGAGAAGCAGGGCCGCAAGGCCGACAACTCGATCGGCGCGATGAGCGGCTCCTGCGAGATCGCGCGCGACACGATCGCGCCGGACCTCCTGCGTACGCTCGACCGCGACGGCGTGGCGATCGTCCCGCTGCCGGCGGAACTGGTCGACGAGGGCAAGCTCGGCGCCAAGGCCTGCCAGCAGTACGCGACCGGCGAGTACGCGCGCAACGCCGTGCTGATCGACACCGGGCGCGTCAAGCTGATGACCGCCTACATGCCGCTCGAGCGGCTGCGGCAGGTGCCGGGGCTGGAGAACGTCCGCTACGACGATCCGTACGCCGGCACGATCGGCAACTCGATGCGCTACGCGGCGCTCGCGCCGCGCGACGACGCGATGCGCGTGCACGGCGTGGCGAACCTGTTCTGTGGTGGCGAGAAGGCCGGGCTGCTCGTTGGCCACACCGAGGCCATCGTTACCGGCACGCTCGCCGGCCACAACGCCGTGCGCCTCGCGACGGGGCGCGATCCGCTGGTGCTGCCGCGCACGCTCGCCGTCGGCGACGCCATCGCCGACGTGCGTCTGCGGATGGAGACCGACGAGGGCATGCGCGAGAAGTACACGTTCTCCGGCGCCGGCTACTTCCGGCGCATGCAGGAGCGCGGGCTGTACACGACCGACGGCGGCGCGATCCGCGCGCGCGTCGCGGCGGCGGGGCTCGCCGGCGCGCTCGCCGCGCCGGTCGCGTGAGGACCGCCGCCCGTGGCGTACATGATCACCTGCGAATGCATCAACTGCAGCGCGTGCGAGTACGAATGCCCGGTGCGTGCGATCGCGCCCGGGCCGTCCCAGTACGAGATCGACCCGGCCGTGTGCGTGGAGTGCGACGGCTACTTCCCGGTGCCGCGCTGCCGCTTCGTGTGTCCGGTCGACGCGTGCTCGCCGGCGCGGGAGAGCTACCTCGTCAAGATGCGCGCGCTCGCCAACCGCGGCGCGCCGCCGCTGGTGCTCGCGCCGGATCCCCGCGGGGGCTCGCGGTGAGCGACGATCCGGAGACCGTCGCGGCGCTGCGCGCGCGCCTCGAGGTCGCGAGCCGGAAGCTCGACGTCCTCACCAACAAGCAGGCGCGCGCCGAGACGATGCGCGACATCGCGCGCCTGCGCTGGCGGCTGGGCGAGATCGGCGACGACGAGCTGCGCCGCGTCGAGGCGTTCGCCGACCGCTTCAACTACGAGTAGCGCCGCCGCCGCGCGGCGGCGCCCCCCGGGTCAGAGCGGGACGCAGGCGAACACCCCAAAGTCGCCCTCGACCACCCCGCCCGTGCCGACCAAGGACTGGACGACGGGCGTGTCCACGACGTAGCGGTGGTTGGGGAT
>JAYRNW010000126.1:0-8037 GCA_041911995.1 Casimicrobiaceae bacterium | reverse complement strand
CGCCTGGAACTTGCGCCGGATGCGCTTGACGTGCGACGTGATCGTGCTGTCGTCGACGACGATGCTGGCGTCGCGCATCAGCGCGTCGCGGTCCTTCACGTGGCCGGGGTGGCGGGCGAGTGCGTGCACCATCCAGAACTCGGTGAGCGTCAGGTCGACGCGCGCGTCCTGCCAGCGCGCGGTGAGCCGCTTCACGTCGAGCGTGAGCGGGCCGCGCTCGACGATGTCCTCGGTGGCGGGCGGCGCCGTCAGCAGCTCGCTGCGGCGAAACAGCGCGGCGATCCGCGCGGCCAGGTGCGGCAGGCTCGCGTCCTTGGTCAGGTAGTCGTCGGCACCCAAACGCAGTCCCGCGACGATGTCGAAGTCGGAGTCGCGCGCCGACAGGAAGATGATCGGGACCGTCGCCGACAGCGCGCGCAGCTCGCGCACCAGCGCGAAGCCGCCGTCGACGTCGTCGCCCAGTCCGATGTCGACCAGCGCCAGGTCCGGCAGCCGCGTGCGGAACGCGGCCAGCGCGTCCTTGCGGTTCGCGTACGTCGCAACCTCGTAGCCGTGGCGCGACAGCGCGTCCGCGTAGTTCGCGCGGATGGCGGGCTCGTCTTCGACGATCGCGATGCGTCTCATGGCCTGTCGGTCCCGGCTGCGGCGCGGCCCGTCGCCCGCGGCCCTGCGGCGCGACTGGCTTACGCCTTCCCCGCGATTCTCACACACCGCGGCGGACGCGCGTCGCCATCGCAGGTTCGCGATTGAGGGTCAGAGCCGTAAGTTCGGCTCTGACCCTCGCTTACGGCTCTGCCCTCGCTTACGGCTCTGACCCTTGCTTACGGCTCTGACCCTCGGCTGCCACGGGTTTGCCAGATTTCTTCGCCCCGTCGCCCCTTTCCCGCCGCCGCGGCGCCGGCATGCGCGCGCGTAATGCGTCCCATCGGTGGCGCGTCGCCGGCGGGCGCCAGCGGTGGCGGCACAGGACCAATCGCCGGCTCGAGCAACCCCAACGAAGAGACCCGCAATGGCAGACGTCGATCGGATCGCCGGCAATGGCTTGCTGCGCCGCGAATGGCGCGAAGTGGCGCGCTTCGTCGCGGAGAGCGTCGCCGCCGGCCTCGTCGTGAGCATCGTGCTCGCGCTCGCCGTCTTCATCGTGTCCTCCCCGGTCCACGCGGCGCCCGGCGACGCGGCCACGGGCACGCTCTACTTGAAGGGCGCAGGCGACGCCCGGACGGCGACCCCGCTCCTCTTCACCGACGTGCGGATGCGCGTGGCCGGGATGGTCGCCCGCGTGAGCGTCGCGCAGCGCTTCGTGAACCCGACCGCCGAGTGGCGCGAGGGCGTCTACGTGTTCCCGCTGCCGGAGCAGGCGGCGGTCGACCACCTGAAGATGCGCATCGGCGAGCGCGAGGTCGAGGGCATCGTCAGGGAGCGCGGCGAGGCGCGCCGCACGTACGAGGCCGCGAAGACCGAGGGCCGCAAGACGTCGCTGATCGAGCAGGAGCGCCCCAACCTCTTCACGACGAGTGTGGCCAACATCGGGCCCGGCGAGGAAGTGGTCGTCGCCATCGAGTACCAGCAGACGCTGCGCTACGACGACGGCACGTTCCGGCTGCGCTTCCCGCTCGCCGTCACGCCGCGCTACATCCCGGGCACGCCGGTGGCGGCGACGGGCGGCGGGATGGGCTGGTCGCCGGCCACGCAGCAGGTGCAGGACGCCGACCGCATCACGCCGCCGGTGGCCGACCGCCGCGAAGGCTACGTCAACCCGGTCGAGATCGCGATCGACCTCGAGGCCGGCTTCCCGCTGGCGCGGCTCGAAAGCCTCTACCACCCGATGCGCATCGAGGAGGCGCCCGGCCACAAGTTCCGCATGACGCTCGCGGACGGCCCGATCCCCGCGGCGCGCGACTTCGAGCTCGCGTGGACGCCCGCCGTCGGCGCCGCGCCGGCCGCCGCGCTCTTCACCGAGACGAAGGGCGGGCGGACGTACGCGATGCTGATGGCGCTGCCGCCGGCCGCCGCCGACGGCAATTCGCCCCGCGCGCCGCGCGAGGTCACGTACGTCATCGACACGTCCGGCTCGATGGAAGGCGTGTCGATCGCGCAGGCACGCGACGCGCTGCTGCTCGCCCTCGACCGGCTGCAGCCGGGCGACGCGTTCAACGTCGTCGAGTTCAATTCGACGACGACCGCGCTCTTTCCTGCGCCGGTGCCGGTCGACGCGGCCACGCTCGGGCGCGCGCAGCGTTTCGTCGCCGGGCTGCGCGCGCGCGGCGGTACCGAGATGCTGCCGGCGCTCGAAGTGGCGCTCGCCGGGCCCCGTGAGGCGCCGGTCATGCGACAGGTGGTGTTCCTGACCGATGGCGCCGTCGGCAACGAGGACGCGGTCCTGCGTTTGGTCCACGACCGGATCGGCGACCGGCGCCTGTTCACCGTCGGCATCGGCCCCGCGCCGAACGCGTTCTTCATGACCAAGGCCGCGCAGTTCGGCCGCGGCACGTACACGTACATCTCCGACGTGCGCGAGGTGAAGGAGAAGATGACGGCGCTGTTCCGCAAGCTCGAGAGCCCGGCGCTGACCGACATCGCGATCGACTGGCCGGCCGGTGCCGACGCGTGGCCGCGCGTCGTGCCCGACCTCTACGCCGGCGAGCCGGTCGTCGTCGTCGCGCAGTTCGACGCGACCCGTGCCGACGACAGCGTGCGGGTGTCCGGCCGCCGCGCCGGCACGACGTGGGGCTCGCGGCTGCCCGCCGCCGCGACGGCGGACGCGCCCGGCGTCGGCGTGCTGTGGGCGCGCGCGAAGATCGACGCGCTGATGGACGCCGGCCGCAAGGGCGCGCCCGCGGAGGAAGTCCGCGCCGCGGTCGTCGACGTCGCTCTCGCGCATCACCTCGTCAGCAGGTTCACGAGCCTGGTCGCCGTCGACGTGACGCCCACCCGGCCGGCCGGCGTCGCGGCGTCCAACACCGCGATGCCCGGCAACGTTCCCGACGGCCTGACCGGTTTCGACCACCTGCCGCGCACGGCCACGCCGGCGCCGCTGCTGCTCGCGGCCGGCGCGCTCGCGCTGCTCGCGGCCGCGGCGCTCGTGCTCGCGCTGCGGCGCGCGGCTGCTGCGCACGGCGACGGCACCGCCGGCTGCTGACGCCGCCGCGCGAAGGAACACGTCCATGCATGCGCGCACCGATCGGGGAGGACCTTTCGTCCGGGGACGCGCGCCGACGCGCAACTGGCTGCGTGCGACCGCGCCGGGTATCGCATCGCGCGCATCCCCGGGCGAGTCTTCCCCGATCGGACTGCCGTCATCGACGCCGCGCGAGTCTTCCCCGATCGGATTGCCGTCGTCGACGCCGCTCGCGTCCGGCGCGTGCGCGGAGGCCGGCGCACGCGCCGCGCATGAACTGCGCGGAGCCGCCCCGCTCCACGGTGGAATGCACTGGCGCCGGCCGGTCGCGATTGCCTTCGTCGCGCTGCTGGCCGCCGCCGGCACCGCAAGCTTCGGCCACGGCGTGTGGATCCACGCGAAGGCGCAGGTGGCGCAGGTGCTGCTGCACGCGGCGTGGGACCGCACGCGCGCGACCGGCATCGCGGCGAAGCCGTGGCCGTGGGCCGACACGCACCCCGTCGCGCGCCTCGCCGCGCCGGCGCAGGACGCCGACGTGCTGGTGCTGGCGGGGGCGTCGGGCCGCACGCTCGCGTTCGGCCCCGGGCACCTCGAGGGGTCGGCACTGCCCGGCGACGCGGGCAACGCGATCATCACCGCGCATCGCGACACGCACTTCCGCTTCCTCGGGCGCGTGGCGCCCGGCGACGAGATCACCGTCGAGCGCGCGGACGGCGCGACGCGCCACTTCCGCATCCGCGGGTCCTACGTCGCCGATGCGCGCGACCTGAAGCTGCCGCGCGACACGCAGGTACCGACGCTGACGCTCGTCACATGCTGGCCGTTCGACGCGCTGAACCCGGGCGGCCCGCTGCGCTACGTCGTCGTCGCCGAGGCCGTGTAACTCGGGGTCAGAGCCGTAACAATTGGACGCAACGTGGGCCGTGCACAGCGCAGCCCGATTGTTACGGCTCTGACCCCGAAACCCGGACGCAACGTGGGCCGCGCACAGCGCAGCCCGATTGTTACGGCTCCGACCCCGAAACCCGGACCCCGAAGCCCGTCAGAACGGCAGCAGCCGGCGCAGGCTCTTCACGGCCTCGCCCGCGTCGTCGGTCGGGCTCGCGGGCTTCGGCTCCGCGGACGGCATCGACGACGGCGCCGAACCGCTGCGCCTCGTGGCGCGCCGCTCCTCGCGCTCGCTCATGCCGAGCGGCGTCATGCCGGTCGACTTCACGCGCACCTTGACCGCCCAGATGGGCTCCCACGCGACCTTCGGGTCGGCCGGACGCGGCGGATGCGCGAGGTTCAGCTCCTCGCCGTACGCGATGCCGTTGACCATGCCGCCGTCCACGCCCTCGAAGATGCCCCTGGGAATCGTGCACGACGTGACCGACGGCGGCAACACGACCTTCTCGCCGATCATCCGCCGCAGGAAGTCGTTCGGCAGGTACGTCATGAGCCCCCAGCCCGTGTCCTGCAGTTCGCTCGACGACCAGACGATCATCTCGTTGCCGTTCTGCCGGAAGCCCATCGCCTGAAGGAAGTAGCCCTGCGCCGTCGGGACCGGATTCCACGATACCGGCGTCGGCCCCTCGACGGGGCCGGCGGCCGCGAGCTCCATCGGCGCCATGAAGTCCTGCTTCTCGCCGACGACGAACTTGATGTCGGGCGTCGCGCTGCCGCGCACCAGCTGGTCGCCGATCAGGCTTGCGTTGGGCGGAACCTGCTCGCGCTTGCGCTCGTTCGGCCACAGGAGCTGCGCGTTGCGGATCGCGCTCCAGCGCTCCGGCGGCGTGCGCCCGTACAGCGCCTGCCCGAATTCGGCCATCGACATCTTCTCGGTGTCCGCGATCTTCGGCTGGCCGGGGCGGATCGTGTCGCCGCAGCCCCAGTAGACGAGCATGCGCGCCTTCGGCTTCTCCGGCGGACGCTCCTCGTCGTAGTCGGCGCGGCCCGGCTGCGCCGGCGGCGCGCCCAGCAGCGGCAGCGCCGGCCCCATGTTCATCCCCGGCGGGATCATGTGCTGCGCCTCGGGCGTTCCCGACGGGCGCTGCGACGAGCGCAGGCCGAGCCACAGCTCCTTCTGCGGGCCGCCCATGCCGCTCGGCATGCCGGGCATGCCGGCCATGCCGCCCATGCCGCCGGCGGGCATGCCGGGGATCGACATCGTGCGGGTCCCGACGTCGACACCGTACGTCGAGATCGGCGGCTTCGTCTGCTGCTGCTGCTGCGCATGCGCCGTGGCCGCGGCGAGCGCCGTGGCCGCGAGGGTCGCGTACGTGAGAATGGGATTCATGTCGATCGTCGCTGGGAGGCCGGCCGCGAATTGCGGTCGCGTCGATGCATTGTAAACACGAATGCGCCGGATTTCAGGCGCCGGCCGTGGCCGGGACCCCGATCGTGCAGTACCGCCTCGCCACGCGTCGCGGCCGCGCGCGTACCCCTGCGCTACTTCGGCGTGCCGGCCGCGCGCCGCACGTCGTCGCGCATGCGCGCGAGGCGCGCGTCGCCGGGGTTCGCGGCGGCGAGTTCCTCCACGAGCGGCAGCGCGCGGTCGGGACGGTGCTGCTTCAGTTCGAGGAGGGCGAGCGCGTAGGTCGCGTCGGCGTCGCCCAGCGCGCGTGCCTGCGCGAGTGCCGCGCCCGCGGCGCGCAGGTCGCCGCGCTGCTGCTGCAGCAGGCCCAGGTTGTAGAACGGGCGCGCGCGGTCCGGCGCGAGCCGCGTCGACGCCGTCAGCGCCGCGACCGCCTCGGCGTCGCGCTTCTCCTCGACCAGCAGCAGGCCGAGCGACGCGTGGAGCCCGGCGTCCTTCGGCAGCTTCGCGATGCCGTCGCGCAGCACGCGTTCGGCGTCGGCGTTGCGGCTGCGGTCGGACAGCAGGCTCGCGAGCGCCTCGTAGCCATCCGCGAGATACGGATCCATCGCCAGCGCGCGGCGGTACGCGGTCTCGGCCGCGGCGGCATCGCCGCGCCGCCGGTACAGGCCGCCCAGGTTGAGCCCCGTCGCCGGCATGTCGGCCAGCGTCTGCTCGGAGGCGATCAGCTCGCGCCACGCGCGGTCGAACGCCGCGCGGTCGGCCTCCGGCATGCGCGCCGCGGGTACGTCCGCCAGCGCGCGCGCCGCTTCCACGCGGACGAGCTTCACGGGGTCGGACAAGAGCGACGCCGCGTAGCGCAGGCGCTCCTGCGCCGGCACCGCGACCATCGCCGCCGCCGCCGCCGCGCGCACCAGCGCGTCGGTGTCGTTCTTCGCGTTCACCGCGAGCGCGCCGCCCGCTGCGCCGTAGGCGCGCGCGAGCTCGAGCGCGGTCGCGCGCACGATCGCCGGCTGCGTGCGGTCGGCGACGAGGGCGTCCAGTCCCGCGAGCGCCGCGGGCGCGCCGCGCCGCGCGGCCGCGAACGTCGCGGCGAACCCGGGCTCCTGCCGCCGGTTCGGGCCGTACCACCGCGCGACGGCGTCCGCCGCCCACTGCGGCGTCCGCTTGTCGTGGCAGCCATTGCACGCGTTGGGCGTGCCGATCTTCACCGTGAGGTCGGGGCGCGGGATGCGGAAGCCGTGGTCGGGCCGCGCGTCGATCACCATGTAGTTGCGCGACGGCATGTGGCAGCTAGCGCACTGCGCGCCGGCGCTGCCCGCCGCGTGGTGGTGATGCTCCGGCGTGTCGTACGCGCGCTTCGCGAGCGTGGGAAAGCGCGCGTTGCCGGCCGGCTGGTGGCACTGCGCGCACAGCGCGTTGCCGGCGGCCTTCAGGCCGAGCCCGTGCGCGTCGTGACAGTCGGTGCAGCGCACGCCCTGCGCGTACATCCGGCTCTGCAGGAACGAGCCCCAGACGTACACCTCGTCCTGCTGCTGGCCGTCCGCGTAGTAAAGGCCCTCGCGCAGCAGCGCCGGATGGTAGTTGTCGAGCAGCGGGCGGCCGGGCAGCTCACCGTCGGTCAGGCGCTGCCGCCGCGCGTGGCAGGGCGCGCACGCGTCGACCTGGTAGCGGGAATCGTTGCCGCGGAAGTCGACGACGAGCCCGAGCGCGCGGGCATCGAGGGACGGCGCGGCCTTGCCCGCCGCCGCCTTCGCCCAAGCGACGTGCGCGCTGCCCGGCCCGTGGCAGGCCTGGCAGCCGACGCTCATCTCCGCCCACTTCGTGTCGTACGCGTCGGCCTGCGCGTCGTAGTTGCGCCGCAGGTCGGTCGAGTGGCACTCGGCGCACATCAGGTTCCAGTTCTGGTAGCGGCCCGTCGAGTGCAAGGGGTCGTCGGGGGCGTGCCTCTCGCCCGGGTACAGCGCGA
Organism: Casimicrobiaceae bacterium; assembly: GCA_041911995.1. Taxonomy (GTDB): domain Bacteria; phylum Pseudomonadota; class Gammaproteobacteria; order Burkholderiales; family Casimicrobiaceae; genus VBCG01. The sequence continues at coordinate 654 of JAYRNW010000126.1, read as the reverse complement.
ACCAGCGCTTCCTCTCCGTGTCCCACGCGACGGTCGGCGCCTGCAGCCGGCCGCCGGGAAACGCGACGAGGTACTGCTGCAGCGGCGCGACGCCGAACGTGTACTTCACCTCGAATTCGGCCGGCTTGCCGTCGCGGCCTTCGGTCGTGATGAAGTACCGGCCGTCGCGCTGCGCGAACGTCGTCGTCGTGCCGCGGTGGACGAGCTTGGCGTTCGCGAAGTCGCCGAGCACCGTCTGCGCGTTCGCCGGCTGCATCGCGCGGGCGTGGTGCGAGCCGCGCCACGCCGCCGCGGCCTTCGCGTGGCATTCGCCGCATTGCGCGTCCGCGACGTAGGTCGCGGCGACGGCGGGCGCCGACTGCGGCGTCGTCGGCGCGGGCGGCGGCGCCCGGTGGGCCGACCACCACGCGAGACCGCCGGCGACCGCTGCGACGATCCCCAGCGCCGTCACCGCGACGACCGGCCGGCGCGCGCCGGCGCGCGCGGGCGCGGCGGCGGGCGGGGGCGGCGGGGGGCGGGCCGGGGGGGGGGGCGCGCGGGGGGGGGGGGGGGGGGGCGCGGGCGCCGGGGGGGGGGCGGCCCTGGTGGCGGGGGGCCGCGTGGTGTGGCGGGGCGGGTGGGGGGGCCGGGGGGGGGGGGGAGGGGTGGGGGGGG
>JAYRNW010000125.1:0-5118 GCA_041911995.1 Casimicrobiaceae bacterium | reverse complement strand
GCCGGAGTGCCGGCTCGCGTCCTCGATGCCGTTGCGCGTCTCGTTCGTGAACTTGCAGAAGTTGACCTTCCACGCGTGCGTGGACAGGCCGAGCATGAAGATGTTGGCGCCCGAGCAGAAGATGCGGTCCTTGCCGCCGGTGACGACGACGCTGCGCACTTCCGGGTGCTCGAAGCGGATGCGCTGCAGCGCGTCGTGCAGCTCGATGTCGACACCGAGGTCGTACGAGTTGAGCTTGAGCTTGTAGCCGTCGCGGATGCCGCCGTCCTCGGCGACGTCCATCGTCAGCGTGGCGACCGGCCCGTCGCAGGCGAGCTTCCAGTGCCGGTAGCGCGACGGCTCGGTGCGGTAGTCCACCTTGGGGTCAGTCGACATCGGTCTCCTCCGGGATCCGTCCGTGGCGGGGGCGCTCAAGGCGAACGGGGCGTGCACGATAATGCATCTTATTTCCCCGTGTCAAGCACTAAACTGCACATAACCGCGCCCGCGGCCGGCCTCGCGGCCTTCGAAGGCGTCCGCGGTCACGCCGCGGCGGCGATGCGCGGCAGCAGCGCCGCGCGCAATTCGAGGTAAGCGTCGGCGAGCGGCCTGCCGGTCGTGTCGAACGTGAGGTCGGCCCGCGCGTAGGACTCCTCGCGGCCGCCGAGGATGCGCTTCAAGTCCCCCATCGCCTCGGCGTTGCCGGCCATCGGCCGCAGGTCGCCCTGCGCGATGACGCGCTTCATGTGCTCTTCGGGGGTCGCGCGCAGCCAGACCGTGAAGCAGCGGGCGAGCAGCAGGTCGAACGTCACCGGCTCCGACACGATGCCGCCGCCGGTCGCGATGACGGCCCGCGGGTGCGCGGTCACCGTCTCCTCCAGCGCGCGCAGCTCGTAGCGCCGGTAGGCGGCCATTCCATACAGCGAGTGGATCTCGCGGACGTCGCAGCCCGCCAGCCGCTCGATCACGCGGTCGAGCTCCACGAAGGGAACCGTCAGGTCGTCGGCGAGCATCCGGCCCAGCGTCGACTTGCCGGCGCCGCGCAGGCCGACGAGGGCGATGCGGCCGGCGCGCGCCGGGTCGGGCGCCGCGGCGCCGAAGAGGTCGGCGAGCGCGCGCCGCGCGCGGGCGAGGGCCACCTCGTCGCGGCCGCGCAGCAATTGCCGGATCTGCGTCCACTCGGTCGACGCCGAAGTCTCTTCACCGACGATCTCGGCGATCGAGCACTGCAGCGCGTGCGCGAGCTGGCGCAGCAGCATCACCGACGCGTTGCCGTGGCCGGACTCGAGGTTGGCGAGATGCCGCTCGGACACGCTCGCCGCCTGCGCCAGCACCTTGCGCGTCATGCCGCGCCGCGCGCGCAGCGCGCGCACGCGGTCGCCCAGCACGGCCAGGAACGGATCCTTGGCGAGCACGGGGCCGAGGGCGTCGGTATTCTGGTTCATGATCGGTTGAATGCGGCGAGCATAGTGCAGTTTACTGCTTGACAACGTGAATTCCGCTGCACTAAGGTAACAGACCGCAACGGCGAGATCAATCCGCTGTCGCCCCGACCGCGGGCCCGGGGCACCTATAACGAGCACCACGATCGGAGGAAGCATGGGAGCCACCGGCACGCCGCCGTCGCCCCGGTTCAACTTCGCGCAGCACGTGCACGCCCGCAACGCCGGGCGCGCGGCGAAGACCGCGTACATCGACGACACCCGCTCGCTCACCTACGGCGAGCTGGCCACGGCGACCGGCCGCATGGCCGCCGCACTTGCGGCGCTGTCGCTGCGCCGCGAGGAGCGCGTGTTCGTCTGCCTGCTCGACACGGTGGACTTCCCGGTCGCCTTCCTGGGCGCGCTGCACGCCGGCGTGGTGCCGGTGGCGATCAACACGCTGCTGACCGCCGACGACTACGCGTACATGCTGGAGCACAGCCGCGCGCAGGCCGTGTTCGTCTCCGGCGCGCTGCTGCCGGTCGTCGAGCAGGCGATGGCCAAGGCCGCGCACGAGGTCCGCCACGTCGTGGTGTCGCAGCCGACGGGACCGCTGCCCGCGGGCGCGCACGACTTCGCCGCGCTGGTCGGCGCGCAGACGTCCGCGCCGCCGCCGGCGGCCACCCTCGCCGACGACATCGCGTTCTGGCTCTACTCGTCCGGCTCGACCGGGCGGCCGAAGGGCACCGTGCACACGCACGGCAACCTGTACGCGACGGCCGAGACGTACGGGCTGCCGATCCTCGGCGTGCGCGAGGACGACGTCGTGTTCTCGGCGGCGAAGCTGTTCTTCGCGTACGGCCTCGGCAACGCGCTCACGTTCCCGCTGTCGGCCGGCGCGACGACGCTCCTGATGGCCGAGCGCCCGACGCCGCAGGCGGTCTTCAAGCGGCTGACCGGTGTGAAGCCGACGATCTTCTGCGGCGTGCCTACGCTGTACGCGGCGATGCTGGCGGCGCCCGAGCTGCCGACGCGCGCCGACGTGCGGCTGCGCCGCTGCGCGTCGGCCGGCGAGGCGCTGCCCAAGGAGGTCGGCGAGCGCTTCGCCGCGCGCTTCGGCTGCGACGTGCTCGACGGCATCGGCTCCACCGAGATGCTGCACATCTTCCTGTCGAACCGCCCGGGCGAGGTCCGCTACGGCACGACCGGCAAGCCGGTGCCGGGCTACGACCTCGAGCTGCGCGGCGAGGACGGGCACGGGGTTGCCGACGGCGAGATCGGCGATCTTTTCATCCGCGGCCCCTCCGCCGCGCTCATGTACTGGGCGAACCGCGACCAGTCGCGCACGACGTTCCAGGGCGCGTGGACCAAGAGCGGCGACAAGTACGTGCGCGACGGCGACGGCTACTACACGTACGCCGGGCGCAGCGACGACATGCTGAAGGTCTCCGGCCAGTACGTGTCGCCGTTCGAGGTCGAGGCCGCGCTGATGCGGCACGCGGCAGTGCTGGAAGCGGCGGTCGTCGGCAAGCTGGAGGAGGGACTGACCAAGACGCTCGCGTACGTCGTGCTGAAGCAGGGGCACGCCGGCGACGACGCGATGGCCGAGACGCTGAAGGCGTTCGTCAAGGACCAGCTCGCCCCCTACAAGTACCCGCGCGAGATCCGCTTCCTGGCCGAGCTGCCGAAGACCGCGACCGGCAAGATCCAGCGCTTCAAGCTCCGCGCGAGCGCGGCCGGATGACGGTCGCGCAGCGGCGGGCTGCGGCTCCCGACGCCGACGCGGTGCAGTACGCGTCGCTGGCGATCCCCGGCCGCGACCTGCGCGTCGAGTACGCGTGGGTCGGCGCGGCGCGCGCCGGCGCGCCGCTCGTCGTGTTCCTGCACGAGGGCTTGGGCTCGCTCGCGATGTGGAAGGACTACCCGCGCGCGCTGTGCGCGGCGGCGGGCGTGCGCGGGTTGGTGTTCTCGCGACCCGGGTACGGCGGCTCGACGCCGCGGCCGGAAGGCGAGAAGTGGCCGGTCGACTTCATGCACACGCAAGCGCACGCCGTGCTGCCGGCGCTGCTCGCGCATCTCGGCGTGCGCGAGTGGCCGTGGCTCTTCGGCCACAGCGACGGCGCGTCGATCGCGCTCATCTACGCGGGCGCGTACCCGGACCGCGTCGCCGGCGTGATCGCCGTGGCGCCGCACATCTTCGTCGAGGACGTCTCGGTGCGCAGCATCGCCGCGGCGAAGGAGACGTACCGCACGACGGACCTGCGCGCGCGCCTCGGCCGCTACCATGCGGACCCGGACTCGGCGTTCTGGGGCTGGAACGACGTCTGGCTCGATCCGGCGTTCCGCGCGTGGAACATCGAGGATTGCCTGCCGGGCATCCGCTGTCCGCTGCTCGCCGTGCAGGGCGAGGACGACGAGTACGGGACGATGGCGCAGGTCGAGGGCATCGCGCGCCTGGTCCCGCAGGCGCGGCTGGTGAAGCTCGCGGCGTGCGGCCACTCGCCGCACCGCGACCAGCCGGCGGCGCTGACGGACGCGGTCGTGGCGTTCCTGCGCCAGCACGGCGGCGCGCCGGCGTCCGTAGGGTCGCAGCGGTGACGCGCCGGCCGATGGCACGTCCGGCGGACGCGCCTTCGCAGCGCGTCGCCGTTGGGGTAAGGTTCGGGTCATGCGACCCGGGTGGGCACGGGGCGCCGTCGCCGCGGAGCGCGGCGCCGCACAACAAGTTCGATTCCGAGGAGGAGAGATGATGCGCAAGACCCGTCTCATGACCGCGCTCGCGGTCGCCGCCGCGCTGGCCGTCCCGGCCACCGATGCGCTGGCGCAGGCCGCCGGCAAGCTCAAGGTCGGCTTCATGCTGCCGTACACCGGGACGTTCGCCGCGCTCGGCAACGCCGTGGAGAACGGCTTCCGGCTGTACGTCAGCGAGCAGGGCGGCAAGCTCGGCGGCCGCGAGATCGAGTTCGTGAAGGTCGACGACGAGTCCGAGCCGTCGAAGGCCGCCGACAACGTCAACAAGCTCATCAAGCGCGACAACGTCGACGTCGTCGTCGGCACCGTGCACTCGGGCGTGGCGATGGCGATGGCCAAGGTCGCGAAGGACACCGGCACGCTGCTGCTGATCCCGAACGCCGGCGCGGTCGCGATCACCGGGCCGATGTGCGCGGCCAACATCTTCCGCACGTCGTTCTCCAACTGGCAGCCCGGCTACGCGATGGGCGTGGTCGCCGCGGAGCGCGGCGCGAAGAAGGTCATCACGATCACGTGGAAGTACGCGGCCGGCGACGAGTCGGTCGGCGGCTTCCGCGAGGGCTTCGAGAAGGGCGGCGGCACGATCGTCAAGGAGCTGACGCTGCCGTTCCCGAACGTCGAGTTCCAGGCGCTGCTGACCGAGATCGCCGCGGCGAAGCCCGACGCCGTCTACACGTTCTTCGCGGGCGGCGGCGCCGTGAAGTTCGTCAAGGACTACGCGGCGGCGGGCCTCAACAAGACGATCCCGCTGTACGGCGCCGGCTTCCTCACCGACGGCACGCTGGAGGCGCAGGGCGACGCCGCGCAGGGCCTGCTCACCACGCTGCATTACGCCGACGGCCTGACCAACGCGCGCGACAAGGCGTTCCGCACGGCGTACCAGGCCGCGTACAAGATGCCGCCCGACGTCTACGCCGTGCAGGGCTACGATACCGCGCAGCTGCTCGGCATCGGCCTCGCCGCCGTC
>JAYRNW010000124.1:0-10223 GCA_041911995.1 Casimicrobiaceae bacterium | reverse complement strand
CGCGTCGTTCTTCCACCACGCCGATTCTTTCGCGATGATGCGCGGCGGCCACCTCGACTGCTGCGTGCTGGGCGCGTTCCAGGTGTCGGCCGCGGGCGACCTCGCCAACTGGCACACCGGCGCGCCCGACGCGATCCCCGCGGTCGGCGGCGCGATGGACCTGGCGATCGGCGCGAAGAGCGTGTACGTGATGATGGAGCACCTGACGAAGCAGGGCGAGAGCAAGATCGTGCCGCGCTGCACGTACCCGGTCACCGGGCTCGCCTGCGTCGATCGCATCTACACCGACCTCGCCGTGATCGACGTCACGGCCGAGGGCCTCGTCGTCGTCGACATCGTCGCCGGCCTGTCGTTCGCCGAGCTCGCACGGCTCACGGCCGTGTCGCTGCGCGACGGCGGCGCGCGGCACGCCGCCTGAACCGGAGAAGAGAAATGCCCGAAGCCTTCATCTGCGACGCCGTCCGCACGCCGTTCGGACGCTACGGCGGCGCGCTCGCGTCCGTGCGTACCGACGACCTCGCCGCCCTCCCGATCAAGGCGCTCGCCGACCGCAACCCGGGGGTGGACTGGGCCGCGCTCGACGACGTCGTGTACGGCTGCGCGAACCAGGCGGGCGAGGACAACCGCAACGTCGGGCGCATGGCGCTGCTGCTGGCCGGGCTGCCGCCGGAAGTGCCCGGCGCGACGGTCAACCGGCTGTGCGGGTCGAGCCTCGACGCCGTCGCGATCGCCGCCCGCGCGATCAAGTGCGGCGAGACCGACCTCATGATCGCCGGCGGTGTCGAGAGCATGACGCGGGCGCCGTTCGTGCTCGCGAAGGCCGACTCGGCGTTTTCGCGCACGGCGAAGATCGAGGACACGACCATCGGCTGGCGCTTCGTCAACCCGCTGATGAAGGCGAAGTACGGCATCGACTCGATGCCGGAGACGGCCGAGAACGTCGCCACCGAGTTCCGCATCGCGCGCGACGACCAGGACGCGTTCGCGCTGCGCAGCCAGCAGCGCGCCGCCGCGGCCATCGCCGCCGGGCGCCTCGCCGACGAGATCGTGCCGGTCGCGCTGCCGGCGAAGAAGGGCGACCCCGTCGTGTTCGCGCAGGACGAGCATCCGCGCGCGACCACGCTCGACGCGCTCGCGAAGCTGAAGGGCATCGTGCGGCCCGACGGCACGGTCACCGCCGGCAACGCGTCCGGCGTCAACGACGGCGCGGCCGCGCTGCTGCTCGCGTCGGAGTCCGCGGTCAGGCGGCACGGCCTCACGCCGCGCGCGCGGGTGGTCGCCTCCGCGGTGGCCGGCATCGCGCCGCGCATCATGGGCTTCGGCCCGGCGCCGGCGACGCGCAAGGCGCTCGCGAAGGCGGGCCTCGCGATCGGCGACATGGCGGTGATCGAGCTGAACGAGGCGTTCGCCGCGCAGGCGCTCGCGGTGACGCGCGACCTGGGCCTCCCCGACGACGCCGCGCACGTCAATCCGAACGGCGGCGCGATCGCGCTCGGCCATCCGCTGGGCGCGTCCGGCGCCCGCCTCGTGACCACCGCCGTCTACCAGCTCGCGCGCACCGGCGGCCGCTACGGGCTCGCGACGATGTGCATCGGCGTCGGGCAGGGCATCGCGCTCGTCGTCGAGCGCGTCTGATCCGGCGCCGACGCGCGCCTCGCGGAGCCCCGCGCATGCACACCGCTCCGGTCCCGGGCACCCGGCTCCACTACCGGATCGACGGCGTCCGCGGCGCGCCGGTCGTCGTGCTGTCGCATTCGCTCGGCGCCGACCTCGACATGTGGGAGCCGCAGATGCCGGCGCTGGCCGCCGCCTACTGCGTGCTCCGCTACGACACGCGCGGCCACGGCCAGTCGGGCGCGCCACCGGGCCCGTACACGATCGACGACCTCGGTCGCGACGTCGTCGCCCTGCTCGACCACCTCGACGTCCGCCGCGTGTCGTTCTGCGGGCTGTCGATGGGCGGCATGATCGGCATGTGGCTGGGTGTGCATGCGCCGCAGCGCGTCGCGCGGCTGGTGCTCGCGAACACGTCGGCGTACTTCGGCCCGCCGGGTCCGATGAACGAGCGGATCGCCGCAGTCGGGGCCGGCGGTATCGCCGCGATCTCCGACGCGGTGCTCGCACGCTGGCTCACGCCCGCGTTCGCGGCGCGCGAGCCGGCGACGCTCGCAGCGCTGAAGGCGACGATGGAGCGCACGCCGCCCGCCGGCTACGTCGCGTGCTGCGCGGCGATCCGCGACATGGACCAGCGCGCAGATCTTCCGCGCATCGCCGCGCCGACGCTCGTCGTTGCCGGCACGCACGACCTGTCCACGCCGCCCGCCGCGGGCCGCTTCATCGCCGAGCGCATTCCCGGAGCGCGGTACGCCGAGCTCGCGAGCGCACACCTGTCGAACGTCGAGGCCGCTTCGGCGTTCACCGAAACCCTTACCGCGTTCCTGTCCGGATGACCTCCGCCATGCCCACGCTCGCCGCCATCGAAGACGCCGCGCGCAACGTCTACGCCGCGATGCCGCCCACGCCGCAGTACGCGTGGCCGCTGCTCGCGCGGCGCGCGGGCTGCGAGGTCTGGGTCAAGCACGAGAACCACACGCCGACCGGCGCGTTCAAGGTGCGCGGCGGCCTGAATCTCATGGCGACGCTCAGGGCGCGCGACCCGGGCTTTCCCGGCGTCATCAGCGCCACGCGCGGCAACCACGGCCAGAGCCTGGCGTACGCGGCGCGGCGCCACGGCGTGCGCTGCAGGATCGTCGTGCCCGAAGGCAACTCGCGCGGCAAGAACGCCGCGATGCGCGAGTTCGGCGCCGACCTGGTCGTGCACGGCCGCGACTTCGACGAGGCGCGCGAGCACGCGGCCACACTCGCGCGCGCCGAAGGCCTGCGCTTCGTCGGCCCGTTCGAGCCGGAGCTCGTCGCGGGCGTGGCCACGTACGCGCTCGAGTTCTTCCGCGCGGCGCCGCCGCTCGACACGGTGTTCGTCCCGATCGGCTGCGGCTCCGGCATCTGCGGGTTGATCGCCGCGCGCGACGCGCTCGGCCTCGCGACGAAGATCGTCGGCGTCGTGTCCGAGAACGCGAACGCGTACGCGCAGTCGTTCCGCAGGCGCGCGCCGGTCGAGACCGCGACCGCGCTGACGGTGGCCGACGGGATGGCGGTGCGCGTGCCGGTGCCGGCCGCGCTCGACGTGATCTGGCGTGGCGCGCACGACGTCGTCGAGGTCGGCGACGGCGAAGTGGAAGCGGCGATCCGCGCCTGCTTCGACGACATGCACCAGGTCGCCGAGGGCGCCGGCGCGGCGCCGGTCGCCGCGTTGCTCAAGGCACCGCACCGCGACGGCAAGCGGATGGGCGTGATCCTGAGCGGCGGCAACGTCGACCGCGACGTCTACGTACGCATCCTCGAGGACATGACGTGGGAGCCGGGCCTCGTGTGACTGGCGCAACGTCCGAATTGCCTGCCCGGATTCCGGCGGCGCGCCATCCCGCAACGCCGTAGTATCCGTTCGATGCCGCACCTGCCCGCCCCCGCGACGATGTACCGCGCGTTCGTCCGCCACGACCCGGCGTACGAAGGCGTGTTCTGGCTCGGCGTGAAGACGACGGGGATCTTCTGCCGCCCGACGTGCCGCGCGCGCACGCCGAAGCGCGAGAACGTCGAGTTCTTCGCGGCGCCGGCCGACGCGCTGCACGCCGGCTACCGGCCGTGCCGGAAGTGCCGGCCGCTCGACCACGGACGCAAGCCGCCGCCGCTCGTCGAGAAGCTGCTGGTGGCCGTCGAGGCCGAGCCCGGCCGCCGCTGGCGCGACGCCGAGCTCGCGGACGCCGGCATCGACCCGTCGACGGCGCGCCGGCAGTTCAAGCGCTATTGCGGCATGACGTTCCAGGCCTACCATCGCGCGCGGCGGATGGGCCTCGCCCTCCTCGACATCAGGAAAGGAAGGACCGTGCTCGACTCGCACCTCGACCAGGGCTTCGAATCCGGCAGCGGTTTTCGCGAGGCCTTCGCGCGCCTCGTCGGCACCGCGCCGTCGCGCGCGCGCGACATCGGCGTGCTGCACGCGAAGTGGCTGGAGACGCCGCTGGGTGCGATGCTGGCACTGGCCGACGATCGCGGCCTGCACCTGCTCGACTTCGTCGACCGGCGCGGGCTCGAGCGCGCACTCGTCGTGCTGCAGAAGCGGCTGTCCGCGCGCGTGCTGCCCGGCGAGCATCCGTACCTGACGCAGGTCGAGCGCGAGTTGCGCGAGTACTTCGCGGGCACGCGGCGCGCGTTCGCGACGCCGGTGGCGTTGACGGGCTCGCCGTTCCAGCTGGCGGTCTGGCAGGCGCTGCAGGCGATTCCCTGCGGCGCCACGTGCTCGTACGCGGAGCTCGCGACGAGGATCGGGCAGCCGAAGGCCGTGCGGGCGGTCGGCCGCGCCAACGGCGACAACCGCCTTGCGATCGTCGTGCCTTGCCACCGCGTGATCGGCGCCGACGGCGCGCTCACGGGCTACGGCGGCGGCCTCGCGCGCAAGCGCAAGCTGCTCGACCTCGAGCGGGCGGCGCAGCGCACGGTGGCTGCGCCCGCGACCGCGCCGGCGCACGGCGTCGCGGCCTGACCGGGACCGCGCGCCCGCGCGGTCCGCTCCGCTGCCGATGTCCCCGCAGTCTGCCGCCCTGCTGGTGCTGCTGGCCGCGCTGTGGGGCGGCTCTTTCGTGTTCATGCGCGTCGCGGCGCCGGCGCTGGGGCCCGTCCCGCTGTCGTTCGCCCGCGTCGCACTGGCGGCCGCGATCCTGCTGGCGATCGCGCGCGCGCAGCGCCGGTTTCCGGAGCTGCGCGCGCACTGGCGCGCGTTCGCCGTTGTCGGCATCGTCAACTCCGCGCTGCCGTTCGTGCTGTTCTCCTACGCGGCGCAGCACGTCGCGGTGTCGACGATGGCGATCCTGAATGCGACGAGCCCGTTCTTCGGGGCGATCGTCGCGGCACTCTGGCTCGGCGACCCGCTCACGTGGCGCAAGGTCGCGGGCATGGCGCTCGGCATCGCCGGCGTGGCGGTGCTGGCCGGCTGGCACCCCGAAGCGCTGGCCGGCACGACCGGGCTCGCGCTCGGCGCGTGCCTCGTCGCCGCGCTCTGTTACGCGCTGGGCGGCGCGTACGCCAAGCGTCGGCTCGCCGACGTGCCGAGCTTCGCGACCGCGGCGGCGAGCCAGCTCGCGGCGGCCGTCGCGCTCGCCCCCGCGCTGCCGTTCGTCGACGCACCGCGTCACGTGACGCCGCTCGTGGTCGCCAACCTCGTCGCGCTCGCCGCGTTCTCGACGGCCGCGGCCTACCTCATCTACTTCCGGCTGATCGCCGACGTGGGCCCGGCCCGCGCGCTGACGGTGACGTTCCTGATCCCGCTGTTCGGCGTGCTGTGGGGCTTCCTGTTCCTCGGCGAGGCCCTGACCGCCGACATGCTCGTCGGCGGCGCGCTGGTCGTCGCCGGAACCGTGCTGGCACTGCGCGGCAAGTGAGGGTCCGGCAAGCAAGGGTCAGAGCCGTAAGTAGCGCTCCGACCCTTGCTTACGGCTCTGACCCTTGCTTACGGCTCTGACCCTTGCTTACGGCTCTGACCCTCAGCTGCCGCGGCGCACGCGGGTCTGCGACTGCTCGCGCAGGTACTGCGCGACGTAGTAGAGCGAACCGCCGGCCTTGCCGGTCGAGCCGGAGCCCTTCCAGCCGCCGAACGGCTGGTAGCCGGGCCACGCGCCGGTGGTCGCGCCTTGCGGGCGGTTCGCGTAGCACACGCCCGCCTCGATCCCGGCGAAGAAGCGCTCGGTCTCGTCGGGCGAGCCGTAGACGCCCGCGGTCAGCCCGTAGTCGGACGCGTTGGCGCGCGCGATGCCCTCGTCGAGCGTCTCGACCGGCGCGACGAGCACGAACGGCGCGAAGAGCTCGTCGCTCCACAGCGGATGGTCGAGCGGCGCGCGCGCGATCGTCGGCGCGCAGTAGTGGCCGTGCGCGAGGTCGCCGTGGTCGAGCCGCATGCCGCCGTGCACGATGCCGCCGGCGGCGCCCAGCATCCTGACCTGCGCGGCCGCGTCCTCGTAGCGCGCGACGGCGGCCGCGTCGATCACCGGCCCCATCCAGTGCTCGCGCGCGGTCGGGTCGCCGACGCCGACGTTCGCCGAAGCGGCGTGCAGCGCGGCGACGAAGTCGTTGAACACCGTGTGCTCGACGTAGACGCGCGAGCACGCCGAGCACTTCTGCCCGGACAATCCGAACGCCGAGCGCGTGACGCCGGTGGCGGCGTCGGCGAGGTTTGCGTGCCGCGTGACGATCGCCGCGTTCTTGCCGCCCATCTCCGCGATGCACGGTCGCGGCCAGCGGCCGTTCGCGAACGTCCGGTACAGGTGCATGCCCACGCCGTAGCTGCCGGTGAACGTGACGCCGGCGACGTCCGGATTCCGGATCAGCGCTTCGCCGAGCGAGCCGCCCGGCCCCGTCACGAAGTTGAACGCGCCGGGCGGCACGCCGGCGTCGCGGAACACGTCGGCCAGCAGCCGCCCGCTCCACGGCGTGGCCGACGCCGCCTTGAACACGACGGTGTTGCCGGCCACCAGCGCCGCCCCCGACGGGCCGCCGGACAGCGCGAACGGAAAGTTGAACGGGGCGACGACGAGCCACGCGCCGTGCGGCTTCAGCACGCTCGCGTTCTCGCTCGCGAAGCCGGCGAGCGGGTCGCGCGCCATCGGCTTCGCATAGCCGTCCTCCGCCTCCATCCGGTCGCAGTAGTACGCGATCAGGTCCGCGGTCTCCTGCGCCTCACCGAGCGCCTCCATCCGGTTCTTGCCGACCTCGAGCGCGAGCACGGCGCCCAGGTGGTAGACGCGCTGCTCGATCAGCGCGACCGCACGACGCAGGATGCGCACGCGCTCGGGCCACGGCGTCGCCGCCCACGCCGGGAACGCCGTCTTTGCCGCCGCGACCGCCGCCCGCGCGTGGACGTCCTCCCCTGCCTGGAAGCGGCCGAGCACGTCGCGCGTGTCGATCGGCGAGCGGACGGCGAACTGGCGCGGCGCGCGCTCGTCGTGAGCGCCGATCAGCATCGGATGCTCGCCGCCCAGGTGCGCGCGCACGGCACGCAGCGCGGACTCGAACCGCGCGTGCAGCTCGGGCGGCGGGTCGAACATCGTCGAATAGGTGAGCTTGAACTCGGCCATGGCACGGTCACTCCGCAATCGGGCATTCGGTCAGCAGCACGTCGAGCAGCGCCAGCGCGCGCTCGATCTCCTCGTCGGTGGCGACGAGCGGCGGCGCGAGCAGCACGAGGTTGCCGCGCACGGCGAACGACACGCCGCGCGCGAGGCCCGCCGCCACCAGCCACCGCAGCGCCGGCGCGGTCTCGGGCCACGGCGCGAGCGGCGCGCGCGTGGCGCGGTCGCGGACCAGTTCGACGACCCAGCACGCGCCGTCGCCGCGGACGTCGCCGACGGCGGAATGCTTCGCCGCGAGCTCCGCGAGGCGCGCGCCGATGCGCGCCCCCATCGCGCGGGCGCGCGCGATCAGGCCGTCCTCGCGGTACGCGGCGAGCGCCGCGAGCCCCGCCGCGCACGACAGCGGATGGCCCGAGTACGTGAGGCCGGTCCACAGCATCCGCGCCTCGAAGAACTGCGCGACGTGCGGCGCGACGAGCACGGCGCCGAGCGGCGCGTACGCGCCGGTCAGCCCCTTGGCGAGCGTCACGAGGTCGGGGCGGCCGGCGTCGCCGTAGCGCTGCCACGCAAACCACTCGCCCACACGGCCGAACGCGCTCATCACCTCGTCGGCGATCAGCAGCGCGCCGTGCGCCGTGCACGCGGCACGCAGCCGCGGCCAGTACTCCGGCGGCGCGACGATGCCGTTGGTCCCGGCGTGCGGCTCCATGATCACCGCCGCGACGTCGCCGCCGGCGCCCGCGAGGGCCGCGCCGACCGCGTCCGCGCAGCGGATGCCGCAATCCGGCCGCGCGAGGCTCCACGGGCAGCGGTAGCAGTACGGCGGCGGCACGTGCACGACGTTGGGCAGCGCCGAGGGCAGCGCCCGCGTCCGCGCGTCGCCGGACAGCGCCATCGTCGCGAACGTCGCACCGTGGTAGCTGCGGTCGCGCGCGACGACGAGCCCGGTCGGGCGGCCCGTGTACCAGCGCGCGAGCTTGACCGCGTTCTCGTTGGCGTCGGCGCCGGCCAGCGTGAACAGCACGCGGCCGCCCGCGAAGCCCGCGAGATCGAGGAGCTCGGCGGCGAGGCGGGCGCGCGGCTGCGCACCCCAGGCGTTCGACACGAAGCACAGCGCGTCCGCCTGCGCCTTGAGCGCGGCGACGACGCGCGGATGCTGGTGCCCGAGGTTCGAACACTCGGCCTGCGACGAGAAGTCGAGGATCTCGCGGCCGTCGGCGGTGACAAGCGTCGCGCCGTGGCCGCCGACGACGGTCGGCGCGTCCCACTGCGCCTGCACGCACCACGCGTGCAGCACCGCGCGCTCGCGGGAATCGGCAGGCGCGGAGTCGTTCATGCGCAAGGGGCCCGCCGCCGGCGGGCGACGACACGAAGCGTCAGACGAGGTCGGCGGCCGGGCCGAGGATCTGCTCGCGCAGCTCGCGGTAGCGCGGCAGCTGCGGCGGGTAGACGCAGATGTACTTGACCTGCGCCGCCTGCAGGCACCGCTGCTTGATGACCTCGAGCTTCTGGTCGCGCGGATTGACGACCTGGTCCGGTTCCTTGGAGTCGACGATCGCGATGATCGTCATGTCGCGGTCGCAGACGACGAACCCGACGTGCTGGTTGGCGATCTTGCGGAACGCGCGCAGCCGCTCCATCCCCTGCGGCCCGATCTTGACCTGCAGCACGTCGGCGAGCCGCACGCGCGCGAAGATCTCGTTGCGGGGGAACGCCGCCTTGAGCAGCAGGTAGACGACGCTCTCGGCCTTGGTCAGGAAGCGCGGGCGCAGCAGGTACAGCCCCGGCAGCTCGGCGGACGACAGGAGCCGCGTCGTCTCGCCCTCCGTCCACTGCGCGACCGTGTTCGGCGAGTCGGCGCCCCCGCGCGCGGCGCCGCGCGCGGCGCGAGTGCGGCGGACGAAGCCGATGACGACGACGGCGACGAGGGCCGCAATCACCAGCGCGAACAGGATCCAGCCGCTCAGCAACGTGGCATCCCTACCGGTCGACCGGGGTTGTGCGCGGCAATCGCTCTACCCCAAGTGCAGTTGTTGGAGAAGTTTGGGGAATAATCTCTTGTAGTGTAAAGCATTTCCCTGCGCGAACGCCAACGCGGCGGCCTCCGGAAGGCCCGCCGGCGCACTGTCGCAGGCACGCAACACGAAACAAGGCCCGGCGCAATGGCCGGGCCTTGTCGACAACCGGGACCTCGGGGCGCGGCGATCGCCGCCACCCCGAGCGGGCGATCACATGTCCATGTCGCCCATGCCGCCCATGCCGCCGCCGCCGGGCATCGGCTTCTCGTCCTTCGGCAGCTCGGCAACCATCGCGTCGGTCGTGAGCATCAGCGACGCCACCGACGCCGCGTTCTGCAGCGCGAAGCGGGTTACCTTGGTCGGATCGAGCACGCCCATCTCGACCAGGTCGCCGTAGCTGCCGGTCGCGGCGTTGAAGCCGTAGTTGCCCTTGCCCTCGACGACCTTGTTGACGACGACCGACGGCTCGTCGCCGGCGTTGGCCACGATCATCCGCAGCGGCTCCTCGATCGCGCGCAGCACGATCTTGATGCCGGCATCCTGGTCGGGGTTGCTGCCCTTCAGGCCCTTGAGGTTGCCGCGGGCGCGCAGGTAGGCGACGCCGCCGCCGGCGACGATGCCTTCCTCGACGGCCGCGCGGGTCGCGTGCAGCGCGTCCTCGACGCGCGCCTTCTTCTCCTTCATCTCGACCTCGGTCGCCGCGCCGACCTTGATCACGGCGACGCCGCCGGCGAGCTTGGCCACGCGCTCCTGCAGCTTCTCCTTGTCGTAGTCGCTGGTGGCGTCCTCGACCTGCTTGCGGATGTTCTTCACCCGCGCCTCGATCGCCGCCTTCTCGCCGGCGCCGTCGATGATCGTCGTGTCTTCCTTGCCCACTTCGATCTTCTTCGCGCGGCCCAGGTCCTTCAGCGTCGCGTTCTCGAGCTTGAGGCCGAGCTCCTCGGCGATCACCGTGCCGCCGGTGAGGATCGCGATGTCCTCGAGCATGGCCTTGCGGCGGTCGCCGAAGCCCGGCGCCTTGACGGCG
>JAYRNW010000123.1:0-4865 GCA_041911995.1 Casimicrobiaceae bacterium | reverse complement strand
TTCGCCGCGCGTTTCGCTTCCGGGGGAGTCACCGGGAGGAGCTTCGGGCGGCCGGGCGCTCGTCCCGCAGGAAAGGCAACGAGCGCGCCGATCAGATGCCGCTTCGCGGCCCTTCGGTAGCGCGCGTGTGCGCGCTGACAGGCTTCGGCGAACGGTCGAGCCCGCAGGGGCATTCAGTGCGCATGCGCGCGCTACCGAGCGGGGAGCGCAGCGACCTGTGAGCTGCGCGCTTCGTGGCAGTTGCTACACGAAAGTCGCCCGGCCGCCCGAACACTTTCGTGCTGACTTCTTCGGGGCGAAAACGCGTTGCGCGCAGCGCGTTTTCGCCCCGCGAGCCGTCACGCGTAGATCGGTTTCCTGTACTTCCACTTCCGGTTGAGCCAGAGCCAGTCCTCTGGATTGCGGCGGATCTCCTCCTCGAGCAGCCGCGCGTAGCGCTCGACGATCTCGGGCCCGGAGTCGCGGTCGTACGGCGGCTCGGCGATGAGCTTCAGCTCGACGGCGTAGCGGCCCGGCGAGTCGCGCCGCATCGCGACGTAGATCACCGGCGCCTTGAGGATCTTCGCGATCTTGTCGGCGCCGACGAAGAACGCCGTGTCCTGGTTGAGGAAGCGCGTCCAGTGCTTCTCCTCGTCGTGCCGCGGCGTCTGGTCGGCGACCAGCGCGTACGCGCGCACCTCGTTGCGCCGCTTCATCACCTCGAACATGAACTTCTGGTGGGGGATCGGGTTGCCGCCGAAGCGCGCGCGCCGGGCCTGCAGGAACTCGTCGATGCCCTTGACGCGCTGCGGCTTGTACACGGCGTCGATCGGCACCTTGAGCACGATGCCCGCGGTCAGCAGCAGCCACTCCCAGTTGCAGAAGTGCGCGGCGAGCAGCACCACGGACTGCCCGTTGCCGGTGTAGCGCGTGATGAGCTCGGGGTTGACGATGCGCACGCGCGCGGCGAGCGCGTCGGCGCTCGCGTTCCAGCCCCACAGCGCCTCGCCGAGGAAGCCGCCCAGGTTGCGGTACGATTGCTTCAGGATCGCGTCGCGCTCCGCCTCCGGCTTCTCGGGGAACGCGTTGGCGAGGTTGGTCGCGGAGAGCGTGCGCCGCCAGCGCAGCAGGTGGTAGCCGACGACGTACGCGACGTAGCCGAAGCCCTCCAGCACGCTGCGCGGCCAGCGCGACATCCCGCCGAGCACGAGGCCCAGCAGGTCCGGGAAGCGCAGCCGTTGGTGGGCGAGCATGCGAAAGCGATCGGGGGCGAACGCCGTGAGCCTAGACGAGATGACGCACGCGGGCAAACTGCCGCCGGAGCCGGCCGGCGGCGGCCCCGTCGCGCTTCCTTCGCCGGCACCCGGCGTGGACGTCTGGATGTGCGCGCTCGCGCGCCCGGCCGCCGAGGTTCGCGCCCTCGCCGCCACGCTCTCGCCGGCGGAAGCCGCGCGCGCCGCGCGCTTCGGCCGCGACGAGCTGCGCGACCGCTACGTCGTCGGCCGCGCGACGCTGCGCGTCCTGCTCGGCGCGCGGTTGAATTGCCCGCCGGCCGCGGTCGCGATCGGACGCGGCGAGCGCGGCCGCCCGTTCGCGGTCGCCGCCGGGCGCCTCGACTTCAACGTGTCGCACACCGCCGGTGTCGCGCTCGTCGGCTTCGCGGAAGGCGTGCGCATCGGCGTCGACGTCGAGCACGGCAGCCGCCGGGTGAACGTCGACGGCGTGGCGCGCAAATTCATGGCGCCGTCCGAGCACGCGCGGCTCGCCGCGCTCGACGCCGATACGCGGCGCCGCGCGCTGCTCCGGCTGTGGACGTGCAAGGAAGCGATGAGCAAGGCCACCGGCGACGCGCTGTCCGCGCCGTTCCGCAGGATGGCGGTCGACACGGGCGACGCGCTGCGGCTCACCGACGGGCCGCCGCCGTACGTTCCCGCGGCGTGGCGGCTGCTCGCGGTCTCCGCGCCCGGTGACTTCCTCGCCACCGTCGCGCTCTGGAAACCCGAATGACCGACCAGGGAACGTCTGCAAAAGGCGTCCGTGGCGCCGGTGGATGCCGCGATGCCGGCGTTGCGCCTTTTGCAGCCGGCACTGCAACGGCAAGTCAGGCGGCTGGCTTGGGGCGGCCCGGCGCCGGCCGCAGGAAAGTGCGACGCAAGAACGAGTGTCGCGCGACAGGTTGCGCACGAGTCCGCGTCTACGCGTGTTGTGCAGAAGTTCCCTAGCGGTGCGCACGCGCGGGCACGCCGCCCGAGTACGTGTCGTCGCCCGGCGCCGGCTTCGCGTACTTCCACTTCTTCTGCAGCCAGAGCCAGTCGGCCGGGCTCTCGACGATCGCCCGCTCGAGCGCACGCGCGTAGCGCTCGACGATCATCGCGTCGTCGGCGGTGTCGTACGGCGGCTCGGCGAGAACGTCGAGGTGCACGACGTAGTGGCCGCGCCGGACGCGGCGCATCGACACGAAGTACACGGGGGAGTCGAGGAACTTCGCGATCTTGTCGGCGCCCACGAAGAACGCGGTGTCCTGACGCAGGAAGCGCGTCCAGTACTTGGGGTCCTGTCGGCGCGGCGTCTGGTCGGCGATGATCGCATACGCGCACGGGTCGTCGCCGTGGCTCAGGAGCTCGTAGACGAACTCCTTGCGCGGGATCAGCCGGCCGCCGAACCGGCAGCGCGCCTCGCGCAGGAACGCGTCGAGCCCGACGATGCGCTGCGGCTGGTACACGACGTCGATGGGGATCGGGAAGTACGCGCCGGCGGCGAGCAGCAGCCACTCCCAGTTGCCGTGGTGCGCGGCGAGCAGCAGAATCGTCTGCCGGCTGTCGATCGCGCGCCGGATGAGGCCGCCGTCGTCGAACGTCACGCGCGACTTCAGCTCCTCGGCGCTCGCACCGAAGCCCCAGAACGCCTCGAGGATGGTGTCACAGAGGTTGCGGTAGCAGCGCCGCACGATCTCGGTGCGCTCCTGCGCACTCTTCTCGGGGAACGCATTGGCGACGTCCGCCTCGGCGCGGGCGCGCCGCCAGCGCACGACGTGGTAGAGCATCACGTACGCGACGTAGCCCAGCCCGTAGAGGACCGGCAGCGGGATGAACGTCAGGGCCTTGTAGAAGAAGCGCATCGGAAACGGCGGCGGACGACGAGGCGATGCCGCGCGGCGGACGCCCCGCCCATGCGCGGATTGTAGCCGACTCTGCGAACCGGCCGGGCGCCGGTCCGCACGCGAACCGCCCGGGCGCGGACATCCGCGCCGCGCGCGCTACCGCGCGGCCGCCGCGACGACATCGGGCGGCGCCTGCACCAGCTCGATCAGCACGCCCTCGCCACCGACCGGGAATTCCTCGTTGCCCTTGGGGTGGATGAACGTGATGTCGTGGCCGCTCGCACCCTTGCGGATCCCGCCGGGCGTGAACCGGACGCCCTGCGCCGCGAGCCAAGCGACCGCCGCCGGCAGGTCGTCGACCCAGAGGCCGACGTGGTTCAGCGGCGGCTCGTGCACGGCCGGCTTGCGCGCCGCGTCGAGCGGCTGCATCAGGTCGACCTCGCAGCGCGCGGCGCCGTGGCCCGCCACCGCGATGTCCTCGTCGACGTTCTCGCGCTCGCTCACGAAGTTGCCTTCCACGGCAAGACCCAGGCAATCGACCCACAGCCGGCGCAGGCGCGCCTTGCTCGGCGAACCCACGGCGATCTGCTGGACGCCGAGGATGCGGAAGGGACGCGCGGCGGGATTCGGGTTCGCGGGATTCATCGGAAGCTCATCACGGGTTGGTCCACGGCGAGGCTCTCGCCCTGCTCGGCGAGCAGCTCGGCCACGACGACGTCGCGCTCGGCGAGGATCACGTTCTGCATCTTCATCGCCTCGATGACGACGAGGCGCTCGCCGGCCTTGACCTCCTGCCCGGCCCGCACGGCGACTTCGGCCAGCAGCCCCGGCATCGGCGAGAGCAGGAAGCGCGACGTGTCGGGCGGCCTCTTGCGCGGCATCATCTTGAGGAGCTCGGCCGCGCGCCGCGGCATCACCTGCACGTCGAGCTGCGTGCCCATGTGGGTCAGCCGGTACTTGAGGCTCGGCCGCTCGACCTGCACCGCGAATGGAACGCCGTTGCACGTGCCGCGCATCAGGATCTCGCCGAACCGCCACGCGTGCCGGATCGCGTACGTCTCGGTGCCGATGCGCACGTCGCAGCCGCCCGGCACCGCCTGCGCCGTCGCCGCGTAGTCCTCGCCCGGCGTCAGCACGACGTACTCGACGCCGACGTGCAGCTCGTGGCCCGGCACCTGCCCGACGATGCCGGCCGCGCGGTCGCGGTACGCGCGATGCACGGCGGCGGCGATCGCCGCGAGGAACGCCGGGTCCTCCGGCGGCACGTCCTCGGCGTGGAAGCCGTTCGGGTACTCCTCGGCGATGAACGCCGTCGTGAGCCGCCCCTTCGCGAAGCGCGGGTGCCGCAGCAGCGCGGACTGGAACACGATGTTCGACGCGATGCCGCGGATCACGAACGCGTTGAGCGCCTCGGTCATCTTCGCGATCGCCTCGCTGCGGCTCGGCGCGTGCACGATCAGCTTTGCGATCATCGAGTCGTAGTACATCGGGATCTCGCCGCCCTCGTACACGCCGGTGTCGACGCGCACGCTGCCGGCGACCTCCTCCGGCGGCCGGTAGCGGACGAGGCGACCCACCGACGGCAGGAAGCCGCGCAGCGGATCCTCGGCGTTGATCCGGCACTCGATCGCCCAGCCGTCGCGGCGCACGTCTCCTTGCGCGAACGGCAGCTTCTCGCCGGCCGCCACGCGGATCATGAGCTCGACCAGGTCGAGGCCGGTGACCATCTCGGTGACCGGGTGCTCGACCTGCAGCCGCGTGTTCATCTCGAGGAAGTAGAAGCTCT
>JAYRNW010000122.1:0-1586 GCA_041911995.1 Casimicrobiaceae bacterium | reverse complement strand
CAGGGCGCGACGCCGGTCTGGATCCACGACTTCGGGCTCGAGATCGGCCCCGGCGACGCCGAGGTCGAGATCGACGCGCTGCGCCCGGTGTTCGAGGAGGCGTTCGGCGCGATCCTCGGCGGCGAGGTCGAGAACGACGACTTCAACCGGCTCGTCGTCTGCGCGCGACTGCCGGCGGCCGAGATCGTCGTGCTGCGCGCCTACGCCAAGTACATGCGCCAGATCGGCTTCGCGCTGTCGCAATCGTTCATCGAGGCGACGCTCGCCGCGCACCCCGGGATCGCGCGCGACCTCGTCGCGCTGTTCAGGACGCGCTTCGATCCCGCCGCGCCGGCCGATGCCGAGGCACGCGCCGCGGGGCACGTCGCCGCGATCGAGGCCGCGCTCGAGGACGTCGACAACCTCTCCGAGGACCGCGTGCTGCGCCAGTACGTCGCGCTGATCCTGGCGACGACGCGCACCAACTACTGGCGCCGCGACGCCGCCGGCGCGCGGCGCAGCTTCGTCTCGTTCAAGTTCGACTCGAGCCGGGTGCCCGGGCTGCCCGACCCGCGGCCGATGTTCGAGATCTTCGTCTACTCGACGCGCTTCGAGGGCGTGCACCTGCGCGGCGGGCGCGTCGCGCGCGGCGGGCTGCGCTGGTCGGACCGGCCGGAGGACTTCCGCACCGAGGTGCTCGGCCTCGTGAAGGCGCAGATGGTGAAGAACACCGTCATCGTGCCGGTCGGCTCCAAGGGCGGCTTCGTGCTGAAGAAGGCGCCGCCGCCGGCCGACCGCGAAGCGTTCATGAAGGAGGGCGTCGCCTGCTACCAGGACTATCTGCGCGGCCTGCTCGACATCACCGACAACTACGTCGGCACCGCGGTCGTGCCGCCGCCGCAGGTCGTGCGCCACGACGGCGACGACCCCTATCTCGTCGTCGCCGCCGACAAGGGCACGGCGACCTTCTCCGACTACGCCAACGGCATCAGCAAGGAGTACGGCTTCTGGCTCGGCGATGCGTTCGCGTCGGGCGGTTCGGTCGGCTACGACCACAAGGCGATGGGCATCACCGCGCGCGGCGCGTGGGAGTCGGTGAAGCGCCACTTCCGCGAGCTGGGCGTGGACACGCAGACGACCGACTTCACGGTCGCCGGCATCGGCGACATGTCGGGCGACGTGTTCGGCAACGGCATGCTGCTGTCGCACCACATCCGGCTCGTCGCCGCGTTCGACCACCGCCACGTCTTCCTCGACCCGAAGCCGGATGCGGCGGCGAGCTTCGCCGAACGCGAGCGCCTGTTCAAGCTGCCGCGCTCTTCGTGGGCCGACTACGACGCGAGCCTGATCTCGGCCGGCGGCGGCGTCCACGCGCGCGGCGCGAAGTCGATCGTGCTGACGCCCGAAGTGAAGGCCGCGCTCGGCGTCGAGGCGAACGCGCTGACGCCGACCGAGCTCGTCAACGCGATCCTGAAGGCGCCGGTCGACCTGATCTACAACGGCGGCATCGGCACCTACGTGAAGTCGGCGCAGGAGTCGCACGCCCAGGTCGGCGACCGCGCGAACGACGCGCTGCGCGTCGACGGCCGCGAGCTGCGCTGCAAGGT
>JAYRNW010000121.1:0-4596 GCA_041911995.1 Casimicrobiaceae bacterium | reverse complement strand
CGAGCGCCAGCGTGCGCGCGTACGCGCCCAGCAGCACGTGCTGGCCGTTGTCGAGCGGAAGGCCCGCGCGCTCGACGCGCCGCGCGCGGCCGCCGGGCACCGCGCCCGCCTCGTACACGACGACCGGCACGCCGGCGTCGGCGAGCGTGACGGCCGCCGCGCAGCCGGCCCAGCCGCCGCCGATGATCGCTACCGGCGACTCGGTCATCGCCAAAACCCCGTCTTCACAGGAGACGCAGAGAGGCAGAGAAAGCAGGTCGGGCGCATTTCTCTGCGCCTCTGCGTCTCTTTGTGAAAGCCCGTCCTCTCATGCCCGGCGCACCGTCCGCCACGCGATCCACAGCTTGCGCAGCGGCGTGAGCGACGTGCGCCGGTCGAGCACGCGGTAGCCGTCGCGCGCGATCTCGGCCAGCAGCGTCCGGTAGATCGCCGCCATCGCGAGCCCCGCGCGCTGCGCCTTCCGGTCCGCGGCGGGCAGCTGCGCCAGCGCGCGCCCGTACCACTGCTGCGCGCGGTCGACCTCGAAGGCCATCAGCGCGCGGACGGCGTCGGAATATTCGGCGCGCAGCAGCGCCGACGGCGCGACGCCGAAGCGCGCGAGGTCGTCCTGCGGCACGTAGATGCGGCCGCGCCGCGCGTCCTCGCCGACGTCGCGGCAGATGTTGGTGAGCTGGAACGCGATGCCCAAGTCGCGCGCGTAGCCGCGCGTGCGCGGGTCCGTGTAGCCGAAGATCTCCGCCGACAGCAGGCCGACCACGCCGGCCACGCGGTGGCAGTAGAGCTCCAGCGCCGCGAAGTCGACGTAGCGCGCCTGGTCCAGGTCCATCGCCATGCCGTCGACGATGGTCTCGAAATGCTCGCGCGGCAGCGCGTACTCGCGGACCACCGGCGCCAGCGCCTGTGCGACCGGGTGCTGCGGCGTGCCGGCGAACGCGCGCCCGATTTCCGTGCGCCACCACGCGAGCTTGGTGCGCGCCACGCCGGGGTCGGGAACCTCGTCGACGACGTCGTCGACCTCGCGGCAGAACGCGTAGAGCGCGGTGATCGCGCGGCGCCGCGGCGGCGGCAGGAACAGGAAGCTGTAGTAGAACGAAGAGCCGCTCTGCGCGGCCTTCTGCCGGCAATACTCGTCGGGGGTCACGTGGGGTCTGCGCGCGCGGCGCGGCGGTCTTCGTCTGCGGCGCGGCGGCGATCACTCATGCCGCGGCCCGCGTGGGAACGAGCGCATGGTACGCGACCGCGCACCAGTCGCGCGCCGTCAGCACCGGCCGCCGCGCGAACACGTCGCCGCCGACCGCGTCGATGCGCGCGAGGATGCGCAGGCCGCCCTCGATCACCGCCGACAGTTCGAGGCCGAGCCGGAGCGGCAGCGCGCGGACGAGCGGCCGCCCGGAGATCAGCAGCGCGCGGGCGCGCGCCGTCTCGAACGCCATCAGCGCGCGCCAGCGCTCGTCGGCGCGCCGCTGCCCGATCTGCGCGGCTTCGACGCCGAAGCGCGCGAGGTCCTCCGCGGGGAGGTAGACGCGGCCGCGGTCCCAGTCGGAGGCGACGTCCTGCCAGAAGTTGGTGAGCTGCAGGCCGGTGCAGATCGCGTCGCTCGCGATGCCGTTGGCCGGCGTGTCCGCGCCGTAGGGCGCGAGCAGCAGGCGGCCGACCGGGTCGGCCGAGCGGCGGCAGTAGTCGGTGAGGTCGGCGTACGTCGCGTAGCGGCCGACGGTGACGTCCTGCCGGAACGCGGACACCAGCGCGTGCAGCGGCGCGATCGGCAGCGCGTGCGCGCGGACCGCCGCCGCGAGCGCGGGAAACGGGCCGTGCGGCGGCGTCTCGCCCGCCGCGATGGCCGCGAGCGCGCGGTCGTAGTCGGCGAGTGCGGCGAGCCGCGCCTCCGGCGGCGCGTCGCCCTCGTCGGCGATGTCGTCGGCGGCGCGCGCGAACCGGTAGAGCGCGACGACGGCCGGGCGCAGCCGCGCCGGCACGAGCCTCGATGCGACCGGAAAGTTCTCGTAATGACCGACGGACACGCGTTGCCTGGGAAACCGCGGGAAAACCACACGTTGGCGCGCGGCGTCCCGAGCCTCGGGTCCGGGCGCGGGACGGCGCAATTGCTGCTATACTAACCCGTTCGGCGGAAGCGGCTCGCGCCACCGACCGCGAGGCTCCGCGCATCGCGAAAGTGGCGGAATCGGTAGACGCACCAGCCTTAGGAGCTGGCGGGGCAGCCCGTGGGGGTTCGAGTCCCCCCTTTCGCACCAATCCATCCCGGTTGCAAGGATCGAATCGCACATGCAGAGCACGTTGGAAACGCTGGGCCAGCTGGAGCGCCGGCTGAACGTCGCCGTACCGCTGGCCGACATCGAAGGCGAAGTCGGCAAGCGGCTCGCGCGCCTCGCCAAGACCGTCAAGCTGCCGGGCTTCCGCCCTGGCAAGGTGCCGATGAAGATGGTCGCGCAGCAGTACGGGCCGCAGGTGCGCTCCGACGTGATCTCCGACGCCGTGCAGTCGAGTTT
The DNA here is from genome assembly GCA_041911995.1 of Casimicrobiaceae bacterium. Taxonomy (GTDB): domain Bacteria; phylum Pseudomonadota; class Gammaproteobacteria; order Burkholderiales; family Casimicrobiaceae; genus VBCG01. The sequence continues at coordinate 2,089 of JAYRNW010000121.1, read as the reverse complement.
CAACGAGGCGGTGCGCGAGCAGAACCTGCGCGTGGCCGGGTTCCCGCGCATCGAGCCCAAGAGCGGCGGCGCGCCGGCCGAAGGCACGCTCGAGTTCTCGGCCGTCTTCGAGGTCTATCCGGAGATCGCGATCGGCGACTTCGGCAGCTACGAGATCGAGCGCCCGCAGGCGGAGGTCACGGCCGCGGACGTCGACCGCACGCTCGACGTCCTGCGCCGCCAGCGCGCCGTCTTCGCGCCGGTGGACACCGCCGCGCAGGCCGGCGACCGTGTGCAGGTCGACTTCACCGGCACGATCGACGGCGTCGAGTTCGCCGGCGGCCAGGCGAAGGACTTCACGATCGTCGTCGGCGAGGGCCGGATGCTGCCGGAGTTCGAGGCGGCGGTCGTCGGCATGAAGGCCGGGCAGACGAAGTCGTTCCCGCTGACGTTCCCCGCCGACTACCACGGCAAGGACGTGGCCGGGAAGGCCGCGCAGTTCGCGCTGACGGTGAAGGAGGTCGCGCAACCGGACGTGCCGCCGCTCGACGGCGCGTTCGCGACGGCGTTCGGCATCAAGTCCGGGCGCGTCGAGGACCTGCGCGCCGAGGTCGAGGCGAACCTCAAGCTCGAGCTGAAGCGCAAGCTCGAATCCGTGCTGAAGCAGCAGGCGCTGAAGGCGCTGCGCGAGCGCACACAGTTGACGCTGCCGAAGTCGCTGGTCGAGAACGAGGCCGTGCAGCTCGCGCGCCGGATGGCGGCCAACCTGCAGCAGCAGGGGATGAAGCCCGAGGACATCCGGCTCACGCCCGACATGTTCCGGCCGCAGGCCGAGGAGCGCGTCGCGCTCGGCCTCATCATGTCCGAGCTCGTCCGCGCCGAGGGCCTGCAGCCGAAGCCCGAGCAGGTGAAGGCGATGGTGCAGGAGATCGCGCAGACGTACGAGCAGCCGGAGGCGGTCGTCCGCTGGCACTACGAGAAGCCCGAGCGCCTCGCCGACTTCGAGGGCATGGCCGCCGAGCACAACGTCGTCGAGTGGGTGCTCGCGAAGGCGAAGGTCAAGGACGCGCCGACGACGTTCGACGCGCTGATGGGGCCGCGCGAAGGCGCGGCGGCGGGCGGGCCCGGCGCCTGACGCGCCGCTGTACCCCACAGCCGCCCCTACCTCCGAGGAAATCGAACGTGACTTATCATCCGGCGATGCAGGCCACCATGACCGACCCCACCGCGCTCGGCCTCGTGCCGATGGTCATCGAGCAGAGCGGGCGCGGCGAGCGCGCGTACGACATCTATTCGCGGCTCCTGAAGGAGCGCGTCGTGTTCCTCGTCGGGCCGGTCAACGACGCGACGGCGAACCTGATCGTCGCGCAGATGCTGTTCCTCGAGTCCGAGAACCCGGACAAGGACATCCACTTCTACATCAACTCGCCCGGCGGCTCGGTCTCGGCCGGCATGGCGATCTTCGACACGATGCAGTTCATCAAGCCGGACGTGTCGACGCTGTGCGTCGGCATGGCGGCCAGCATGGGCGCGTTCCTGCTGGCGGCCGGCGCCAAGGGTAAGCGCTTCGCGCTGCCCAACTCGACGATCATGATCCACCAGCCGTCGGGGGGCTTCCAGGGGCAGGTGTCGGACATCGAGCGGCACGCGCAGTACGTGATCGACTTGAAGCGCCGGTTCATCACGCTGATGGCGCAGTTCACCGGCCGGCCCGTCGAGCAGGTCGAGCGCGACCACGACCGCGACAACTTCCTGTGGGCGGACGCCGCCCGGGACTACGGCATCGTGGACAAGGTCTTGCAGAACCGGGCCCAGGGCGCGTAAAGTAAACGCGAGGTATTCCGACAGGTTGCGCACGCAGGTCGTTGAATGGCCGACAAATCTTCCGGCGACAAGCTTCTGTACTGCTCCTTCTGCGGCAAGAGCCAGCACGAGGTGCGCAAGCTCATCGCCGGCCCGTCGGTGTTCATCTGCGACGAGTGCATCGAGCTCTGCAACGACATCATCCGCGAAGAGGGCGCCGGCTCCGAGACCGCGCGCGCCGACCGCAACAAGCTGCCCACGCCGCACGAGATCCGGCAAAGCCTGGATCAATACGTGATCGGACAGG
>JAYRNW010000120.1:0-5035 GCA_041911995.1 Casimicrobiaceae bacterium | reverse complement strand
CGCCCGCGCGCTGCGCGTCGGAGAGCGTCCGCTCGATCCGGTCGGCCAGCGCCGGCGTGCAATCGAGCGTCATGCGCAGCGTGTCGTCGTACTTGCGGAAGTCCGAATTGGCGACGACGTCGCGGCGGTAGCGGGCCGGGTCGAAGCCGCCCACCCGGATGCCCAGCCGCATGACGACGAACGCGAACAGCGTCACCGCCGCCACGCGCAGCCAGGCAATCAAGCGATTTTCCCCGGGGCGACGCGACGCGCGCGCCTCGAGGTCGAGGCCGGGCGGCGGCCAGCCGACGCCGCGTGCGCGGGCCGGGACCGGGCGCGCCATCTCGTCGCTCGCTTCGAGGTCGGCGAGCAGCCTCGCCACGACGCCGCGAAACTCGGCGGTCTCCCGCTGCGCCGGCGCCACGACGAGCGAGAGCACGACGCCCTTCGTGGCCGCAATGTCGTTCCAGCGGCACGACAATCCGGAGAGGTCGGGACGGGCGCCCGGCGCCGCCGCCGGAACCGCGTAGCGCCCGGCCTTGAGCTCGCGCTCGGCCCACGCGAGCCCGCCGCCCGCGAACATCGCGTACGCGACGTTCGGCGAGGCCGAGAAGCGCGCGACGCGCACGTCGAGGCCCGCCGCGCGGATCGCGGCGACAGGGACCAGCGCCGCGCGCAGCGCGAGCCCCAGGTCGTCGCGCACCCACGCCGCCGTCGCCGCCAGCGCCTCGCGCGCCGCGCTCTCGTCGCCGGCCGCGATCGCGAAGCTCGCGCCGTCGCCGCCGAAGACGAACGGAAAGGCCCGTCCGGAAAGCGCGTTGCCGACGGCGGAAATGATGGCGGCGCCGGCCGTGTTCACGGCCTTGTAGCGGCCGTCCGCGATGGCGTCGGTCGAATGCTCGACGTCGGTCAGGCCGACGAGCCAGTCGCCGGGAAGCGCGCGGTAGTGTTCCGGGTCGAGGATGCTCGCGAACTCGCCGAAGACCGGCAGCTCCGCGTAGAAGTCGGGAGCGCTTGCGTTCATCGTCGTCTGCGCAGCCGCGCGCCTCGGCAGACTATCGGGTTTCGCGCCGAATTCGATTCTTCCGTGTCATCCCGAGCGCAGCGAGGGATCTGCTTTCCTGCTACGTCGGCAGCTTGCGCCAAAGCAGATCCCTCGTCGCTGCGCTCCTCGGGATGACACGGGAAGAATCTCGGCAGCCGGTCAGAGGTTGAGCCTGAACCACGCGATCATCTTGTTCCACGCGTCCTCGGCCTGCGCCTTGCGGTAGCTCGGCCGGTAGTCGGCGTTGAACGCGTGCGGCGTGTCCGGGTAGATCGTGTACTCGGACTTCGTGTTGCCCGCCGCCTTGAGCGCGGCAAACATCTTCTCGACGGTGTCGTTCGGGATGCCGCCGTCGGCGCCGCCGTACAGGCCGAGCACGGCCGCCTTGATCTGCGGCGCGACGTCGAGCGGCGTCTTGTCGCCGGCGTAGTACTGGCGCACGGTCGGCCCGTACCATGCCACCGCCGCACGCACGTTCGGGTTGTGCGCCGCGTACATGTGCACGATGCGCCCGCCCCAGCAGAAGCCGGTGATGCCCAAGCGCGCCGTGTCGGCCTTGCCGGACGCCTTGGCGAACGCGACGGCGGCGTCGAGGTCGCGCATCACCTGCGCGTCGGGAACCTTGGCGACGATGTCGGAGACGAGCTTCGGGATGTCCGTGTACTTCGACGGGTCGCCCTGCCGCGCGTAGAGCTCCGGCGCGATGGCGAAGAAGCCCGCCTTCGCGATGCGCCGGCAGACGTCCCGGATGTGCTCGTGCACGCCGAAGATCTCCTGCACGACGAGCACGACGGGGAAGTTGGTGCCGGTCGCGGGCATCGCGCGGTAGGCCGGGATCTCTCCGTCGGGGGTCGGCACCTTCACTTCGCCCGCGATCAGCCCCTCGGTCGACGTCGTGATGGTCTGCGCGGTCACCGGCAGCACCGCCATCGCAAAGCCGGCGGACAGCGACGTGACCACGAACCTCCGCCGGTCGACGCTGCGGTCGCCAATGAGGCTCTTCAATTCCGAAGCAATGATGTCGTTCAAGCACTCCTCCTGAAACGAACGGGCCCCGGGCCCGGGGCATGGATGGCGAAACGGCGCGACCGGCGGACAGCCGCCGGATCACGCCTCGTACACGAACTGACCGGTGACCAGCGTGTAGCGGACCTTCCCCGGCAGCTCGAGGCCGAGGAACGGCGTGTTCTTGCCCTGGCTCTTGAGCGCGCCGCGCTCCACCTTCCAGTGCGCCTGCGGGTCGAACACGCAAACGTCGGCGGCCCGGCCGACCGCGAGGTCGGCGCCAGCGGCGACGAGCGCGGCGGGCGCGCTCGTGATCTTCGCGAGCGCCGCAGGTAGCGGAACGTTGTCCTCGGCTGCCCACTTGAGCGTCAGCGGCAGCAGCAGCTCGAGTCCGGTCGCGCCCGGCTCGGCCTCGCCGAACGGCACCTGCTTCGCATCGTCGTCGACCGGCGCGTGATCCGAGCAGACGACGTCGATCGTGCCGTCGGCCACGCCGGCGCGCAGCGCGGCGCGGTCGCGCGTCGAGCGCAGCGGCGGCACGAGGTTCGCGTCGGACGCGAACCAGCCGATGTCCATGTCCGACAGGTGCAGGTGATGCACGGCCACGTCGCAGGTGACGGGCAGCCCGTCGCGCTTCGCCGCGCGGACCAGCGCGACGCTTTCGGCGCACGACAGCCGGCACAGGTGCATGCGCACGCCGGTCTCGCGGACCAGCGCGAGGATCGTCGCGAGTGCGATCGTCTCGGCGACGGCCGGAATCCCCGGCAGCCCGAGCCTCGTCGCGACCTCACCGTCGTGCGCGACGCCGGTCCGGCCGATGTGCGGGTCGACCGGGCGCAACCAGACGCGGTGGCCGAACGTCGACGCATATTGCATCGCGCGGCGCAGGAGGTCGGTGTCGACGAGCGGCGCGTCGGCTTGCGAGAACGCGACGCAGCCGGCCTCGGCGAGCTCGCCCATCTCGGTCAGCGTCGTGCCCGCGAGCTCGACGGTCAGCGCGCCGACCGGATGCACGTGCGCGCGGTTGAGCGACCGCGCGCGGTGCGTCAGCATCTCGACCAATCCCGGCTCGTCGAGCGGCGGGTCGGTGTCGGGCGGGCACGCAAGGCGCGTGACGCCGCCGGCGACCGCGGCGTCCATCTCCGACTCCAGCGTCGCGCGGTACTCGAGCCCGGGCTCGCGCAGTCGCGCGGCGACGTCGACGAGCCCCGGCGCGACGACGAGCCCGCGCGCGTCGACGACGCGGTTCGCGTGCCAGCCCTCCGGCGCCGTCCCGATCGCCGCGACCTTGCCGGCAGCGACGTACAGCGACGCGACGCGGTCGATCCCCTGCGCGGGGTCGACGATGCGGCCGTTGGCGATCTCGATCTTCAACCGAATCTCACAGGAGGCGCAGAGACGCAGAGAACGACCCGACATTCACCCAACCCGGCATTGGCAGGAACCGGTGCAGCCCGTGCGGCCTCGCCCGACGGCGCCCGCGACTGGTCGTGCTTCCTCTGCGCCTCGGCGTCTCTTTGTGAAAGCATTTCAGTTCCCGGCGATGATGCTCATCACCGCCATCCGCACGGCGATGCCGAACGTGACCTGCGGCAGGATGACCGAGCGCTCGCCGTCGGCGACGGCCGAGTCGATCTCGACGCCGCGGTTCATCGGGCCGGGGTGCATCACGATGACGTCGGGCTTCGCGAGCGCGAGCTTGTCCGGCGTCAACCCGTAGTGCTTGAAGTACTCGCCGGCCGACGGCAGCAGCGCGCCCTTCATCCGCTCGTTCTGCAGTCGCAGCATCACGACGACGTCGCAGCCGCGCAGGCCCTCGCGCACGTCGTGGAACACGCGCACGCCCATCGCCTCGACGCGCGTCGGCAGCAGCGTCTTCGGCCCGATCACGCGCACCTCGGGCGTGCCGAGCGTCGTCAGGCCGTGGATCAGCGACCGCGCGACCCGCGAGTGCAGCACGTCGCCGACGATCGCGACCGTCAGCTCGTGGAACGCCTTCTTGTAGTGGCGGATCGTGTACAGGTCGAGCAGCCCCTGCGTCGGGTGCGCATGGCGGCCGTCGCCGGCGTTCACGACGTGCACGTGGCTGCGGCCGTGCGCGTTCAGGTGCGCGGCGATCAGGTGCGGCGCGCCGGACTGCGAATGGCGGACGACGAAGATGTCGGCGTCCATCGCGACCAGGTTGTCGACGGTGTCGAGGAGCGTCTCGCCCTTGCTCGTCGACGACGCGCCGATGTTGAGGTTGATGACGTCGGCCGACAGCCGCTTGGCCGCGATCTCGAACGTCGTCCGCGTCCGCGTCGAGTTCTCGAAGAAGAGGTTGAACACCGCCTTGCCGCGCAGCAGCGGCACCTTCTTGACCTCGCGCTCGCCGATCGACACGAACGGCGTGGCCGCGTCGAGGATGCCGCGGATGACGTCGGGCGGCAGCCCCTCGAGCGTCAGCAGGTGCGTGAGCTCGCCGTTGGCGTTGAGCTGCGGGTTGCGCATCGCCGGTCAGCCGTCGGCCTTCTCGGCGGCGAGCCGCAGGCGGCCGTCGTCGCGCGACAGCACGATCGACAGGTCGCGCGCCACCGCGAGCCGCGTCCCGCAGTACGTGGGCTCGACCGGCAGCTCGCGGCCGCCGCGGTCGACCAGCACGGCGAGCTCGATGCGCGCCGGGCGGCCGAAGTCGAACAGCTCGTTGATCGCCGCGCGCACGCTGCGCCCGGTGTAGAGCACGTCGTCGACCAGCACGATCGTCGCGCCGTCGACGTCGAACGGCAACTCGGTGCGCCGCGTGCCGGACTTCAACCCGGTGCGCGAGTAGTCGTCGCGGTAGTAGGAGACGTCGATGAAGCCGACCGGATGGTCGCCGGGCACCAGCGCCGGCAGCCGCTCGGCGAGCCACGCGCCGCCGGAATAGATGCCGACGAACGCCGCGTCGTGCGCGACCGCGCCGCGCATCCGCTCGGCGAGCGCGAGCAGCGTGGCCTCGGCGTCAGGCAGCGCCGTCGCGTCGCTCAT
>JAYRNW010000119.1:0-2244 GCA_041911995.1 Casimicrobiaceae bacterium | reverse complement strand
CGCTGCACGCGGACACCGAGCTCACGCTGCCGGCCGGAGCGGCGCGCCACGTGCAGGTGCTGCGGCTGCAGCCCGGCGCTCCGCTGCGGCTGTTCGACGGCAGCGGCGGCGAATGGAGCGCGACCGTCACCCACATGGGCCGCAGCGAGGTGCGGGCGCGCGTCGGCGCGCACGCCGCGGTCGAGCGCGAGCTCGCGCGGCACATCACGCTTGCCGTCGGCATGCCGGCCAACGAGCGCATGGACGCACTCGTCGAAAAGGCGACCGAGCTCGGCGCAGCGGCGTTCGTGCCGCTGATGTGCGAGCGCGCGGTGCTGCGCCTGCAGGGCGAACGCGCGGCGCGCAAGCTCGCCCATTGGCGCGGCATCGCGATCGCCGCCTGCGAACAGAGCGGCCGCACGCGGCTGCCGGTGCTGGCGGAGGTGGCGCCGCTCGGCGACTGGCTGCAGGCACTCGGCGCGGCACCCGGCGCGGCACCGGACGCGGCACGCTGGGTGCTGAGCGCCCCCCGCGCGGGCGATCCAGCCCGCGGGCCGGCCGCGCGCCGCGCCGCCGGCGCGCAGCGGCACGTCGCCAGCCTGCCCGAAGCGCTGGCCGCCTTGGCGCCCGGCGCGGCGCTGTGCGTGCTGAGCGGCCCCGAGGGCGGCCTCAGCGCAGCCGAAGAGGCACGCGCGCTGCGCCTCGGGTTCACGCCCGTCACCCTCGGGCCGCGCGTGCTGCGCGCCGATACCGCGCCGCTGGCGGTGCTGGCGGCGCTCGCGGCCCTGGAGCCCGGTGCGGCGCCTTGATCAATCATGAACATTTTCTATCAGCGCAATCCAAGCAATTGTCTTTGAAAATGGCGACGGCGGGCTCATCATTCGTGCCATCGCGGCCTGCGCCGCACTGACTGGAGAGCACCATGAGCACCCCCTTCCACGATCCGGCGTCGGTGACGATCAAGAACCTCGAAGCCGCGTTTGCCGGCGAATCGATGGCCCACATCAAGTACCGCTACTTCGCGAAGCTCTGCCGCGCTGCCGGCGACGAGGCGACGGCCGCCGTGTTCGAGGCGACCGCCGAACAGGAACTGATGCACGCGTTCGGCCACGCCGACTTGCTGTTCCCGAAGGCGAACGTGACGCCCGCCAAGGCGCTCGAGCTCGCGATCGAAGGCGAGACCTACGAGTACACCGAGATGTACCCGGGCTTTCGCAACGCCGCCGTCGCCGAGGGCCACGCCGCCGCGGTGAAGGAGATCGACGAGCAGATCGCCGAATCGAAGGAACACGCCGAGATGTTCAAGGCCGTGCTCGAGAAGGCCGCGAAGCGCTTTGCCGCGCTCGCCAAGGTCGAGGAGCGCCACGCCAACAACTACCAGGCCGTACTCGACAAGCTCGCCGCCTGAAGAAGCAACCCCAACGCAAGGAACAACCATGAAAAGCTATCAATGCATCGTCTGCGGCTTCATCTACGACGAGTCGGTCGGCATGCCCGAAGACGGCATCGCCCCCGGCACGCGCTGGGCCGACATCCCGGCCGACTGGGAGTGCCCGGATTGCGGCGTCGCGAAGGCGGATTTCGAGATGGTCGAGATCTGAGCGTCGATGAGCCAAGCCACTGACCGACCGGTCGTCATTCTCGGCAGCGGGCTCGCGGGCTACTCCGCGGCGCGCGAGTTCCGCAAGCTCGACAAGACGACGCCGCTCGTCGTCGTCAGCCGCGATCATGCAGGCTTCTATTCGAAGCCGATGTTGTCGAACGCCCTGGCGGGCGGCAAGACGGCGGCGATGCTCGTGATGAAACCGGCGGAGAAGATGATCGAGGAGCTCGGCGCGGTCGTTCGCGCGCGCACCGAGGCCGCGCGCATCGACACCGGCGCGCGCACCGTGCACTGCGTCGACGGCGAGGTATTCGCCTACCGCGACCTCGTGCTCGCGCTCGGCGCGGACCCGATCCGCCTGCCGCTCGCGGGCGACGGTGCGGCCGACGTGCGGTCGGTCAACGACCTCGACGACTACGCGCGCTTTGCCGAGCGGCTCGACGGTGCGGCGCGCGTCGCGATCCTCGGCGGCGGGCTGATCGGCTGCGAATTCGCGAACGATCTGCTCGCACGCGGCATCGAGCCGACCGTCGTCGACCCGGCGCCGGCCCCGTTGTCGCGCCTGTTGCCGCCGCAGGCGAGTGCCTGGCTGCAGGCGCGGCTGGAAGCCGCGGGGGTGCGCTTTCGCTTCGGCGTCGCCGCCGAGCGCGTCGATCGCCGCG
>JAYRNW010000118.1:0-2938 GCA_041911995.1 Casimicrobiaceae bacterium | reverse complement strand
TGTGGTAGCTCCCCTCGTGCTGGCCCATCGGCTGCGCCGCCCGGGTGGGGGGCGGCGGCGCACGCGGGCGCACGTCCTCGCCGCGGCAGTGGAGGTCGATCGAGATCGCGGCCTCGTGGCCGTGCGCAACGGCCCAGATGATGTTCTTCGGGCCGAACGCGGCGTCGCCGCCGAAGAAGACGCCGGGCCGCGTCGAGGCCATCGTCGCCTTGTCGACGACGGGCATGCCGTGGTCGTCGAACGCGAGGTCGAGGTCGCGCTCGATCCACGGGAACGCGTTCTCCTGGCCGATCGCCACCAGCACGTCGTCGCACGGGAAGTGCGCGTCGGGCTCGCCGGTGGGAATCAGCTGCCGCCGGCCGCGCGCGTCGTACTTCGGCGCGACCTTCTCGAACGTGACGCCGGTCAGCTTCCCGCCTTCGTGCGTGATCGCCTTGGGCACGAGGTAGTTGTGGATCGGGATGCCCTCGTGCGCGGCGTCCTCCTTCTCCCACGGCGAGGCTTTCATCTCGTCGTAGCCGGAGCGCACGACGACGTGGACGTCCTCGCCGCCCAGCCGCCGCGCGCTGCGGCAGCAGTCCATCGCCGTGTTGCCGCCGCCCAGCACGACGACGCGCTTGCCGATGCGCGTCGTGTGGCCGAACGAGACGCTCGCGAGCCAGTCGATGCCGATGTGGATGTTCGCCGCGGCTTCCGCACGGCCGGGCACGTCGATGTCGCGGCCGCGCGGCGCGCCGCTGCCGACGAATACCGCGTCCCAGCCTTCGGCGAGCAGCGCGGCCAGGCTGTCGATGCGCTTGCCCGCGCGGAACTCGACTCCGAGGTCGAGGACGTAGCCGACCTCCTCGTCGATCACGGTCTCGGGCAGCCGGAACTTGGGGATCTGCGTGCGCATCATGCCGCCGGCCTTCGCGTCGCCGTCGAAGACGACGAGATCGTAGCCGAGCGGCGCCAGGTCGCGCGCGACGGTGAGCGACGCCGGACCGGCGCCGACCAGCGCGACGCGCTTGCCGTTGCGCTTCGCCGCGGGCCTGGGCAGCCGCGCGCGGACGTCGCCCTTGTAGTCGGCGGCCACGCGCTTCAGCCGGCAGATCGCGACGGGCTCGGGCTTGGCCTTGCGGTCGCCGCCCTCCTCGACGCGGCCGCGCCGGCATGCGGGCTCGCACGGGCGGTCGCAGGTGCGGCCGAGGATGCCGGGGAAGACGTTCGACTGCCAGTTGACGAGGTACGCATCGTCGTAGCGGCCGGCCGCGATCAGGCGGATGTACTCGGGAACGGGCGTGTGGGCCGGGCACGCCCACTGGCAATCGACGACCTTGTGGAAGTAGTCGGGATCCGCGATGTCCGTCGACTTCAAACAGGCTCCTCCGTGGGGGCCCCGTGGTCCGTGCGCGCGAACGCTGCCGATTGCGTGCGATCGTGCCGCACGCCGCGGACGGACCAAGGCTGCGCTGCCGCGATGCTACGCCAGCGCGCCCGGGGAGAAAAGGCGGACGCGTTATCCCGCACTTGCTACATGGTCTTGTGCGCTGAGACGTCGCGGCGGCAGAATCGCCACTGGCATCCGGGTGCTAATCTCCCGGCGAGGCTTCCCGATGCGATCCCTGCCTCCCCTGCCCCTGTCCCTGCGCGTGTGCCTCGCGGTCGCGCTGCTCGCGCTCTTCGCGGGCGCCGCGCGCGCGCAGGACGCCTCGCCGTACGCGATCGACACGCCGCCGTGGTTCGCGCTGTCGTTCCTCGATCTGAAGGAGGACGTCGCCGACGCCGCGCGCGACGGCAAGCGCGTGATGATCTACTTCGGCCAGGACGGCTGCCCGTACTGCAAGCTGCTGATGGTCAACAATTTCGCGCAGAAGGCCATCGTCGACAAGACGCGCCGCCATTTCGTCGCCGTCGCGATCAACATGTGGGGCGACGCCGAGGTGACCGCGCTCGACGGCCGGAAGATGCCCGAGAAGGACTTCGCCCGCGCGATGAACGTTCAGTTCACGCCGACGCTGCTGTTCTTGGACGAGCAGGGCAAGGTCGCGGCGCGGCTCAACGGCTACTACCCGCCGCACCGCTTCGAGGCGGTGCTCGACTACGTCGCGGGCCGGCACGAGCGCAGCCGGTCGCTCACCGATTACCTCGGGCAGGCCGCGCGCGAGCCGGCGAACCCGCGCCTCGCCGACGAGCCGTTCTTCGCGAAGCCGCCGTTCGACCTGCGCCGCAAGGCGGGCGACAAGCCGCTCGCCGTCGTGTTCGAGACCACCGACTGCGCGGGCTGCGACGAGCTGCACGCGGTGAGCTTCCGGCGCAAGGAGGTGCTGGCGCAAGTCGAGCGCTTCGACGTCGTGCGCTTCTCGCTGGGCGCGCCGACCGAGGTCACGCTGCCCGACGGCCGCCGAAGCACCGCCGCCGCGTGGGCGCGCGAGCTCAAGGTCGTGTACGCGCCGACGATCGTGCTGTTCGACGCGGGCGGCGCCGAGGTGTTCCGGCTCGAGGCGTTCCTGCGGCCGTTCCACGTGACCGGCGCGCTCGCGTACGTCGCCGACGGCGCGTACCGCAGCGAGCCGTCGTTCCAGCGGTACCTGCAGGCACGCACCGAGCACCTGCGCGCGCAGGGCGCGCGGGTCGACCTGATGGAGTGACCGACTGCGGACGCGGTTTCCGGTCGCGTCACAAGAACGGCTTGGCGCGCTCGATCAGCTCGTCCAGCCCCGGCTCGTTCGGATTGCGCGGCTTGCCCGGGTGGATGATCGCCACCTGGCAGACCTCGGCGGCTTCCACGAGCTGTCGGTAGGTGCCGGCGTTGACGTCCTTGATGTACGCCTGCTTGTTCTCGTTGTAGGTGAACATCCTGTCGTTGATGTTCTGGCACTCGTTGCAGCTCGGGCAGCGGGCCGTCTCGATCCACGCCTCGTCGGACGGCGGCGCCCCGGCCGCGGGCTCCGCCGCG
>JAYRNW010000117.1:0-8384 GCA_041911995.1 Casimicrobiaceae bacterium | reverse complement strand
CCGTGCAGGCCGTAGGTGAGCCCCGGGTGCTCGCCGGCGGCGGCGGCCGTGAGCTCCGCCATCGTCGGAAACAGGATCGTCGACGCGCGGAACACCGGCGTGTTGACGGCGCCCAGCCACTTGCGCGGCGCGCGGCCGACGTGCCCGGCGAGCGTCGCGGGCTTGTACGGGCGCTTGCTCATCGCGACACCGCCGGCAGCGCGAACGCGTCGCGGATCGCCTGCACCTGGCGCTCCACCGGCAGCCGGACGTCGACGCGCAGCGCGTCGGCCGGCTCCTCGAGCGTGGCGAACTGCGACGGCAGCAGCGTTGGCGGCATGTACCGGTGCTGCCGCGCGGCGAGCCGCTGCGCGATCGTCTCGACGTCGCCGGCGAGGAAGACGAAGCGCACGTCGCCGGCGCGCGCGATCCGCGCGCGGTACGCCTGCTTCAGCGCCGAGCACGCGAGCACCGCGTGGCCGCCGCGCGCGAGCACCGCGCGCATCGCCTCCGCGATGCGGTCGAGCCACGGCCAGCGGTCGTCGTCGGTCAGCGGCTGGCCCGCCGCCATCTTCGCGACGTTCGCCTCCGGGTGGAAATCGTCGGCGTCGTGGAACGGCCAGCCCAGCGCCTGCGCGAGCGCCTCGCCGACCGTCGACTTGCCGCAGCCGGACACCCCCATCAACACGAGAATCATCGTCGTCGTCGCTCCCGTCGCAGCCGCGATGCTACCAAACGGGACGGGCATCGCGTCACGGTGCTCGGTCGACGCCGCGCGACGCGTGCACCGCCGCCGCGACCAGCAGCACCGCCCCTGCGACGGTCCGCGCCCCCGGCGTCTCCGCCAGCAGCCACCAGGCCAGCACGATCCCGTACACGGGCTCCAGCGCGGCGACCACCGCGGCGGTCGCCGCCGGCACGTGCGCGAGGCTCGCGATGAACAGCGTGTGCGCGAGCGCCGTGCAGACGACACCGAGCCCCGCGACCAGCAGCAGCGCGTCCACCGTGACCGCGCCGCCGGGCCCGCCCTGCGCGACGACGACCGGCGCCACGCACAGTGCCGCGACGGCGTTCTGCCACAGCGCGATCCGCGCCGGCCCGTGGGCTTCCCGCAGCGCGCGCGTGCGCACGGTCATCCACGCGAACGTGAACCCGGACAGCATCCCCCACGCGAGCCCGCGCACCGTGTGGCTCGCCCACGTGAACTCCGGCACCAGCAGCACGAGGCCCGCCACCACCAGCGCGACGTCGGCGAGCTCGCGGCGCCGCAGCGCACGCCCGAGCAGCGCGCGCTCGAGCAGCGGGACGAACATCGGGAAGCTCGCGTACCCCAGGAGCCCGATCGCTACCGTCGACACCTGGACCGCCGCGAAGAACGCGACCCAGTGCACCGCCAGCAGCAGGCCGTTCGCCGCGACGCGCGAGCCGGGCCAGCCGAGCGTGCCGCCGCGGGCGCCGACGAGGAGCGCGAGCGCGGCGGCGGCCACGGTCGTGCGCCCGAGCACGATCGCCACCGGGTCCCACGCGAGCCACTTGCCGAAGAGGCCGGCGAAGCCGAACAGCACGACCGCCGCGTGCAGCGCGGCCAGCGAGCCGGCCGGCGACGGCGGCGGCGAACCTGCGGCGGGGACCATGCCCCGATGATGCCATCGCGCGCCGGCGCCTGCGCTAGAATCCGCCGTTCGCGCCCCGCCGCCACAGGAAACGGAGAGACCGATGCCGCCGCCGCTCAGTCCCGCGAAGGTGATCGACGCAGTGCGCAAGGCCCCCGGCACCCGCGTCAAGGTGGCCGTCTCCGACATCGACGGCGTGCTGCGCGGCAAGTACCTGCACAAGGAAAAGTTCCTGTCGGCGGTCGAGGGCGGGTTCGGCTTCTGCGACGTCGTGTTCGGCTGGGACTCGCAGGACAACTGCTACGACAACACGACGATCACCGGCTGGCACAAGGGCTTTCCCGACGCGCTCGCGCGCATCGACCTCTCGACGTACCGCACGGTGCCGTGGGACGACGACGTGCCGTTCTTCCTGGGCGAATTCGTCTGGGAGAAGCACGGCAAGGAGCTGCCGCATCCGCTGTGCCCGCGGCAGGTGTTGAAGCGCGTGCTCGCGCGCGCCGCGCGCAGCGGCTACACGCCGATGTGCGGGATGGAGTTCGAGTGGTTCAACTTCGCCGAGACGCCGCAGTCGTGGGCCGCGAAGAAGGGCGTCGAGCCCGAGCCGATCACGCCCGGCATGTTCGGGTACTCGCTGCTGCGGGCGAACGCGTCGCAGCCGTTCTTCGCCGCGCTGTTCAACGACCTGGCCGCGTTCGGGATCCCGATCGAGGGCCTGCACACCGAGACCGGGCCCGGCGTGTACGAGGTCGCGATCCTGTTCTCCGAGGCGCTCGAGGCGGCGGACCGTGCGATCCTGTTCAAGACCGGCGCCAAGGAGATCGGCGCCCGCTTCGGCGTCATGCCGAGCTTCATGGCGAAGTGGAGCGCGAAGTATCCCGGCTGCTCCGGCCACGTCCACCAGTCGCTGTCCGACGGCAAGGCCAACCGCTTCCACGACGCGAAGGGCCGCCACCGGATGAGCCGGCTGTTCGAGAGCTACCTCGCGGGGCAGGTGGCGACGCTGATGCAGTTCGCGCCGATGTTCTGGCCGACGATCAACAGCTACAAGCGGCTGGTCGACGGGTTCTGGGCACCCGTGAAGCCGACGTGGGGGCTCGACAACCGCACGGCGAGCTTCCGCGTCATCGCCGGCTCGCCGAAGTCCACACGGCTGGAGACGCGCTGCCCCGGCGCCGACGTCAACCCGTACCTCGCGATGGCCGCGGTGATCGCCGCCGGCATGCACGGCGTCGAGAAGGACCTGAAGCTCACGGCCAAGCCCATCACCGGCACCAACGAGGGCGCGGACGACGTGCCGCGCGCGCCGCGCACGCTGATCGAGACCACGCGCAACTTCGCGCAGTCCGACGTCGCGCGCGACTGGCTGGGCGACGACTTCGTCGACCACTTCGCCGCGACCCGCGAGTGGGAGTGGCGGCAGTGGCTCGACGCCGTCACCGACTGGGAGCTGAAGCGCTATTTCGAGATCATCTGAGCCGGCGATCCGCCGGCTCGTCCCCGCCGACGCGCCCGCCTACCGCGCGCTGCGGCTGCGCGGGCTCGCCGAGCATGCGACCGCGTTCACGTCGAGCAGCGACGAGGAAGCGGAAAGGCCGCTCGCCGTCACCGAGGCGCGCCTCGCGCCGGACGGTGAGACGGCGATGTTCGGCGCGTTCGTCGCCGGCGAGCTGGCCGGCGCCGTGGGGCTCCTCCGGGACGCGCGCCGCAAGCGCCGGCACGCCGGCGAGATCGTCGCGATGTACGTGCGGCCCGAGTTCGTGCGCCGCGGCGTCGGCCGCCGGCTGCTCGCGCACGCGCTCGCCGTCGCCCGCGCCGCCGGCATCGTGCAGCTCACGCTCACCGTCACGCAAGGCAACGACGCCGCGCGCCGCCTCTACGCGGCCACCGGCTTCGTGCCGTTCGGCGTCGAGCCGCGCGCCATCGCGGTCGACGGCACGTACCACGCCAAGGAGCACATGGTGCTGCTGTTCCCGGACGGCTGACGCCGGCCGCGGCGCCCTCCGTTCGGTTTATCATCGCGGCTCGTACCCGCCGCACGCCCCGCCTTCCCGCCGGATCCGTCCCCCATGATCGATCGCTTCGCGTTCCCCACGACCATCCACTTCGGCGCCGGTGCCCGCCGGCTCGTCGCCGACCACCTGAAGGCGCAGGGCATCGCGCGCCCGCTGATCGTCACCGACCGCGGCATCGCGGCGCTGCCGCTTCTGCCCGCGTTCGTCGCCGAGCTGCCGGGCCTCGACTTCGCCGTCTACTCGGAGATCTGGGGCAACCCGGTGCGCAAGCAGGTGATGGACGGCGCCGCCGCGTACCGCGCGCACCGCGCCGACGCCGTCGTCGGGCTGGGCGGCGGCGCGGCGCTGGACGTCGCGAAGGCGATCGCGCTGATGGCCGGCCACCCCGGCGACATCCTCGAATACGCGTGGGACCACCCGCAGGTGCGCGCGATCACGCAGCCGCTACCGCACTTCGTCGCGCTGCCGACGACGGCGGGCACGGGGTCGGAAGTCGGCCGCTCGTCGGTCATCTCCGACGACGTGACGCACGTCAAGAAGATCGTGTTCTCGCCGCTGCTGCTCGCCAAGGCGGTGTTCGCCGATCCCGAGCTGACGGTCGACCTGCCGCCGGCCGTCACCGCGGCCACCGGCATGGACGCGCTGACGCACAACGTCGAGTCGTACCTGTCGCCCGCGTACCACCCGCTGTGCGACGGCATCGCGCTCGAGGGCGTGCGCATCGCGGCGCGCGCGCTGCCGGTCGCGGTGAGGAACGGCCGCGACCTCGCCGCGCGCGCGGACATGCTGATGAGCTCGATGATGGGCGCGATCGCGTTCCAGAAGGACCTGGGCGCCGTCCACTCGTGCGCGCACGCGCTGTCGACGGTCGCCGACATGCACCACGGCCTCGCCAACGGCGTGATGATCGACCACGTCATGCGCTTCAACCTGCCGGCCGCCACCGCGAAGATGGCCGAGCTCGCACACGTCGCGGGCGTTCCCGGCGCGGACACAAGCTCGGTCGAGGCGCGCGCGCAGGCGTTCGTCGCGTGGCTCACCGGCCTCAAGGCGTCGCTGGGCATCCCGGCGCGGATTTCGGGCTGCACGGTTACGCGGCCGGTCACGCGCGCCGACCTCCCGCGGCTGGTCGAGGTCGCGACCGCCGACATCTGCCACCGGACCAATCCGCGCAAGTGCTCCGCCGCGGATTTCGAAGCGCTCTTCGCCGCCGCGCTGTAGGCGCCGCGCACCGGCCGCCCCGCCCCGCCATGCTCAAGGCCGGCATCTCCGCGTCGTTCTTCCACAACGACCAGCCGCGCGCGATCTTCCAGGGGATGACGCTGCAGTACATCGAGCAGAACGTCGCGCACTGGCTGATGCAGCGCGAGGTGCTGGCGCTGATGATCCCCTCGCCTGAGGGCGACACGCGGCGGCCGGCGAGCCCGGTCACCGTCGCCGACTACGCGCACGAGCTGGACGCGCTGGTGCTGATGGGCGGCTCCGACGTGTGCCCGGCGAGCTACGGCGAGGCGCCGCTGTCGCCGGCGTGGAACGGCGACCGCATCCGCGACGACTACGAGATCGCGCTGCTGCGCGCGTTCGTCGCCGCCGGCAAGCCGGTGCTCGGCCTGTGCCGTGGCGCGCAGGTGATCAACGTCGCGCTGGGCGGCACGCTGTACCAGGACATCCCGACGCAGCGGCCCGACGCGCTGCACCACCGCGACCAGGCCCTCTACGAGAAGAACTGCCACGCGACGTCGATCGTCGCCGGCAGCGGGCTCGCGCGCCTCTACCCCGGCGCCACGCTCGTCAAGACGAACTCGGTGCACCACCAGGCGGTGAAGACATTGGGCCGCGACCTCGTCGTCGAGGCGTGGTCCGAGCCCGACCGCATGGTCGAGGCGCTGCGCTGGCACGGGCCGTCCTACGTCTTCGGCGTGCAGTGGCACCCCGAGTTCCACCCGGCCGGCGACCGCACGTTCGTCGACGACACGCCGCTGCTCGACGACTTCCTGTCCACCGCGGCGCGCCACAAGTCCGCCGCCTACGCAATCTAGGACCCCCGATGAAGATCACGAATCCCGCCACCGGCGCCACGCTCGCCGACGTCGCCGCGGACACCGCGAAGTCCGTCGGCGCGAAGTATGCCCGCGCGCGCGCCGCGCAGCCGGCGTGGGCGGCCACGCCGATCCGCAAGCGGCTGGACGCGATCCGCCGGTTCCGCGAGATCCTCGCCGATCGCCAGCCGGGGCTCGCGCGCACGCTGTCGCTCGAGGTCGGCAAGCCGATCCGGCAGTCGCGCAACGAGTTGAACGGCCTCGCCAGCCGCATCGACTTCTTCCTCGAGCACACGGGCAAGGCGCTGCGCGACGAGCGCGTGTTCGCCGACGCGCAGGGGAAGCTCGAGGAGCGCATCGGCCACGACCCGCTGGGCGTCGTCGCCAACATCTCGGCGTGGAACTACCCGTACTTCGTCGGCGGCAACGTGTTCGTGCCGGCGCTCGCCGCCGGCAACGCCGTGCTGTACAAGCCCTCGGAATTCGCGACGCTGACCGGCCTGCACATCGCGGACATGCTGCACGCGTCCGGCGTGCCGGCGGACGTGTTCGTCGCGGTCGTCGGCGACGGAAAGACCGGGGCCGCGCTGCTGCGCCAGCCGGTCGACGGCGTGTTCTTCACCGGCTCCTACGCGACCGGCGCGAAGATCGCCGCCAGCACCGGCCGCCGGATGATCAAGACGCAGCTCGAGCTGGGCGGCAAGGACCCGATCTACGTGTGCGACGACGTCGACGTGCCCGCCGCCGCCGCCGCCGTGGCCGACGGGGCGTTCTACAACACCGGCCAGTCGTGCTGCTCGGTCGAGCGCATCTACGTGCACCGGAAGGTCCACGACGCGTTCGTCGCGGCGTTCGTCGCCGAAGTGAAGGGCTACAAGGTCGGCGACCCGCTCGACGAGGCCACCTACATCGGCGCGATCACCCGCCGCCCGCAGCTCGCCGTGCTGCAGAAGCAGGTCGCCGACGCGAAGCGCAAGGGCGCGCAGGTCGCGGTCGGCGGCGCGCCGATCAAGGGCAAGGGCCACTGGTTCGCGCCGACGGTGCTGACCGGCGTCGACCACACGATGCGGGTGATGCGCGACGAGTCGTTCGGCCCGATCATCGGCATCATGCCGGTCGCCGACGACGACAGCGCGATCGCGCTGATGAACGACACCGAGTACGGGCTGACCGCCGGCGTCTACACGCCCGACGAGAAGCGCGCGAAGCGGATCCTGCGGCAGGTCGCCGCGGGCACCGTCTACTGGAACTGCTGCGACCGCGTGAGCCCGCGCCTGCCGTGGTCCGGCGTCAAGCACTCCGGCATCGGCCTCACGCTGTCCACGTACGGCATCCAGACGTTCACGCGGCCGAAGGCGTGGCACCTGCGGTCGGCGTAGCCGGCCGCCGCCGATATCCCGGAGCGCCGGCCAGCGCGGGCAGGCAGGCTCGGCGCGTCTACTGCAGCACCACGTCGGCACGCAGGAGCACCGACGGCGGAACGGTCAGGCGGAGCGCCTTGGCGGTCTTCAGGTTGACGGCCACGATGAACTTCGAGTGCTCCTCGACGGGAAGATCTCGCGGGCTCGCCCCTTTGAAGATCTTGTCCAGGTAGACGGCGACGTCCGCGAACGGACGCATCGTGTCGGTGTAGTACGCGACGAGAATTCCGGCCGCGGCTGCCTCATAGGTTCCCCCCACGGTCGGCAAGTTCCGCTTCAGCGCGAACTCGGCGAGCTCGGTGCGGACGATGAAGTTCGGAGGATTGGGATTCACCATCAGTCCGTCCGCCTGCTCGCGGACGACCGTGGCCGTCGCGCTGTCGAAGTAGTGCGGCGCGGGCAGCGGAACGCGCAGCAGGCTCACGCCCAGCGCTTTGGCCGCCGCGTCCACCTCGGGACTGGGCCTGGTCGGGTCGTCGCCGCCGAACGGGCTCTGCAGCCACGCGATACGCCTGACGTCCGGGGCGATCGCCTTGAGCAGTTCGAGCCGCTTGACCACCATGGGGCCGAACGGAGACTCGGCGATGCCGGTCACGTTGCCGCCGGGGTGCGCGTAGCTCGCGACGAGACCGGCGCCGACGGGGTCGTTGGCGCTGGTCATGACGATCGGTATCCGCGTTGTCGCGGCCATGGCCGCGCGCACCGCCGGAGTACTCGCGACCAGGAGCACGTCGACGTCGAGGCGGAGCAGATCGGCGACGAGCGCCGGGAGCCGGTCGATGTGGCCATCCGCGTATCGCCGCTCGATCACGTAGTCACGGCCCTCGACGTACCCAAGCTTGCGCATCGCGTCGGCGAACACGGCCCGCATCCGCAGCTGGTCCGGCGTCGGGGTCGCCGGCTGAGGGCCCGTGCGTATGACACCGAGCCGCCAGACCTTGTGCGCCGGCTGCGCATGCGCGGGCACCGATGCCGTGAAGGCACATGCGGCCAGCATCCCGACGAACTCGCGCCGATCGACCATGGGACGACCTCCTGCGCTGGCGGCGGCGACAACCCGCAGTGACTCCGGAAATGTTGCGCCTGTGGCCGTCGTCCGCCTTGACCGGACGCAAAGACCGGCCGCTCGGGCCCACCGACCGGCGAGACACGTGACGCCAGCGGCGGCGCGTCACGTCGCGGTCCACGCGGGGGCTTCGTCGACACGCCGTTGCGCGTGCCGCCCGCCGAAGGCTGCTCCGGAAATTGGGGTCAGAGCCGTAATACAGGGGCCTTGAGTCCGCGTGATCGGACGAGACCGCTTCCCGGCCCCTGTAT
>JAYRNW010000116.1:0-5417 GCA_041911995.1 Casimicrobiaceae bacterium | reverse complement strand
TGCCGCGACTGCAAAATCCTGAACCGCGAAGGACACGAAGGACACGAAGAACGGCAGAAGCACGAATGGCAGCGGCGCGACGGAGGTTTGCTTCGCGTGCCTCGTCTCCTTCGTGGTTCAGGAAGCGGAATTCCACCGAATCGACGGACATCATGACCACCGAACACTTCGACACGCTGGAAACGCGCACGCCCGAACTGCGCGAGCGCGAGCAATTGGCGGCGCTGCGGCGCCAGGTCGCGCACGCGCGCGCGCACGCGCCGGCGTTCGCGCAGCGGCTGGCGGACGTCGACCCCGAGTCGCTCACGTCGCGCGCCGCGCTCGCGCGCCTGCCGGTGACGCGCAAGTCCGAGCTGCTCGAGCTGCAGAAGGCGAGCCGGCCGTTCGGCGGCGTCGCGGCGACGCGCTGGGGTGCGGCGCGCCGCGTGTTCGCGAGCCCGGGCCCGCTCTACGAGCCCGAAGGCGCCGCGCCCGACTACTGGCGGCTCGCGCGCGCGCTGTTCGCGGCGGGCTTCCGCGCCGGCGACCTCGTGCACAACTGCTTCTCGTACCACCTGGCGCCGGCGGGCTCGATGCTCGAGACCGGCGCGCACGCGCTGGGCTGCACGGTGTTCCCCGGCGGCACCGGCCAGACCGAGCTGCAGGTGCAGGCGATGGCGGAGCTTGCGCCCGCCGGCTACGTCGGCACGCCATCGTTCCTCAAGATCATCCTCGAGAAGGCCGACGAGCAGGGCGTCGCGCTGCCGTCGCTCACGAAGGCGCTCGTCTCCGGCGAGGCGTTCCCACCGAGCCTGCGCGACGCGCTGGCTGCGCGCGGCATCGCCGGCTACCAGGCGTACGCGTCGGCGGACCTGGGCGCGATCGCCTACGAGACGCCGGCGCGCGAGGGCCTCGTCGTCGACGAGGGCGTGCTGGTCGAGATCGTGCGGCCCGGCACCGGCGATCCCGTCGCGCCGGGCGAGGTCGGCGAGGTCGTCGTGACGGCGCTCGCGAGCGCCGACTATCCGCTGATCCGGTTCGGCACCGGCGACCTGTCGGCGCTGCTGCCCGGCGTGTCGCCGTGCGGGCGCACCAACATGCGGATCAGGGGCTGGATGGGCCGCGCCGACCAGACGACCAAGGTGAAGGGGATGTTCGTCCATCCGTCGCAGGTCGCGGCGATCGTCGCCCGCCACCGGGTGGTGGGCCGCGCGCGCCTCGCCGTCGACAACCCCGACGGGAACGACCGGATGACGCTGCACGTCGAGGTGCGCGACAACGCGTCGTCGCACGCCGAGGCGATCGTCGCGTCGATCCGCGAGGTGACGAAGCTGCGCGGCGAGGTCGCGTTCCGCGCGCCGGGCGAGCTGCCCAACGACGGCAAGGTCATCGACGACGTCCGCAAGTACACGTGAGCGCGCCCGCGCGGCGCCGGCGCGGCCGGGGCGCCGGCGGGGCGGCCGTGCCGCCGGCGGCGTGCTAGGATGCCGCCCACAGGACCACGCCGCTGCGCCTCCACGTGCCCGAAGACGCTGCTCCCCACGATCCCTCGGCGCCGCTCGACCAGGACGCGCTGCACGCCATCGCCGCCTCCGGCGTCGTCCGCCAGTTCCCGAAGCAGACGATCCTGATCCACGAGGGCGACGTCGGCGACTCGCTCTACATCATCCTGTCCGGCCGCGTGAAGGTCTACGCGAGCAACGCGACCGGCCGCGAGGTCGTGCTCAACTTCCACGGGCCGGGCGAGTACGTCGGCGAGATGTCGCTCGACGGCGCGCCGCGGTCGGCCACGGTGATCACCGTCGAGCCGACGACCTGCGCGATCGTCAACCGCGCGCAGTTCGGCGACTTCATCGCCGCCAACCCGGGGTTCACGCGGCACCTGATCGGTACGCTGATCCGCCGCGCGCGCTCGGCGACCGAGAACGTGAAGAGCCTCGCGCTGTCGGACGTCTACGGGCGGCTCGTGCGCCTGCTGAACGCGCTGGCGGTCGACACCGACGGTCGCCAGACGATCCGCGAGCGGCTGACGCAGCAGGAGATGGCCGACCGCGTCGGCGCGTCGCGCGACATGGTCGGCAAGCTGATGAAGGACCTGGTCGCCGGCGGCTATCTGCTGGTCGAGGACCGGCAGATCACGATCGTCAAGAAGCTGCCGCCGGGCTGGTAGGCGCAGGGTCAGCGCCGGCCGCGCGCCGGTGCCGCTGCGGGAGCCGCCGCGGCCGGCAGCTCGAGCAGCCGCCGCGCGTTGCCCTCGTAGATCATGTGCCGCTCCTCCGGCGAGAGGTCGAGCCGGTCGACGATCCCGATCGTCGTGCGCGTGTACATCGCGCCCTTCTCCGGGTCGAACGGTGAGTCCGACGCGAACAGCACGCGGTCGCGGCCGACGAAGCGCGGCCCGCACGCGGTCGCCTCCGACCCTCGGTTGCGCAGGCGGCGCGCCTCCGCGTTGCCGAACGCGGTTCCGCGTGGCGAATACTCGGCAACGCCGATCCGGACTTTTGCGTTCCGGCCGGCGACCGCGCTGCCTACGATGCAGGCAGGAGGTGCGGCGCACCGCACCTTCCCGCATCCGGCAAGCGATCCCAGGATCGCGCCCCGGTCCCCGCCATCCCTTCAGAGGAGTGCACGATGGACCACCCGACCAGCCGCCATCGCCGCGGCATGCAGTTCGCCTCCGGCCTCGCTGCGACCGCCGTCGTCGTCGTCGTCGCCGCGCTCGTCGGCGTCGCCCCGCCGCCGCACGCGCCGGCGCAGGCCGCCGCGATCGTCGCCGCAACGTCGCCGGTCACGGCCGCGACACCCGAGGAAGGATTCGCGGTGCCGCCCGCGCTGCGCATCGACGCCGGCGAAGTGCCGCCGCACGTGCAGGCGTTCTGACCCGCGCTACAGGCCGAAGCAGACGTACTTGACCTCGACGTACTCGTCGATGCCGTACTTCGATCCTTCGCGGCCCAGGCCCGACTGCTTGACGCCGCCGAACGGCGCGACCTGCGTGGTGATGAGGCCGGTGTTGACGCCGACCATGCCGGCCTCGAGCTGCTCGGCCACCCGCCACGCGCGGCCGACGTCGCGCGTGTAGAAGTACGACGCCAGGCCGAACTCGCTGTCGTTGGCGAGGCGCACGACTTCCGCCTCGTCGCGGAACCGGATGAGCGGCGCGACCGGCCCGAACGTCTCCTCGGAGAAGATCTTCATCTCCGGCGTGACGTCGGCGAGCACCGTCGGCTGGTAGAAGTTGCCGCCGAGCGCGTGGCGTGCGCCGCCGTGCACGACGCGCGCGCCGCGGCGCGTCGCGTCGGCGACGTGCTCCTCGACCTTGGCGAGCGCCTCGGCGTTGATGAGCGGGCCCTGCGTCACGCCGGCCTGGGTGCCGGGCCCGACCTCGAGCGCGGCGACCCGCTGCGCGAGCTTCGCGGCGAACGCGTCGTAGACGCCGTCCTGCACGAACAGCCGGTTCGCGCACACGCACGTCTGCCCGGTGTTGCGGTACTTGGAGACGATCGCACCGTCGGCCGCCGCGTCGAGGTCCGCGTCGTCGAACACGATGAACGGCGCGTTGCCGCCGAGCTCGAGCGAGAGCTTCTTCACCGTCGGCGCGACCTGCCGCATCAGCAGCCGCCCGACCTCGGTCGAGCCGGTGAACGAGAGCTTGCGCACGCTCGGGTTCGCGCAGAGCTCGCCGCCGATGGCCGGCGGATCGCCGGTGACGACGTTGAGCACGCCGCGCGGGAAGCCGGCACGGTGCGCGAGCTCGGCCAGCGCGAGCGCCGAATATGGCGTGGCCTCGGCCGGCTTGATGACGACCGTGCAACCGGCCGCGAGCGCCGGAGCGACCTTGCGCGTGATCATCGAGCACGGGAAGTTCCACGGCGTGATCGCCGCGCACACGCCGACCGGCTCCTTGACGACGACGAGCCGGCGGTCGCTGCCGATCGTCGGGATCACGTCGCCGTAGACGCGCTTGCCCTCCTCGGCGAACCACTCGACGTACGCGGCGCCGATCGCCACTTCGCCGGCGGCCTCGGCGAGCGGCTTGCCCTGCTCGGCGGTGAGGATCAGCGCCAGGTCGCCGGCGTGCGCGAGCATGAGCTCGTACCAGCGGCGGACGATCGCGCAGCGGTCCTTGGCGAGCGTGGCCCGCCACGCGGGAAACGCGGCCGCGGCGGCGGCGATCGCGCGCCGCGGCTCCGCGGCGCCGCACATCGGCATCGTGCCGATCCTGCGGCCGGTCGCGGGATCGACGACCGGCGCCGTCGCGCCGTCGTCGGCGTCGTGCCAGCCGCCGTCGACGTAACACTGCATCCGCAGCAGCGCGGGATCGGCAAGCGAAGGGACGTTGCGTTCGAGGGTGTCCGGGGGCATGGGCGGCTCCTTGCGTAATGCGGGCGGCGAATCGACGATCGTACCGCAGCGCCGGCCGCGTGTTCTCAGTCCCAGCGCACGACGCCGGTCCACGCGGTGGCGAGGATCACGGCGCCGAACGCGATCCGGTACCACGCGAACGGCGTGAAGTCGTGGTGGCTCACGTAGCGCAGCAGCCAGCGCACGCAGAGGAAAGCGGACACGAACGCGGCGGCGAAGCCCACGCCGAACACCGACAGGTCGGCCGCGGCCAGCAGCTGGCGGTTCTTCACGGTCTCGTAGAGGCAGGCGGCGAACAGCGTGGGGATCGCGAGGAAGAACGAGAACTCCGTCGCCGCGCGTCGCGAGAGCCCGAACAGCATGCCGCCGATGATGGTCGCGCCCGAACGGGACGTGCCGGGGACGAGCGCCAGCGCCTGCGCGCAGCCGACCTTCAGCGCGTCGGTCCAGCGCATCGCGTCGACGTCGTCGATGCGCACGGTCTCCGGGCGCGCGCGCTGCCGCCGCTCGGCCCACAGGATCACGAATGCGCCGACGACGAACGCGACGGCGACGGGCACCGGCGCGAACAGCGACGCCTTGATCAGCTTGCCGAACGATAGGCCCAGCACGGCCGCCGGCACGAACGCGACGGCGAGGTTGACGACGAAGCGGTTGGCGCGCGGCTCGCGGAAGAGGCCGCGGGCGACGCCGGTCAGCCGCGCGCGGAACTCCCAGCACACGGCGAGGATCGCGCCCGCCTGGATCACGATCTCGAACACCTTCGCCTGCTCGCCCGTGTAGCCCAGCAGAGAACCGGCGACGATCAGGTGGCCGGTCGACGAGATCGGCAGGAACTCGGTCAGGCCTTCGACGATGCCGAGGAGCAGCGCGACGACGAGGGAGGGCGAGGCTTCCAAGGAATAGTGGGGTGGGAGGCGACGGTGGCGGCACCACGCCCCCCCACAGCGCCGCCCCCCAAGAAAGATAAGCCCAGCCTCAAGTACTTCGTCCCGCCAAGTCTGTAGCGCCCCTGATTCTGGCCCTCGTCGCCCCCCCCCCTTGAGGCGGGCCAAGACGCGAGCGCCTCGCTG
>JAYRNW010000115.1:0-2286 GCA_041911995.1 Casimicrobiaceae bacterium | reverse complement strand
TGCGAGAGCTGGTCGAGGCCCACGCCGGCGCCGGCCATCGGGTTGCTGAACAGGCCCGCCGCCGGGTTCTTGCCCGACCAGTAGTGGGTCCACGCGTAGCCGCCGTCGACGATGCCCTTGTCGACCGCGTCGAGGATCTCGAACGCCGGCACGACCGCGCCGTCGGGCAGCATCTCCATCTACAGCCGGCCGCCCGACATCTTGTCGACGCGGTCGCCGAAGCGCTTCAGGAGCTCGAAGTAGATGCTCGCCGACGGCACCGCGGTCTGGATGCGCCACTTCGCGGGATTCTGCGCGGTCTGCGCCTGGACGGCCGAGCACGCAAGCGCCACCGTTGCGGCCGCGATCGCGGCGCGCGCCAAAGCTCTCAACTTCATGATCCCTCCTTGTCGGTGCCGCGGGAGCGGCGTCGGGGCGCGCTCCGTCTTCCGCGGGTTCGCGCTGGCAGGGAATGTAGACAGTCGCCGCGCGGATGGCAATACTTTCTCGCATATCGCTCGCAGTCAGGTTCATATTTCGAGAAGCGCGCGTCGCGCGAGACCCTTCGATGAACGAATTCGATTACGTGATCGTCGGCGGCGGCACCGCGGGCTGCGTGCTCGCGAACCGGCTGTCCGCCGGCGGGCGCCATCGCGTGCTGGTGCTCGAGGCCGGCCCGGAGGATCGCTATCTGTGGATCCACATCCCGATCGGCTACGGCAAGACGATGTTCCACCCGGTCTACAACTGGGGGTTCAAGACCGATCCGGACCCGGGAATGGACGGGCGCGAGATCTACTGGCCGCGCGGGCGCGGCCTCGGCGGCAGCTCGTCGATCAACGGGCTCATCTACGTGCGCGGCCAGCCGGAGGACTACGACCGCTGGGCCGCCGCCGGCAACCGCGGCTGGGGCTGGCGCGACGTGCTGCCGTATTTCGTGCGGAGCGAAGGCAACCAGCGGGGCGCCTCGCCGGCGCACGGCGCGGACGGGCCGCTCAAGTGCTCGGACATCGGCGAGAAGCACGAGCTGATCGAGGCGATCATCGCCGGGGCGGGCGAGCTCGGCGTGCCGCGCACCGAGGACTTCAACGGCGGCGCGCAGGAAGGCGTCGGCTATTACCAGCTGTTCACCGATCGCGGCTGGCGCTGCAGCACGGCGGTCGCGTACCTCAAGCCCGCACGGGGGCGGCCCAACCTCGCGGTCGAGACGAACGCGCACGCCACGCGCGTCGTCGTCGAAGGCGGCCGCGCCACCGGGGTCGAGTACCGGCAGGGCGGCGAGACGAAACTCGCGACCGCTCGCCGCGAGGTGATCCTCGCCGCCGGCGCGCTGCAGAGTCCCCAGCTCCTGCAGCTCTCGGGCATCGGGCCCGGCGCGCTGCTGCAGCGGTTCGGCATCCCGGTGCTGCGCGACCTGCCGGGCGTCGGCGAGAACCTGCAGGACCACCTGCAGCTGCGGCTCATCTACAAGTGCGCGAAGCCGATCACGACCAACGACGACCTCGCGCACTGGTGGCGCAAGGCCGCGATCGGCGCGAGGTGGCTGTTCTTCCGCAAGGGACCGCTCGCGATCGGCATCAACCAGGGCGGGCTGTTCACGCGGGTGACGCCGGGCGCCGCGACGCCGGACATCCAGTTCCACTTCGCGACCCTGTCGGCGGACCTCGCCGGCGCGAAGCCCCACCCGTTCTCCGGCTTCACGATGAGCGTCTGCCAGCTGCGGCCGAGCTCGCGCGGCGCCGTGCGGATCCGGTCGGCCGATCCGCTGGCCGCGCCGTCGATGCAGCCGCATTACCTGTCGACCGACGAAGACCGCGCGTGCGCCGTCGCGTCGCTGCGCTACGCGCGCCGGCTCGCGGCGACCCGCTCGCTCGCGCCCTACATCGTCGAGGAGTACCGCCCGGGCAAGGACGTTCGCAGCGACGACGAGCTGCTCGCGTTCGCGCGCGCGTACGGCGCGACGATCTTCCATCCGTCGGGCACCTGCAGGATGGGCGACGACGCGTCGGCGGTCGTCGACGACCGGCTGCGCGTGCGAGGCGTCGGCGCGCTGCGCGTCGTCGATTGCTCGATAATGCCGACGCTCGTCACCGGCAACACGAACGCGGCGGTGGTGATGATCGCCGAGAAGGCGAGCGACATGATCCTCGAGGGCGCCTGACCCCGCGGGCCGGGCTCGAGCCCGACGCGGCGCGCATGCCGAAAAGGCGTCGGCCTGAACGCCGACCCGCTAGGAGTGCCGGCCGTGGGTCGGGCTTCAGCCCGACGCGATCCGCGCGCCGCCGAACGTGGCGCCCAGCGCCTCCG
>JAYRNW010000114.1:0-2052 GCA_041911995.1 Casimicrobiaceae bacterium | reverse complement strand
CGGCGCCGTGCTGCCGGTGCTCGCGGGCTACGTGGTCGCGGCGGAGGAGCAGGGCGTCGCGCAGGACCGGCTTTCGGGAACGATCCAGAACGACATCCTGAAGGAGTTCATGGTCCGCAACACGTACATCTACCCGCCCGCGCCGTCGATGCGGATCGTCGCCGACATCATCGAGTACACGGCGGCGCACATGCCGAAGTTCAACTCGATCTCGATCTCCGGCTACCACATGCAGGAGGCCGGCGCGCACCAGGCCCTCGAGCTCGCGTTCACGCTCGCCGACGGCCGCGAGTACGTGCGCACGGCGCTCGCCCGCGGCATGGACGTCGACGAGTTCGCGGGCCGGCTGTCGTTCTTCTTCGGCATCGGCATGAACTTCTACCTGGAGATCGCCAAGCTGCGCGCGGCGCGGCTGCTCTGGTGGCGGATCATGACGCAGTTCGCGCCGAAGAACCCGAAGTCGCTGCTGCTGCGCACGCACTGCCAGACGTCCGGGTGGTCGCTGACCGAGCAGGACCCGTTCAACAACGTCGTGCGCACGACGATCGAGGCGATGGCCGCCGTGTTCGGCGGCACGCAGTCGCTGCACACGAACTCGTTCGACGAGGCCGTCGCGCTGCCGACGGACTTCTCGGCGCGCATCGCGCGCAACACGCAGGTGCTGCTGCAGGAGGAGACGCACATCTGCAAGGTGATCGACCCGTGGGCCGGCTCGTACATGATGGAGCGGCTCACGCAGGACATGGCCGACCGGGCGTGGGCGATCCTCGAGGAGGTCGAGGCGATGGGCGGGATGACGCGCGCCGTCGAGTCCGGCTGGGCGAAGTTGAAGATCGAGGCGGCGGCCGCCGAGAAGCAGGCGCGCATCGACAGCGGCCACGACGTGATCGTCGGCGTCAACAAGTTCCGCCTCGAGCACGAGGACGCGATCGACGTGCGCGAGATCGACAACACGGCGGTGCGCGAGGCGCAGGTGAAGCGGCTCGCGGCCGTGCGCGCGGCGCGCGACGGCAAGGCGGTCGAGGGTGTGCTCGCCGCGCTGACCGACGCCGCGCGCGCGGGGCAGGGCAACCTGCTCGACCTCGCGATCCGCGCGATGCGCGCGCGGGCGACGGTCGGCGAGGTGTCGGGCGCGCTGGAAGCCGCGTGGGGCCGCCACCACGCGACGACGCAGAGCGTGTCCGGCGTCTACGGCGGGCAATTCGCGGGGGACGGCATGTGGGAGAAGATCCGGGCCGACATCGCGGCGTTCGCGGCCGAGGAGGGCCGGCGGCCGCGGATCATGGTGGCCAAGCTGGGCCAGGACGGCCACGACCGCGGCGCCAAGGTCGTCGCGACGGCGTTCGCGGACGCGGGCTACGACGTCGACATCGGGCCGCTGTTCCAGACGCCCGAGGAGGCGGCGCGGCAGGCGATCGAGAACGACGTGCACGCGATCGGCGTCTCGACGCTCGCGGCCGGGCACAAGACGCTGGTGCCGGCGCTGATCGCCGCGCTGCGCAAGCAGGGGGCGGACGACATCGTCGTGTTCGTCGGCGGCGTCGTCCCGCAGCAGGACTACGCGATGCTGCACGCGGCGGGGGTCGCCGGCATCTACGGCCCCGGCACGGCCATCCCGGACTGCGCGGCCGACGTGCTCGCCAGGATCCGCGCCGCGCGCGTCGAGCCCGCCAAAGCTTGAACCTCCGCCGCCACGCCGCGAAGCGCGAGCCGCCGCCCGACCCGCAGGAATGCGCGCGGCTGGCGGTCGGCGTCCGCGCCGGCGACCGGCGGACGCTCGCGAAGGCGATCACGCTAGCCGAATCGACGCGCGACGACCACCAGGCGCTCGCGCGCGCCGTGATGGCCGAGCTGCTGCCCGACACCGGCCACGCGCTGCGGATGGGCATCACCGGCGCGCCGGGCGTGGGCAAGTCCACGCTGATCGAGGCGCTGGGCGGCCACCTCGTCGCGGCCGGCCACCGCGTGGCCGTGCTCGCCGTCGACCCGTCGAGCTCGGTGTCCGGCGGCTCGGTGCTGGGCGACAAGACGCGGATGGAGAACCTCTCGCGG
>JAYRNW010000113.1:0-4252 GCA_041911995.1 Casimicrobiaceae bacterium | reverse complement strand
CAACACTCCCCCCAATTTGCCCCCCCACCAAAAGTCGACTCTCACCCCACTTTCGCCATGTCGCCCCGCCTCAAGCTGACCGGCATCACCAAGGCCTACCCGACGGTCGTCGCCAACGCCGGCATCGACCTCGCGGTGCTGCCGGGCGAGATCCACGCGGTGCTGGGCGAGAATGGCGCCGGCAAGTCGACGCTGATGAAGATCATCTACGGCGCCGTCAAGCCCGACGCCGGGATCATCGCGTGGGAAGGCCGGACGGTGACGATCGCGAACCCGGCGCGCGCGCGCCGGCTGGGCATCGGCATGGTGTTCCAGCACTTCTCGCTGTTCGAGACGCTGACGGTCGCCGACAACATCGCGCTGGCGCTCGACCCGACCCGCACCGGCACGGACCTGCCCGCGCGGATCCGCGACGTGTCGGCGAAGTACGGCCTGCCGCTCGACCCCGACCGCTACGTGCACACGATGTCGGTCGGCGAGCGCCAGCGCGTCGAGATCGTGCGCTGCCTGCTGCAGGACCCGCGGCTCCTCATCATGGACGAGCCGACGTCGGTGCTGACGCCGCAGGCGGTCGAGAAGCTGTTCGAGACGCTGCGCCGGCTCGCCGAGGAAGGCTGCAGCATCCTGTACATCAGCCACAAGCTCGACGAGATCCGCGCGCTGTGCCACAAGGCGACCGTGCTGCGTGCCGGCCGCGTCACCGGCGACTGCGACCCGCGCCGCGAATCGTCGTCGTCGCTCGCCCGGATGATGATCGGCGGCGACCTGCCGCATCCGCGGCACCGCGACGCGCAGGCGGGCGCGGACGCGCTCGTCGTCCGCGGCCTCACGCTGCCGGCCGACGACCCGTTCGGCACGGCGCTCGCCGCGATCGACCTCACGGTGCGCGCCGGCGAGATCGTCGGCATCGCCGGCGTCTCGGGCAACGGCCAGAAGGAGCTGATGGCCGCGCTGTCGGGCGAGCGGCCGCTCGACGACGCCGACGCCGTGACGATCCTCGGCACGTCGGCCGGCCGGATGGACGCCGCGCAGCGGCGCGCGCTGGGCATGGCGTTCGTGCCCGAGGAACGGTTGGGGCGCGGCGCGGTCCCCGAGATGTCGCTCGCCGAGAACGCGCTGCTCACCGCGTGGCGCGAGGGCATGGTCGCGCGCGGCTTCGTGCGCGCCGGTGCCGTCCGCGCGTACGCCGAGGAGACCATCCGCGCCTACGCCGTCAAGGCCGGCGGCCCCGACGCGACCGCGCGCAGCCTGTCCGGCGGCAACCTGCAGAAGTACGTCGTCGGCCGCGAGATCGGCCAGCGGCCGAAGCTCATGATCGCCGCGCAGCCGACGTGGGGGGTGGACGTCGGCGCGGCCGCGCAGATCCGGCAGGCCTTGCTCGACCTGCGCGACGCGGGTGTCGCGGTCCTCGTCGTGTCGGAGGAGCTGGACGAGCTCTTCGAAGTGTGCGACCGGCTCGCCGTCATCGCGCAGGGCCGGCTCTCGGACGCGAAGCCCGTGCGCGAGACCAACGCCGAGGAGATCGGCCTGCTGATGGCGGGCTCGTTCATCCACGCGGGCGGCGCGCCGCACCGCGCGTTCTCCCCGGCCGGCGTCATCGGCCTGCCCTGACCGATGCGCATCCGTCTCGAAGCACGGCCCGAGCCCTCGCGGCTCGCCAAGTGGGGCTCGCCGGCCGTCGCCACGGCGGCGGTGCTGGTGATCGGCTTCCTGCTCTTCCGCGCGATGGGCAAGGATCCGTGGCAGGCGCTGTACGTGTTCTTCATCGAGCCGATCGACACGCTGTACGACCTGAGCGAGCTCGCGCTGAAGGCGAGCCCGATCATGCTGTGCGCGGTCGGCCTCGCCGTCGGCTACCGCGCGAACGTCTGGAACATCGGCGCCGAGGGGCAGCTCGTCATGGGCGCGATCTTCGGCGGCGGCGTCGCGCTCGCGTTCCACGGCTCGGAGTCGCCGCTCGTGCTGCCGGCGATGCTCGTCGCCGGCATGGCGGGCGGCATGCTGTGGGCGGCGATCCCGGCGTTCCTGCGCACGCGCTTCAACGCGAACGAGATCCTGGTGTCGCTGATGCTCGTCTACGTCGCCAACCTCGTGCTGTCGCTGCTCGTGCACGACGCGTGGCGCGACCCGGAGGGCTTCAACTTCCCGCAGTCGAAGATGTTCACCGAGTCCGCGCTGCTGCCGAACCTCGTGCCGGAGACGCGGCTCCACGTCGGCATCCTGCTGGCGCTCGCCGCGGTCGCCGCCGGCTGGGTGTTCATGCGCCGCAGCCTCGTCGGCTTCCAGATGCGCGTGGCGGGGCTCGCGCCGGCCGCCGCCAACTACGCGGGCATCTCGACGCCGCGCACGGTCTGGCTCGGCATGCTGATCGGCGGCGCGTGCGCCGGGATCGCGGGCGTGGGCGAGGTCGCGGGGCCGGTCGGCCAGCTGCTGCCGGTCGTCTCGCCCGGCTACGGCTTCGCCGCGATCATCGTCGCGTTCGTCGGCCGGCTGCACCCGGTCGGCATCTTCTTCGCGAGCCTGCTCATGTCGCTGCTCTACCTGGGCGGCGAGGCGGCGCAGATGAAGCTCGCGCTGCCGTCGTCGGTCACCGGGCTGTTCCAGGGGACGCTGCTCCTGTTCCTGCTCGCCGCCGACGTGTTCATCCACTACCGGCTGCGGATCGTCCCGGCGGCCGCCGCGGGCGCGAAGGCGGCCTGATGGAGCAGGCGGTCCAGCTCGTGCTGCTGACGCTCGCCGCGGGCACGCCGCTCGTGTACGCGGCGCTGGGCGAGCTCGTGGCCGAGAAGTCGGGCGTGCTGAACCTCGGCGTGGAAGGGATGATGCTCGTGGGCGCCGTCGTCGCCTTCATCGTGGCCGCCACGACGAAGTCGCCGTGGCTCGGCGTCGGCGTGGGCATGCTCGCGGGCGCCGCGCTGGCGCTGGTGTTCGCGGTCGTCACGCTCACGCTGCAGGCGAACCAGGTGGCGTCGGGTTTGGCGCTCTCGCTGTTCGGCGTCGGGCTCTCGGCGTTCGTCGGGCTCGAGTACGTGAGCGTGGTCATCGAGCCCATCAGGCCGCTCGCGATTCCGGGCCTCACGGACCTCCCGGTCGTCGGCAAGCTCCTGTTCGGCCACAACCCGCTCGTCTACCTGTCGCTCGTGCTGTTCGCGGCGATCCAGTGGTTCCTGTTCCGCACGCGCGGGGGGCTCGTCGTGCGCGCGGTCGGCGAGTCGCCGCAGTCGGCGCACGCGATCGGCTACCCGGTCACGCGGATCCGCTACCTCGCGGTGCTCTTCGGCGGCGCGTGCGCGGGGCTCGCGGGCGCCTACCTGTCGCTCGTCTACAACCCGTCGTGGGTCGAGGGGATGACCGCGGGGCGCGGCTGGATCGCGCTGGCGCTCGTCGTGTTCGCGACGTGGAAGCCGTGGCGCGTGCTGGCCGGCGCGTACCTGTTCGGCGGCGTGACGCTCGCGCAGTTCCAGGCGCAGGCGCAAGGCGTCGAGATCCCGGCGCAGTACCTGTCGATGCTGCCGTACGTGGCGACCATCGTCGTGCTCGCGATCATCTCGCGCGACGCGGCGACGATCCGGCTCAATGCCCCCGCCTCGCTCGGCAAGCCGTTCCATCCGGACGGCTGAACGACACTGCCTGCCGGCGTAGAATGCGGGGTTCGGCGCCGGCCGCCGCCCGCGCCTGCCCCCCGCTCCCAGGAGAACTAGATGACCCGCATCCCCCGCAGAACGACGCTGGCGGCGCTGTCCGCCTGCGCACTCGCACTCGCCCTCCCGGCCGCCGCGCAGCCCAAGGCCGGCGAACCGCTCAAGGTCGGCTTCGTCTACGTGAGCCCGATCGGCGACGCCGGCTGGACGTTCCAGCACGACACCGGCCGCAAGGAGATGGAGAAGGCGCTCGGCGGCAAGGTCACGACCAAGTACATCGAGAGCGTGCCCGAGGGCGCGGACGCCGAGCGCGTCATCCGCGAGCTGGCGTCGTCCGGCCACAACCTGATCTTCACGACGTCGTTCGGCTACATGAACCCGACGATCAAGGTCGCGCAGGCGTTCCCGAACCACAAGTTCGAGCACGCGACCGGCTACAAGACGTCGAAGAACGTCGGCATCTACAACGCCCGCTTCTACGAGGGCCGCTACCTGGCAGGCATCGTCGCCGGCAAGATGTCGAAGACGGGGGTCGCGGGCTACGTCGCCGCGTTCCCGATCCCCGAGGTCGTGATGGGCATCAACGCGTTCGCGCGCGGCATGCGCAGCGT
>JAYRNW010000112.1:0-10406 GCA_041911995.1 Casimicrobiaceae bacterium | reverse complement strand
GGACTGCGCGCTCGCGGCGATGCTGCCGCCGCCACCCGTCCCGGCGCTGTGGCCGCGGCGCACGGCGGGCCCGGCGCTGCGCATCGCGTGGCTGGGTCCGCAGCCCGCGAGCCCCGCATGGACGGCGTGGCTTTCGGCGCTGGCGGCGATGGACCGCGTGCCGGCAGCCTGCGAGCACGTCGTGCTGTGCACCGGCGCCGTTGCGGCGACGCGCGCCGCGCTGGCCGCGACCCCGCTCGCCGGCGCGCCCTGCGTCGCACTGCCGGAGCCGGCCGATGCCGCCGCGGCGCGGATTCTCGCGGCGCGCGACTGCGACGTGCTCGTCGACGGCGCGGGGCTGACCGCGGCGACCGCCGCGATGCTCGCGGCGCGCCCGGCGCGGGTGGTGTGGGCGCTCGCGGCCGGCATGCCGATGCATCGCGAGCCGCTCGTGCAGCGCGTGCTCGCCACCGCCGATGCGCTCGTGGAGGAACTCGTCGCGCTGCAGGCCGGCATCGCGGAGGACGCGGCGTGCACGCACACGGCGGCTGACCTGGGCGCGATGTGGGACGCGGCGGTACGCGCCCACCAGCAGGGCGACCTCGCCGCCGCCGGCGCCGCCTACGCGCAGGTGCTCGCCGCGCAACCGGGCTTCGCGCCGGCATTGCATCTCGCCGGTGAAGTCGCGCGCGCCGAGGGCGATGCCGCGGGTGCGGCGGCGGCGTACGCCGCGGCGCTCGCAGCCGCGCCGGAGTACGTCGAGGCGCGGCTCGCGGCGGCGGACCTCGCCGTCGAGCGCGGCGCCGCGGCGGACGCCGCGCGCCTCGCCCGCGAGGGGCTCGCGCGCGTCCCGGGCGACGTCGGGCTGTGGCGGATGCTCGGTCGCGCGGAGCTCGCGCGGCGCGACGGCGCCGCCGCGGACGAGGTGCTGCGGCAGGCGCTGGCCGTGGCCCCCGCCGACGCGAACCTGCACTTCGACCACGGCGTGGCGCTGCAGCTGCGCGGCGACGCGGCAGGCGCGGCGCGCGCCTACCAGCGCGCGCTCACGTTCGCACCGGCGATGGTCGCCGCCGATTTCAACCTCGGCGTGCTGTTCCAGCAGCAGGGCAGCCATCACGCGGCGATGGCCGCCTACCGGGCGGTGCTCGCCGCGGATCCCGCGCACGTGACCGCGTACAAGAACCTGGGCGAGGCGCTGCTGGCCGCCGGCGAGATCGACGCCTGGCTCGCGAACTTCCGCGTGTTCGAGCAGCGCTGCCCGGGCGCGCTCCCGCTCGCCGTCTACGCGCTCGAGGCCTGCCAGTACCAGGCCGACTTCGCGGGCCTCGACCGCTATCTCGACGGCCTGCGCCGCGACGACTTCAAGGCGCGCGACGACGCCGAGCTCGTCGACTGCCTCGAGGAGCTCCTGTACCTGCTGCTGTTCTTCGACGTCGAGCCCCCGTTGCTGCTGCATCTCTCCGAGGCGTACGACAGCGCGGCGCGGCGCGTCTACGGCGAGCGCCTCGCGCGCCCGCCGGTGCGCCGCGCGGGGCCGCTGCGCGTCGGCTACCTGTCGGCCGACCTGCGCAACCACGTGATGGGCAAGATGATGTGGCCGGTCGTCGCCCACCACGACCGCGCGCGGTTCGACCTGTACTTCTATTCGACGTCGACGGTCCGCGACGAGTGGACCGAGCGGTTCGGGGCCGCGGGCACGCGCTTCGACGGCATCGCGGCGCTCGACGACGCGGCGGCCGCCGCGCGCATCGGCGAGGACGACCTCGACGTCCTCGTCGACCTGTCGACGCACACGCGCGGCGCGCGGCCGGGGATCCTCGCGCGCAAGCCGGCGCGCGTGCAGATCACGCACGTCGCGAGCGCGGGCACGGTCGGGCTCTCCGCCATCGACTTCAAGCTGACCGACCACTACGCCGACGTGCCCGAGAGCCAGCAGTTCCAGATCGAGCGGATGCTCGTGATGGACGGCTGCGTGTTTCCGTACCGGCACGTCGCGCCGGCCGAGCGCCATCCGTTCGACCGGCGCACGCTCGGCATCGCGGCCGACACCATCGTGATCGGCGCGTTCGTGAACGCGCTCAAGCTGTCGCGCCGCTGCTTGAGGCTGTGGCGCGACGTCCTCGACCGCATCCCCCGCGCGAAGCTCGCGTTCTCGCCGGCGAGCCCGTTCATGCGCGGCGTCTACGCGAAGCTCGCCGCGGCCGCCGGCATCGGCGCGGACCGCGTGCTGTTCCTGCCGCAGGGCCGCGACGACGCGGAGAACCAGGCGCGCTACGCCGTCGTCGACTTCGTGCTCGACACGATGCCGTTCGGCGGCGTGAACGGGACGCTGGAGGCGCTCGACATGGGCGTGCCGGTCGTGACGCTGGTCGGCAAGCGGCACGGCGAGCGGACGACGTACTCGATCCTGTGCAACCTCGGCGTCGGGCAGACGGTCGCCAGCACCGGGCGCGAGTACGTGGAGATCGCGACGCGGCTCGCCGACGACGCCGCGTTCCGCGCGGAGGTGCGCGCGGCGATCGCGAAGGGAATGGCCGGGTCGCCGCTCGTCGACATGGCGACGCACACGCGCAACCTCGAGGCGGCGTACGTCGCCGCGCTCGCGCAGGCGGCGCCGGACGCCGCGGCCGGCGGCGAACGCACGTGACCGACCCGCGCCTGCCCGCGATCCAGTCCCGCCTGGCCGCGGGGGACGCGGCCGGGGCCCGCGCACTCGCCGACGCGTTGCTGGCCGACGCGGCGCTCGCCGACGCCGTCCGCATGCCGGCGCTGGTGCTGCGCTCGCGCGCGCACGAGGCGCAGCGCGACCTGCCGCGGGCGATCGCCGACCTTCAGGCCGCGCTGGCGCTCGACCCGAAGCAGGCGCGCCTCTGGAGCGAGCTGGGATTCCTGTGCGTGGACGCCGGATCGAACGCGCAGGCGATCGTGGCGTTCGAGCGAGCGGTGCAGGCGGACCCCGGCTACGTGCGGGCGTGGAGCAATCTCGGCAACGCGCTGCGCACCGCGGGCCGCATCGACGAGGCGATCCGCGCGGTCGAGCGCGCGGTCGCGCTGGACGAGCGCTACGCGATCGGGTGGTCGAACCTGGGCGCACTGCGGCGCGACGCCGGGCACGATGCCGCGGCGGAGGACGCGTTGCGGCGCGCGCTCGCGTTCGACCCCGGCAACCGCGCCGCGATGGCCACGCTCGCGAGCATCCTGCGCGCGCGCTCGGATCTCGACGCGGCGATCGGCCTCCTGTCCCGCGTGGTCGAGCTCGACCCGCGCGACGCGCAGGCGATGCTGCAGCTCGCCAACGCGCTTGCCGAGCGCGACGACCTCGCGGGCGCACGCGCCGCGTACGCACGGGCCGGCGCGGTCGACGCGACGATGCTGCGCGCGCTGTTCGGGCAGTGGCTGACGCTGCCGATGGTGCCGGAGAGCGCGGCTGCGCTCGACGCCGCGCGCAAGGCGTATGCCGACGGCCTCGCCCGCGTCGAGGCCGCCGCGCCCGCGCGCGCCGCCGCCATGGGCGCCGCGCAGCTGGTCGACGAGTTGCGGTGGAGCAACTTCCTGCTCGCGTACCACGGTGGCGGCGACCGCGTGCTGCAGGAGCGTTACGCGGGCATCGTCGCCGGCCTGCTGCGCGGACGGGCGCCCGAGTGGGTGGGCGCCGTCCCGCCGCGCCCGCGCGCCGGCTCCCGGATCCGCGTGGGCTTCGCGTCGACGTTCTTCCGCGACGGCACGGTCGGCCGCTACTTCGAGCGCTGGATCACGGACCTGCCGCGCGACACGTTCGACGTCCACGTCTATCACCTGGCGCCCGGCTTCGACGCGGTGGCGCAGCGGCTCGCGCAGGCGGCGGCGCGGTTCCACCGCTGCCCGGGCTGGCCGCCGTCGCGCGTCGCGCCGCTGATTCGCGCCGACGCGCTCGACGTCCTCGTGTACCCGGAGCTCGGGATGGGTGCGGTGACGTTCGCGCTCGCCGCGCTGCGCTTGGCGCCGCTGCAGTGCGCGGCGTGGGGGCACCCGGTGACCACCGGCCACGCGACGATCGACGTGTTCTTCTCCAGCGCCGCAATGGAGCCGGCGAACGCCGCCGCGGACTACACCGAGCGGCTGGTCACGTTGCCGGGCATCGGCACGCGGTACCGCGCACCGGAGGTCCCGGAAGACGCGACGCGCGTCCGCTTCGGCCTCCCCGACGACCGCCCGCTGCTGCTGTGCCCGCAGTCGCTGTTCAAGATCCATCCCGACAACGACGCGCTGTTCGCGCGCGTCCTCGCCGCCGCCCCGGACGCGCTGCTCGTGTGCTTCGAGGGCGCCGACCGGCGGCTGACCGCCGCTTACGCGGCGCGGCTGCGCGCGGCCGGGATCGCCGCGGATCGCGTGCGCGTGCTGCCGCAATACCCGCACGAGGACTTCCTGCGGGTCAACCGCGTGTGCGACGCGATGCTCGACACACTGCACTGGTCGGGCGGCAACACGAGCCTCGACGCGCTCGCCTGCGGATTGCCGATCGTGACGCTGCCCGGCCGCTTCATGCGGGGCCGGCAGAGCGCGGGCATGCTGCAGCTGATGGGGCTCCCCGAGCTCGTCGCGCGCGACGGCGACGACTACGTGCGGATCGCGGCGGAGCTCGCCGGCGATCCGGCGCGCCGGCAGGCGCTCGCGCGCCGCATCCGCGACGCGCACCCGCGCGTGTTCGACGACGCGGCGCCCGTCGCGGCGCTCGCGCAGTGGCTGCGCGACGCGGTGGAATCGGGAAGCCGGGCGGACGGCGCGCCGTCGAGGCGCTGACTTTCCTCGCCCGGCCGGCTCGGTTCGTCCCCGACGGCCGCCGAACGGCCGGGGCCGGATGGTCGCCGGCCACGACGCGCGCGCGAGGCGGCGCGATTCGCGGCGGCGGATTCAGGGCTTCGCTGCCGTCCCCGCGGGCTTTCTTGCGACGAGAACGAGGCGGATCTCGGAGGCGACGTTGTTCCACTCGCGGCACATGACGTCGACGTCCGCGTCGGACAGCAGCTTGTTCGCGTGTTGCGTGGCGTAGGGCTCGCTCAGCACGAATTGCTGGCTGTCGATGCAGAAGTCCACGCCCAGGTAGTGGGCGAAGCGCGTATTCGCGAGGCCCTTGCGCTCGATCGCGTCGTTGACCTCGCGGTCGAACAGCGACAGCAGACCCGGGGTGATCACCCTGACGTGCGTCGGGTCGTTGATGAAGTCGTCGTGCCGCGGGTGGGGAACGTTGATCATGATCCGGGCCTGGTCCCTGCAGACGCGGTACAGCTCCTTGATCACGCCCAGGAAGACCCTGGGGCTCTGGCCCATGTGCTCGAGCGAGTGATTGAAGATGACGTTCTCCACCGAGTCGCTCTCCCACGGCCACGGAAGCGCTTCGAGGTCGTAAACGAGATCGGGCTGGCATTCCGGAAACAGGTCGACGTTCAGGAAGCCCGCCACCTTGTTGTAGCCGCAGCCCAGGTTCAGGTTCATCGTCGCTCCCTATGTGTCAGGCTGCGATCGACGTCGCGCCGTCGCACCGGCGTGCAACGTCGCCGCAATCGAGCTCGCCCGCCGTTCGCCGCGTTCACCAAGAAGCCCCGCAACGTCCGCGGATGGCCGTGAACGCGTGCGCGGCCGGCGGCTCGACGGCAACGACGCGAACCTCGGCAAAGCCGGCGGCGAGCGGCCACCGCCACCCGTCCGCGCCGAATTCCGTGTGCACGAGATAGCCGGCGCCGTCCGCCGGCGTGCCGTGATACGACGGCGGCAATCCCGCACGGCTGCGCGTCAGGCGGCCGACGATCGCCGGCACCGTGAACACGCACGCACCGCCGTCGCGCAGCACGCGCCGGCATTCCCGCAGGCCCTGCACCGGGTTGGGGACGTGCTCGAGCGTGTCCGAGTGCACGACGAGGTCGAAGCCCGCGTCGCCGTGCGGCAGCGCCTGCATGTCGACGCGCGGGAACTCCGCGAACTCGCGCAGCGGCATCTGCGCGAGGAACGCGGACACGCCGCCCGCCTCGTTGATCTCCAGCACGCGCAGGCCGCGGGCGGCGTCCGAGCGGGCGAATTCGGCGAACGTGCCGGTGGCGCCGCAGAAGCGCAGGATCGCGGTGGCGAGCGCCATGCAGCGCAGCGTGCTGCGGCAGCGGCGGCAGTGCCGGCCCTGCTGCCGGTTCACGTACGCGGCCTCGGCCGGCGCGAGCTCCCACGCCGCGATCAGCTCCGGCGAAAGGACGTCGACGTCGGCCAGGTCGTCGGCGCCGCACACGACGCAGTGCGCGGCGGCCGTCACGCCGTGTCGGCGACGCCGGCCGCGGGCGAGGCCGCCGGCGTGCGCACCGTGCGCTCGAAGTGGATCGTGCGCATCGGCAGGCCCACCAGCGAATGGCGGACGCTGCTCGTCTCGACGCGGAAGGTCAGCGCATCGTGGATCCACTCGTGCTGGACGTGGTCCTGCTGGCGCCCGTCAGCGACGGCGACCGCGATCGAGTAGTCGCCGGGCGGCAGCAGCGGCAGGTCGAACTCGAAGCGCGCGGTCGCGGTGTCACCGGCGGCGAGCGCGAGCGGCGCCGACTGCGTGGTCAGGAACGTGTTGTCGCCGAACACGTTCTGCCCGAGCCGGTCGCGGACGAGGAAGCCGACGATCGGGCTGCCGAGCGGCTCCGAGGCCTCGACGTCGATCGCGACGACCACGGTCTCGCCGCCGACCGCCCACGCGAGGCGCTCGCCGTCGCGGTGCTCGAAGCGGACGTCGGCGATGCGCGCGCCACGCTTGCCGAACGACGCGGCCTCGCGGTGGAACTCGAAGATCTCGACGTCGTTGCGGTACGGCGACGCCTGCAGGATGTCGAGCCGCTGGTCGCGCACCGGCATCGCCGCGGCCGCCGTCGCGGGAGCCGGCGCCGGCGCGGCGTCCTTCGACGCGCCCTGCACGGACTCGAACAGGTTCTCGAGGTAGAGGTCGCAGACGTGCTTCGCCGGGCCGATCGCCTTCGCGCGGCCGGCGTCGAGCCAGAGCACGCGGTCGCAGAGGTTGGCCACCGCCGTCGTGTCGTGGCTGACGAAGAGCAGCGTGCCGCGCTCCTTGAACTCCCGCAGGAAGCGCATGCACTTCTGCACGAAGCGCGCATCGCCGACGGCGAGCGCCTCGTCGATCACCAGGATCTCCGCGTCGACGTGCGCCATCACGGCGAAGGCGAGCCGCACCGCCATGCCGGTCGAGTACGTCTTGACCGGCTGTTCGATGAACTCGCCGATGTCGGCGAACGCGCAGATGGCGTCGTAGCGCGCCTCGATCTGCGCCTGCGTCAGGCCGACGATGTAGCCGTTGAGGAAGATGTTCTCGCGGCCGGAGAACTCCGGCGAGAAGCCGGCGCCCAGCTCGAGCATCGCCGCGATGCGCCCGTGCGTCACGACGCGGCCGGCCGTGGGCTTCAGCGTCCCGCAGACGATCTGCAGCAGCGTCGACTTGCCCGAGCCGTTGCGCCCGATCACGCCGACGGTTTCACCACGGGCGACGTCGAACGAGACGTCGTTCAGCGCCCAGAACTCCTGGTAGTACTTGCGGCGGCGGCCGAGGAAGATCTGCTTTAGCCGGTCGCGCGGCTTCGCGTAGAGCCGGAAGCTCTTCGCCACACCTTCGGCGCGGACGGCGAGCTCAGATGGCATCGGCGAAGCCGTCGCGCGCGTGCTGGAAGAACGCGAGGCCCAGCCACGCGACGGCGAGGCCGGCAACGGCCATCCACGCGAGGCCTGCGAAGTCGGGCAAGCGGCCCCACACGAGGACCGCGCGCGTCTGCTCGACGAAGAACGTCATCGGGTTCCAGTCGATCGCCCAGCGGAACTCCGCGGGCACCGCGGTGGCCGGGTAGAAGATCGGGCTCAAGAACATCAGGACGGCGGTGGCGATGTTGATCGTCTGCGCGAGGTCGCGCAGGTAGACGCCCAGCGCCGCCAGCGCCCACGAGAACCCGACGACGAACAGCAGCAGCGGCACGAGGACGACGGCGAACAGCGGCCACGTCGGCGGCACCGAGCCCATGACGACCAGCATGACGAGCGCGAGCACGACGAGGCTGATCGCCGCGTGGAAGAGGCTCGAGCACACGACGACCCACGGCAGCCCCTCCAGCGGGAACACGACGCGCTTGATGAAGCCCGGGTTCTGCAGCATCAGCGTGGGCGCGCGGTTGACGCACTCGGAGAAGATGCCGAACACCAGCAGCCCCGAGAACAGGATCACCGCGAACTCGAGCACGCTGCCGGTGCCGCCGGGGCTCCACCGCGTCCTGAACACGACGCCGAAGACGAACGTGTAGACGCAGAGCATCAGCAGCGGATTGAAGAACGACCACATGAGGCCCAGCATCGACCCGCTGTAGCGGCCGACGACGTCGCGCTTCGCGAGGTTCACGATCAGCGTCCGATGGCTCCAGAAGCTCGCGAACACCGCGAACGGCTGCTTCGGCTGCGTCGTGACGTTCATCGGGAAAGGCGGGCGTGCGATGGCTCGTGCGCGAAGCCGAGCGGGGCGCCGCGGCGACGCGCGGGCGGGCGGTCCGTCATCATACCGTGGTTTGCGCGCCGGGCCGGACCGCCGCGCGCGCGCCGGCGCCGTCAGCGGGCGGCGGCCAGCGCCCGCAGCGCCGCCTCGACTTCCTCCAGCGGCTGCGCCCAGTCGCCGGCCGTCCGCTGCCGGAAGAGGCGCACGGTCGGATACCACGGGCTGTCGGCGCGCCCGAGCATCCAGCGCCAGTCCGGCGCCGTGTCGAGCAGCACCCAGACGGGCTTGCCCAGCGCGCCGGCGAGATGCACTAGGCTCGTGTCGACGCTGATCACGAGGTCGAGCTCGCTCACCAGCGCGGCGAGCCCGTCGAAGTCGTTGCGCTCGGGCAACGCGACCAGCCGCTGCGCGAACGGGACTTCGGCCGCGGTCGGCACGTGCGCCGCCCACTTGAGCGAGAACCAGCGCGTGCCGGGGACGTCGAGCAGCCGCGCGAACGCCGTAAGCGACATGCTGCGCCGCGCGTCGCGCGTGTTGCCGGCGGCGCCGGCCCACGCGATGCCGACCTTCAGCGCGGTCCCGCCTCCGCGCTGCACGGCGGCGCGGGCGTCGCGTCGCCGTTGCACGTCGGGCGTCAGGTACGGCACCGCGGCCGGGCAATCGTCGGCCGTGACGCCCAGCAGGCCCGGCAGCGACATCAGCGAGACGTGCGCGTCGTACGGCGGCAGCGGCTCGCGCTCGGCATGCGCGGCGGCCACGCCCGGCGCCGTCGCAGCGAGATTGCGCAGCGGCTCCTGCACGGCGACGAGCACGCGCGCGCCGCGCTCCGCGACGATGCGCGCGAAGCGCAGCATCTGCAGCGTGTCGCCCAAGCCCTGCTCCGCGGTGAGCAGCAGCGTGCGGCCCGCGGGGTCGTCGCCCGTCCACGCGGCGCCCGCGTGGCGCGGATGCTCGGCGTAGAGCTCGGGGCACGCGAGCCGCCACGCGTACTCCGGCCAGCCGTGCGCGAAGTCGCCCTGCTGCAGCAGCGCGAGCGAGAGGTTCCAGTGCAGTTGCGGAAACTCCGGTGCAAGCTTCAGCCCCTCGCGGTACGCGTCGACCGCGCCGGCAACGTCGCCGGCGGCGTGGAGCGCGAGGCCCAGGTTGTTCCACGCGGTCGCGTGGTCGGGCTTGATCTCGAGCGCGCGGCGATACGCGGCGATCGCCTCCGCGGTGCGCTGCAGGGCGGCGAGCACGAGCCCGCGGTTGTTGTGGTACTCGCACTCGCCGGGCTCGAGGGCGACGGCGCGGTCGAGCAGCGGCATCGCTTCTTCCGGGCGGCCGCGCTGGTAGAGGACGACGCCCAGATAGTGGACGGCGCCGGCGAGGTCCGGCGCCCTGGCGAGCGCTTCGCGGTAGAGGCGCTCGGCCGTGTCGAGGTCGTTGCGGCGGTGGGCGTCGAAGCCGCGGCGCGCCAGCGCCTCGGGCGCCGGGTCCTCCGGCGCGGCCGCGCCGGCGGCGAGCGCTCCGTGGCACTGCTTGTAGCGCAGGCCGCTGCCGCACGGGCACGGGTCGTTTCTGCCGACGGGAGGGTGGGCGGGGGACATGGGAACGGCGGGGCTTCGGCCGGGTACCGGGCCCCGGACGGCGTGCGCCGATCATAGCCGACGGCCGGGACCCCCCATTGTCCGGCGCCGAAACGCCCCCACGTCTGGAGGCAGCGGTAAAGGGGGTGTTGACCGGCCCCGTTTTCGTTGTATAATCGCGCCTCTTTGCTGCACTTTCCCGGGAAGTTCGCACGACCCGGTCGG
Source organism: Casimicrobiaceae bacterium (assembly GCA_041911995.1). Classification (GTDB taxonomy): domain Bacteria; phylum Pseudomonadota; class Gammaproteobacteria; order Burkholderiales; family Casimicrobiaceae; genus VBCG01. The sequence continues at coordinate 149 of JAYRNW010000112.1, read as the reverse complement.
GGCGCAGCCGCTCTTTAACAATCTGCAACCGATAGGTGTGGGTGCTCGTGGGTGGGGCCCCTGGGGTGCTGTCCGCAAGGGCGGTGGCCTTGGGGAGGTTCCAAGACAAACGAAGTGCTCACACGACGCAGTTTGGGTCTGGTTCCGCG
>JAYRNW010000111.1:0-10124 GCA_041911995.1 Casimicrobiaceae bacterium | reverse complement strand
GTTGGGGCCGAGCAGGCCGATGCGATCGCCGGTCAGCACGCCCCACTTCACGTGCGCGAGCACCGGCGGCCGGTCGTCGTAGCCTAGCGAGGCGTCCTCCAGCAGCACCAGTTGCCGCGCGGTGCGGTCGACCGGCGCGAACGCGAACTCGAACGGGCTGTCGACGTGCGCGGCGGCGATCAGCTCCATGCGCTCCAGCGCCTTGATGCGGCTCTGCGCCTGCTTCGCCTTGGTGGCCTTCGCGCGGAAGCGGTCGACGAACGACTGCAGGTGCGCGACCTGCCGCTGCTGCTTGGCGTAGGTCGCCTGCTGCAACGCGAGCTGCTGCGCGCGCTCGCGCTCGAACTGCGCGTAGTTGCCGGTGTACGACACGAGCCTGCGCCCGCTGACGTGGACGATGCCGGAGACGACACCGTCGAGGAAGTCGCGGTCGTGCGTGATCAGCAGCAGCGTGCCCGGATAGCGGCCGAGCCAGTCTTCCAGCCAGAGCACGGCGTCGAGGTCGAGGTGGTTCGTCGGCTCGTCGAGGAGCAGCAGGTCGGAGCGGCACATCAGCGCCTGCGCGAGGTTGAGCCGCATCCGCCAGCCGCCGGAGAACGACGCGACCGCGTCGGCCTGCCGCGCCTCGGCGAAGCCTAAGCCCGCGAGCAGCGTCGCCGCGCGCGCCCGCGCGCTGTAGCCGTCGGCCGCGTCGAACCGGTGGTGCAGGTCCGCGAGCGCCTCGCCGCTGTGTGCGGGGTCCGCCTCCGCGGCGGCGATGGCGCGCTCGATCTCCCGCAGCTCGCGGTCGCCGTCGAGCACGCAGTCGAGCGCGCTCGTCGCGACCGCGGGCGTCTCCTGCGCGACGTGCGCGAGCGTCCACGCCGCCGGCACGTCGACGCTGCCCGCGTCGGGCACGATCTCGCCGCGGATCGCCGCGAAGAGGCTCGACTTGCCGCAGCCGTTCGCGCCGACGAGGCCGAGCTTGTGGCCCGGCGGCACCGTCAGGCTGGCGCATTCGAGCAGGCGCTTCGTGCCGCGGGAGAGCGTCAGGTTGGCGATGCGCAGCATAAATTGGGGTCAGAGCCTTAAGTTCGAATAAGGGTCAGAGCCGTAAGATTCGTGCGTCGAGTGTCATCGGAAGGCGCGCAAGGCTCACCGAGCGAAGCTTAAGGCTCTGACCCCAATTCCACAGATCCCAGTTGCACCGAGCGGGCGGTCGCGGCGCCGCCGCGGATTCTCACGTCAACTCGAAGTCGTAGTCGACGACGAGCGGCGCGTGGTCGGAGAAACGGCGGGTCTTGTAGATCGCGGCACGGTGCGCGCGCGCGGCGATGCCGGGCGTGGCGATCTGGTAGTCGATGCGCCACCCGACGTTCTTCGCCCACGCCTGCCCGCGGTTCGACCACCACGTGTACTGCTCCGGCCGCGGGTCCACGCGGCGGAACACGTCGACGAAGCCCAGGTCGTCGAACACGCGCGTCAGCCACGCGCGCTCCTCCGGCAGGAAGCCCGAGTTCTTCTGGTTGCTGCGCCAGTTTTTGAGATCGATCGGCTGGTGCGCGATGTTCCAGTCGCCGCACAGGATGATCTCGCGCCCCGACTTGCGCAGCTTCGCGAGGTGCGGCAGGAACTCGGCGAGGAAGCGGTACTTCGACGCCTGCCGGTGCGGCCCCGCCGAGCCCGACGGCAGGTACAGGCTGATCACCGTGAGGTCGCGGAAGTCGGCGCGCAGGTAGCGGCCCTCGGCGTCGAACTCGCGGCTGCCGAAGCCCGCGGCGAAGCGCGCCGGCATGCGCGCGTACATGCCCACGCCGGCGTAGCCCTTGCGCTCGGCCGCGTGGAACGACGCGTGCGCCTTGCGCGGCGCGCGCAGCGCGCGCGGGATGTCGTCGTCGGTGGCCTTCAGTTCCTGCAGGCAGACGACGTCCCACGGGTGGCCGCGCGTGAGCCAGTGCGCGAGCCCCTTGCGCTCGGCGGCGCGGATGCCGTTGACGTTGACGGTGATGACGCGCATGCGGATGCGGCGGCCCGAAAAAGGCGGCGAGTGTACACGAAGGCGGGGGCCGCTCCGCCGCGGCGCCGGGCGTTCGCAGCGGCGCCGCGGAGGCACGTTTCCGTCGGCGCCGCCCCCGCGCGGTATACTCGTCGGAAATCCGAAGAAAATCAGCACGATGTCCGACTTTCGGCAGGACTTTCTCGCGTTCGCACTGGCACGCGAAGTGCTTCGTTTTGGCGAATTCGTGACCAAGGCGGGGCGCACCACCCCATATTTCTTCAACGCAGGACTGTTCAACGATGGCGAGAGCCTCCGGCGGCTCGGCCATTTCTACGCGGAGGCGCTGCTGGCGTCGGGCATCGCGTGCGACCAGATCTTCGGGCCGGCGTACAAGGGCATCACCCTGGCCGCCGCGACGGCGGTCGCCCTGGCCGAAAAAGGTCACAATCTGCCGTTCAGTTTCAACAGAAAGGAAGCCAAGGATCACGGCGAGGGCGGGGTCGTCGTCGGCGCGCCGTTGACGGGGCGGGTGCTGATCGTCGACGACGTCATCACCGCCGGGACGTCGGTCCGGGAGTCGGTCGAGCTGATCCGCGCGCAAGGCGCCAACCCCGCCGGCGTCCTGATCGCGTTGGATCGCATGGAGCGAGGACAAGGGGAGCGGTCAGCCGTGCAGGAAGTGCGCGACACCTTCGGCATCCCGGTCGTGGCCATCGCCACGCTGGACGACCTCATGGCCTTCATCGCCGGCCGTGCCGACCTGCGCGCCCATGCCGGCGCGGTCGAGGCCTACCGCGCGCGCTACGGCGTCGCGTCCGCGGCCGGGAACGGCTGACGGCCGGCCGCGTCGAACGCAGATGGGACGAACCGTGCCATGACGCAGCTTGCGAAGCGCTCCGGATTCGCGGTGGCCGCCGTCGCGCTCGCGCTCGCGGGGGCGCTCGCCGCCGTGCCGGCGGCCCACGCGACGACGTACCGGTGGGTCGACGACCAGGGCAAGGTCCATTACACCGACAAGCTGCCGCCCGAGGCGATCAACAAGGGCAACATCGAGCTCGACAAGCAGGGCGTGCCGGTGCGCAAGACCGACCCGACGCTCACGCCCGAGCAGCGCCGCGCCCGCGCGGCCGAGGACGCGCGCGCCGAGCAGCTCGCCAAGGAGCGCGAGCTGGTCGAGCGGCGCGACCGCGCGCTGCTCGGGACGTACACGTCGGAAGCCGAGATCGAGCTCGCGCGCAAGCGCGCGCTCGCCACGATCGACGGGCAGGTGCAGTCGGCGACCGCCTACAGCGCCACGCTCGGCAAGCGCAAGGCCGAGCTCGACCAGCGGGTGAAGGCGTTGGGCGACAAGCCCACGCCGGCGGTGCTCGAGCGCGAGCTCGCCAACGTCAACAGCGAGCTCGCGAAGCAGGCGGAGCTCGTCGCCGCCAAGCAGAAGGAGATGGTCGCCGTCAACGCCAAGTACGACGCCGACAAGAAACGCTGGACCGAGCTGCGCGCGGCGACCGCCGCGATGGCCGCCGGCGAGAAGGACCCGGCGTCGCCGCTGACGCCGACGACGGTCCGGAAATAGCGCCCGTCCGGGCCGTTCGCGCGCTGCGGCAGCGGCGCGTGTGCCGCCTTCGCGGCGATGGTTCCGGCATGCACGTCCGGTCTGCTGCGGTCCTCGGGGTCGGGCGGAAATTGTGTGACTGGCATGGCGCCGCGAGCCGCACCCGGCGCGACTTGCCGCGATCGGCAGCGAGCCCCGACGAACCGAACCCGGACAGGACATGAAACGCTTTGCGGTGTACGTGCGCGCGATCGTGGTGTGGCTGGTCTCGGCTTCCTGCGGTGCGGCCTCGCTGGCCGCCGATCCGCTGCCGATGCTCGTTGGGCCCGCCGCGGCGGGCGCCGCGCCGCTCGGCGCGATGGCGGTCTCGGCGGGACCCGCGGTCGTGCGCCAGCGGCCGGTCGTCGTGGACTTCGCGCAAATCGACCCGCGGTCGGCGACGTCGCCGGTGCTCCTCGGCGTGGAACTCTTCGACGGACAGGTCGTGGCCGTCGAGCTTGCACGCATCGAAGTGCGCGGACCCGGCAACTACACGTGGTACGGCCGCGTGCGCGGCGGCGCGCGCGGCGACGTCGTGCTGACGGTCGTCGACGGGCACATCGCGGGCTCGGTCGACGTCGTCGACGCGGGTTCCGGCGTCTCCGCGAGCTACCAGCTACTGTCGGGGCAAGGCGGCGCGCAGATGCTGGGGCAACTGGATCCGGCGCGGTTCCCGCCCGACCATCCGCCCGGCGCCGAGTCGCGCATCGCGCTGCCGGCGGTCGGCGCACCCATGGACGCCTCACCGGCGGCCCAAGCCGGCGTCGCGGACACCGGCGCGCAGGTCGACATCATGATCGTCTACAGCAATCAGACGGCGGCGGCCGCGGGTGCGGGCATCGGCGCGCAGATCCAGCAGGCGGTCGACCGCGCGAACCTTGCGTACGGCAACAGCGGCGTCGTGCCCCGGCTGCGGCTCGTGCACTACGCGCAGGTGAGCTACAACGAAAGCGGCGACTTCAACACCGACCTCGACAACCTGACCAACGTCGGCGACGGCATCATGGACGAGGTCCACGGCTGGCGCAACGCGTACGCTGCCGACCTCGTCAGCCTGTTCGTCGAGAACGTCCAGTATTGCGGCATCGGCTGGCTCAATTCCAGCGCCGGCTACGGCTTTACGGTCGTCAACCGCGGCTGCGCCGGCGGCAATCTGAGCTTTGCGCACGAGGTCGGCCACAACTTCGGCGCGCGGCACGATCCCTACGTCGACGCCGCCGCGTCGCCCTACCCCTATGGCCACGGCTACGTGAACGTGACCGGACTCTGGCGCACCGTGATGGCGTACAACAACGCGTGCGCAGACGCCGGCGTCAACTGCACGCGGATCGCCAACTTCTCGAACCCCGACATCAACTACGCGGGCGCGCCGACGGGCACGGCCGCGACACACGACAACGCGCGCGTCCACGACGAGCGCGCATTCGCGGTCGCCAACTTCCGGCTCGCGGGCAGCTTGGCGGCACCGACGGTGGCGACGGCGGCCGCGTCCGCGATCACGGCCACCGGCGCGACGCTCAACGGCGTCGTCGGCAGCAACGGCGCGAGCACGACGGTCGCGTTCCAGTATGGAACAACCACCGGCTACGGCGGCTCCGCGACCGCCGCGCAGAGCCCGCTGGCGGCGGGCGCCGCCAACGCCGCGGTGTCGGCAACGGTCGGCGGGCTCGCGTGCAACACGCTCCACCACTTCCGCGTGGTCGGCACGAACAGCGTGGGGCCGACCTACGGCGCGGACGCCACGTTCACGACCGCGCCGTGCTCCGGCACTAAGGCCACGACGACGACGCTCGCGTCCAACGCCAACCCGAGCGCGGCGGGCACCGTGGTCGTGTTCACGGCGGTGGTCGCCGGCGCGGCGCCGAACGGCACCGTCGCATTTACGGCCGACGGTTCGCCGGTCGCCGGCTGCGGCGGCGTCGCGCCGAGCGGCACCGGCAATACGCGCAGCGCGAACTGCGCAACCAGCGTGCTGGCCGCGGGCACGCACGCGATCGTCGCGAGCTTCGGCGGTGACGGCGGCAACGGCGCGTCGACGTCGGCCGTGCTGCAGCAGCAGGTCGTGAACGCGCTGCCGATCACGGGGACGGTCATCGCCGATCCTTACGGCGGCATGACGGTGCAGGGCGGCACGCTGTCCGGAAACCTCATCACGATTACCGATCCCAACGCCACGATCCAGCTCGGCGCGGCACCCGCAGCCGCCGGCGTGTACGCGCAGATCGACTTCCAGGCGCTGCACGTCGGCGCGGGCAACACGCTGACGATACGCTCCGGCGCGCCGGGGCAGACGCTGGTGCTGCGCAACGCGGGCGTGACGGGCAGCGCAATCGGCGGCGCGCTCGTCGCGCAAGGAGGCAACGGCGCGCGACCGCCCGAGCTCTACGTGTGGAACACGAGCGGCATCGCGATCGCGGCGTCCGGCAGCGTGCTGTCGCCTTCGGGGCTCGCGCTCGACGCGCTCGACGCGACGTGGATGGCCGGGCAGAGCGTCACGCACGCCGGCACCGTCGACGGCGGCCCGTTCCTGGAGCTGTACGGCGCGAACATCCGCGGTGGCGGCGCGTTCCGCGGCGACGCGATCGGCGTGCACACGTTCGGCAACGCCAACAACCCGGTCAACGGTGCGTTCTTCCTGCAGAACGGACTGCAGCTCCACCCCAGCACCGGCGACCACGTCGCGCTGACGCTGAACGCGTTCGGCAACGCGCCGCAGGTGCTCAACCTGTACGCGAACGGCAACCTCACGGTGCAAATGCCGTCGGCGTGGCCGTCGGGGGTGAACCTGCCGCCGAACAACGCGGTGGTGCTGCCCGGCGCGGTGCGGCCGGCGGGGATGCCGGACCCGGCGTACGGCGGCGGGAGCATGATCGTGCAGGCGAGCGGGGCGCTGACGCTGGCCGGCGGCGTGGCCTCGGACTTCGTGTTTCCCGGGGGCCTCGTGTTCAAGGCGGGTGGGGCGCTCGACCTGAACGGGGTGGCGGTGAACCAGGGCTGGACCACGACGGGGCGGGCGTTCCAGGGGGTGTTCTTCGAGGCGCCGGCGATCGCGAGTTCGCAGGGCAACATCTACGTGTACGGCAACGATTTGAACTGGATGAACTTCAGCACGCTGCCGGGGACGCCGGTGCGGGCGTACACGCTGGTGCGCAAGCCGGACGGCAGTGCGGGCTACGTGGCGTCGGACGGGACGGCGCCGCACGTGAACACGTACTCGATCCTGGTGAACGCGGCGGCGGTGGGCAACTGCTGGACGTGCCTCGTGAACAACCTGCCGGTGCCGATGTACGGGCCGTGACGCGCCTGCCGCCGTCAGGGCCTCCGGGTCGCCGCTCGCCGCACCTCTGATTGCCGCCGGCCGCGCGAACGTTGACGATCGTCAACGACGGCGCCACCGGCCGGCGTCAGCCTGTTTGCAAGGGGTTTCTGGCAACGGGCGCGTATGCGGGCCGCGATCTCCTCCCTCGCCGCGATGAATGCGGGATGCGGCGTCGCGGCCGTGACGCGGCGCGGCATCGCAGCGCTGACGGTCGCAGTAGCGATCGGGGCCGGCACGATCGCGGACGACGTAAATGCCTACCAGCCGCTCGCGGGAGCGGTGGACGTCGCCGCGGGCGGCTATCACTCGTGCGCCGTGACGAGCGACGGCGGCGTCAAGTGCTGGGGTTCCAACGGCTACGGCCAGCTCGGCGACGGCACGACCACCGAGCATCGGGTCGCGGTGGCGAGCTTCGGTCTCGGCGGCGCCTTCGCGGTTGCCGCGGGTGACTATCACACGTGCGCGGTGGCCGGTGGCCCCGTCATGTGCTGGGGGTACAACGGCCAGGGCCAGCTCGGTGACGGCAGCACGACGCAGCGGCTCACGGCCGTAACCGTGACCGGCATCGGCGACGCCGTGCAGGTTGCGGCACGAAGCAATCACACGTGCGTCGTGACGACGGGTGGCGGGGTCAGGTGCTGGGGGTCCAACACCCACGGGCAGCTCGGCGACGGCAGCACGACGCAACGGCCAACACCGGTGGACGTCGTCGGGGTCGGCGACGCCGTACAGGTGGCGGCCGGTGGCGCGTTCGCCTGTGCCGTCACCGGGGGTAGCAGAGTCAAATGCTGGGGGACCAACTTCGCCGGCCAGCTCGGCGACGGCAGCACGACGCAGCGGCTCACCGCAGTGGACGTCACCGGAGTCAACGATGCCGTGCAGGTCGCGGCAGGCGTCATGCATGCCTGTGCGGTTACCAGCGGCGGCGGCGTCAAGTGCTGGGGGAACAACGGCGACGGTCAGCTTGGCGACGGGACGACGACGCAACGTCTGACGGCAGTGGACGTCGCCGGCGTCAGCGGTGCCGTGCGTGTGGCCGCGGGCGGTGCGCACACGTGTGCCGTGCTGAGTGCGGGCGGCGTCAAGTGCTGGGGGAACAACCCGTACGGCCAGCTCGGCGACGGGACGAAGGCGCAGCGACTGATGGCGGTGGACGTCGTCGGGCTCGGTGGCGCGACGCGGATCGCCGCAAGCTACTGGCATTCGTGCGCGACGACGGCCGCCGGGGAAGTCGAATGCTGGGGGAACGACTACGATGGCCAGCTCGGCGACGGCAGTGCGCTGGAGCGGCTGACGGCGGTGGACGCGAGCGGAGTCGCTGGCGCAGTGCAGGTCGACGTCGGCGACGACCACTCGTGTGCTGTCACCAGTGGAGGCGGCGTCAAGTGCTGGGGCGGCAACGACGATGGCCAGCTCGGCGAGCTCGGCAGGAACCCGCACCCCACGGCGGTGGACGTGGTCGGTGTGGCGGGTGCGACGCAAGTCGACGCGGGCACGCGGCACACGTGCGCGGCGACCTACGACGGCGGCGTCAAGTGCTGGGGGTGGAACGACTACGGGCAACTCGGCGGCGGCAGCACGACGCCGCGGCTGGGCGCGGTGGACGTCGTCGCGGTCGGCGGTGCGTTGCAGGTTTCGGCGGGGTACGCGCACTCGTGCGCCGTGACGAGTGACGGGGGCGTCAGGTGCTGGGGGGACAACCCTTTCGGACAGCTCGGCGACGGCACGACGACCCGTCGGCTGCTGGGCGCGGACGTGACTGGGGTCGGCGTCGTCGTGCGTGTTGCGGCGGGGACGTTTCACACCTGTGCGGTGGCCGGCGGCGGCGGGATCAAGTGCTGGGGTGCCAACGGGGCGGGCCAGCTTGGCGACGGCAGCACGACGCAGCGGCTCACCGCGGTGGACGTGAGCGGGATCGGCGGCGCCGTGCAGGTCGCGGCGGGTACGAGTCACAGTTGCGCGGTGACGTCCGACGGCAGCGTGAAGTGCTGGGGATACAACGGCTACGGTCAGCTCGGCGACGGCACCACGACGGGGCGCTCGACGCCGGTCGATGTGGTCGGCGTCGGATTCGCCGTGCAGGTTGCGGCGGGAGCGGGCCACAGCTGCGCGGTGACGAGCGGCGGCACCGTCAGGTGCTGGGGCCGCAACGAGACCGGGCAGCTTGGCGACGGCACCACGACGTCGCGGCTGACCGCGGTGGACGTGGTCGGGGTCAATGGCGCCACGCGCGTGGCGGTGTACGACTCGCACTCCTGCGCAGTCACGACCGGCGGTGGCGTCAAATGCTGGGGCGACAACTACGAGGGCCAGCTCGGCAACGGCGACGCCGGGTACCAGGTGACGCCGAGGAAGGTGCTGATCGCAGGGGCGGGCGCGGCGACGTTCACCACGCTCGCCTCCGACGCGACGACCGCGACCACGGGCACCACCGTTTCGCTGACGGCGAAGGTGACGGGGCTCGCGCCGACGGGATCCGTCGCGTTCATCGACAACGGCGGTCCGATCGCCGCTTGCGCGACGGTCGTGCTGGCCGGTACCGCCGACACCCGGAGTGCGGCCTGCGCCTACAGCAGCGTCGTGGCGGGTCAGCACCTGCTGACGGCAAGCTACTCAGGCGACAGCCGCAATGCGCCGTCGACGTCACAGCCGCTCGCACAGAACGTCGTCACCGCGCTGCCTCTCGCCGGCTACGTCCTGCATAACCCGTACGGCGCGATCTCGGTGCAAGGCGGCACGCTCGCCGGCGACGCGCTGACGATCGACGCCGCGCAGGCGACGATCCAGCTCGGCACCGTGACGGGCACGCCGCAGACGTGGGCGCAGGTCAACTTCGATGGCCTGCACGTCGGCCAGGGCAACGTGCTCACCATCCGCTCCGGCGCCCCGGGGCAGATCGTCGTCCTGCGCGACGTCGACGCGTCGGGGAACGTTCCCGCGTCCGCGATCGGCGGTACGCTGAAGGTCGAGGGCGGCAACGGCGCGCCGCCACCCGAGCTGCACCTGTCGAGCCAACATGGGATTGCCGTCGCGGCCTCGGGCGAGGTGCAATCGCCGGGTGGCTTGCATCTCGACGCGATGGGCGCGAGCTGGACGTCCGGGGGGAACGTGACCAATGCCGGCACCGTCGACGGCGGCCCGTTCCTGGAGCTGTACGGCGCGAACATCCGCGGTGGCGGCGCGTTCCGCGGCGACGCGATCGGCGTGCACACGTTCGGCAACGCCAACAACCCGGT
>JAYRNW010000110.1:0-3711 GCA_041911995.1 Casimicrobiaceae bacterium | reverse complement strand
GCGCCCCCCTACGCTCCCCCGGGTGACGCCCCCGGAGGCCAACCGGGGGGCGATGCGCTGGTCCCCCGCGCGTTTCGCTTACGTCGCCATTCTGCTCGCGAGGAACGCCGCCATCGAGCGCACCGTCGGATACTCGAAGAAGTCGGTGACCTCGAGGTAGCCGGGGTAGGCCGCCTCGACCTTCTCGTAGATCTGCGCGAGCGTGAGCGAGCCGGTGCCGATCTCGAACAGGTTGTCGTCCGGCGCGAGCTTGCGGTTGGGCAGCGCGGCCTGGCAGATCGCGAGCAGCGTGCGCTCGATGTCGCCGGCCGGGCCGGCGGCCTGCCCTCCGGACGCGGATTCGAGCTTCGCGATCGCCGCCAGCGCGTCGGCGTAGCGCCCTTCCTCGTAGTCGCGCGCGAGCGCGAAGCGCTGGACCTTGCCGCTCGTGGTCTTCGGGAACTGCCGCACGGGGATGACCGCCGCCACCGCGAGGCCGGTCTTCTCGTTGACGACGCGGCGCACCGTGCGCGCAATCTCGACGAACGGCGCCAGGTCGTCGCCCTTCGCCAGCACGAAGACGAGCACATCGTCGGTCGCGGCGTGCGGCGGCCGCACGCCGGCCGCCGCCGCGCGGCCGAGCTCGATGCCGGCATGTTGTGCCAGGACGAGGTCGATGTCCTGCGGATAGTGGTTCTGGCCGCCGACGAACAGGATCTCCTTGATGCGGCCGGTGACGACGAGCTCGCCGCCGCGCAGCGTGCCCAGGTCGCCGGTGTCGAGGAAGCCGTCGTCCGTGCGCGCCGCCGCGGTCAGCGCCGCGTCGTCGTAGTAGCCGGGGCTCACGTTGTCGCCGCGGATCAGGATGCGGCCGACCACGCCTTCGGCCACCGCATCGCCACGCTCGTCGGCGATACGGACCTCGCAGCCGCGCACCGGCGTGCCCACGCGCACCAGCTCCACGGCGTCGGCGGCGTCGGCGGCGACGTCGCGCACGACGTCGCCGGGGCCGAGCGCACCGCGGGCGAGCGTCTCGACGGCGAGCGGCGCGCCGACCGCCGGGAACGTGACCGCGAGGCTCGCCTCGGCGAGCCCGTAGACCGGGAACATCACGTTCGGCGCGAGGCGCGCGGGCGCGAGCGCGGCGAGGAACTCGCGGCACAGGTCGGCGGCGATCGGTTCCGCGCCGTTGAAGATCACGCGGACGGCGGAGAGGTCGAGCCCGGCGACCTTCGCGGCGTCGTGCGAGCGCAGGTAGTGCTGGTAGCCGAAGTTGGGCGAGCAGGTGACGCTGACGCGATGCTCGGCCGCCTTCGCGAGCCAGAGCCCGGGCCGGCGCACGAACAGCGCCGTCGGCATCAGCCAGTGGTCCACGCCCTCGAACAGCGGCGTCAGGTGGAAGCCGATCAGCCCCATGTCGTGCGTGAGCGGCATCCACGACAGGCTCGCGTCGTCGGGACGCGCGGCCACGCCCGCGGCGATCGCGTCGATGTTCGTCGTGAGATTGCGGTGCGTGAGGATCACGCCCTTCGGCTCGCTCGTGGAACCGGAGGAGAACTGGACGAACGCCACGTCGTCGGGCGCGGCGCGATGTTCGATGCCGGGGGCTGCGACGTCGGAGACCTCGTCGAGGAACACCGTGTGGCGCTCGAGCTTCGCCAGCCGCTCGGCGAGGCCGTTCTCGGCCGCGTAGCCGCGCAGCCGGTCGAAGACCTTGCGCTCGGTCGCGAGCGTGGCCGACGGCAGGCGCGCGAGCACGCGGAAGAACTTCGCCTTGTGCTCGTCGGCGTTGCCGGGCGCGAGCGGCACGGCGACGACGCGCCCGAGCACGCACGCCCAGAACGTGTCGACGAACGGCGCGAGCCCGTCGACGAGGATCACCGTGTGCGTGCCGGGCCGCGCGCCGGCCTCCTGCAGGTGCCGCAGCAGGCCGAGCGCGGCGCCCCGCAGCGCGGCGTACGGGACGCTGCGCTCGCTCGACTCCCCGGCGACGTAGTGGATGCCGCGGGTGCTGGAGGACAGGGCGTCCAGGGCGTCGGTCAGCGTGGCGAAGGCGGGCATGGCGAGGTCTCGGAGTGCGGCGGCGTCAACGGCGGCGGCGGACGTGCATCAGCAACGGCTGGCGCGTGCGCAGGTTCACCTGCGGCTCGATCTCGACCGTCTGCCCGGGCACCGGCGTCAGCGCGAAGCGCCGCGCGAGGATCGCGACGTGCGCGTGCATCTCGACGAGCGCGAAGTGCTCGCCGATGCAAGCGCGCGGCCCGAGGCCGAACGGAAGATACACAAAGCGGTTGCGCGCCGCATTGACCTCCGGCAGGAAGCGGTCCGGGTCGAACGCGTCGGGATCGGGCCAGTACCGCGGGTGGCGCTGGATCAGGTACGGCGAGACGAGCACGTCGGTCCCGGCGGGCAGCGCGTAGTCGCCGATGGTCGACGCCGCGAGCGAGCGGCGCGTCAGCAGCCAGCCCGGCGGATACAGGCGCAGCGTCTCGTCGAGCGCGCGCCGGCAGTACGGGTACCGCGCGAGGCCGTCGTAATCGGGCAGGGCGTCGCCGGCGGCGTCGACCTCGGCGTGGATGCGCGCCGCGACGGCGGGCGCCTGCGCCAGCAGGTGCCAGAACCAGTTGAGCGAGCTCGCGGTGGTCTCGTGGCCGGCGACGATCAGCGTCAGGATCTCGTCGAGGAGCTGCCGATCGGGCATCGGCGCGCCGGTCTGGCGGTCGCGCGCGTCGACGAGGTGCGACACGATGTCGTCCCGGCGGATGCCGTCGCGGCGCCGCCGGTCGACGTCGTCCATGATGAGCTTGGAGAGCTGCCGGAACCGGTAGGCGAAGGCGAGGTTGCGCGCCGTGTGGTCGGTGAGCAGCGCGAACGGGTTGCCACCGCCCGCCTGCTCGAGCCGCGGGAGGTCCTCGCCGAAGAGTGTGCGCAGCACGACGTCGAGCGCAGCCTCGCTCATGTCCTGCGTGACGTTGACCGGCGCGCCCGCGTCCGCCGCGGCGGCCCACTTGTCGGCGAGCCGGACCGTGGCCGCGTGGACGTGCGGCATCCACGTCGCGACGACCTTGCGGTGGAACACCGGCTGGATGAGCTTGCGCTGCCCGCGCCAGTGGTCGCCCTCGCTCGTCATGATGCCGCTGCCGAGCAGGATCGCGACGCGCTCGATGCCCACGCCCTTCGTGAAGTTCGCGTGGCGGTCGACCAGCACGTGGCGCACGTGGTCGGGATGCGACAGCACCCACAGGTCGCGCGCGAGGGCGGGCGAGTGTGCGCGGAAGGCGTCGCCGTGGCGCGCGAAGAGTTGCACGAGCGTCGTCAGCGCGTCGGTCTCGAACGTGATGTCGAGCGTCGCGGCGGCGGCGGGCGGCAGCGCAATCGATTCCGGTGACGTGATCATCCCGTGGTGTGGAAGCGGCTCCGGCGGCCGGCCGGGGCGGACCGCGTGGGCCGTGTGCCGATGTTGCATTGCGATCGCCGAGCCATTATAATTTCACCTCTTCGCTGCTTCGAACTTCCCCGCGCAAGAGCATGACAACGGGGGACGGCCACTCAGAGCGCAGGCGCGCTCCCGGGCCCGGGTTCGAGACGGCGCGCTCTTTAACAATCTGCAACCGATAGGTGTGGGTGCTCGTGGGTGGGGCCCCTGGGGTGCTGTCCGCAAGGGCGGTGGCCTTGGGGAGGTTCCAAGACAAACGAAGTGCTCACACGACGCAGTTTGGGTCTGGTTCCGCG
>JAYRNW010000109.1:0-5032 GCA_041911995.1 Casimicrobiaceae bacterium | reverse complement strand
CCTGCGCGACCTGCAGGTTGATGAAGTCGACCAGCAGGATCGAGTTGCGGACGATGATGCCGGCGAGCGCGATCATGCCGATCATCGACGTCGCGGTGAACTGCGCGCCGAGCAGCGCGTGGCCCGGCATCACGCCGATGATCGTCAGCGGGATCGGCGCCATGATGACGAGCGGCGTCAGGTACGAGCCGAACTGCGCGACGACGAGCAGGTAGATGAGCACGAGGCCGACCGCGTAGGCCAGGCCCATGTCGCGGAACGTCTCGTACGTCACCTGCCACTCGCCGTCCCACTTGAAGCTGTAGCCGCGGTAGGGGTCCGCCGGCTGGCTGACGAAGTGCTCGGCCAGCGTGCCGCCGCCCGGGACCGGTATCGACAGCAGGGCCGAGCGCAGCGCGAACATCCCGTACAGCGGGCTGTCGACGACGCCGGCGGTGTCGCCGACCACGTATTCGACCGGCAGCAGGTCCTTGTGGTAGCGCGGCTGCTCGCGCAAGGCCGTGCGGTCGACCGTCACGACCTCGCGCAGCGGCACCGCCTTGCCGGCGGCGCTCTTCACCGTGAGCTGCAGCAGCGCGTCGAGGTCGCCGTGCGCCGGGCCCGGCAGCTGCAGCCGGACCGCCGCCGGGTACTTCGACGCGTCGTGCAGGTACGTGACGTCGTCGCCGGCGAGTCCGGCGCGCAGCGTCGCGACGACGTCGTCGTGGCGCACGCCGGCGAGCGCCGCCTTCGCCCGGTCGACGTTGACGATCCACCGCGGCGCATCGGCGATCGCGCTCCTGTCGGTGTCCACGACGCCCGCCTGCCGGCGGAACGCGGCCTCGACGTCCTTCGCGACCGCGAGGCGGCCCGCGTCGTCGGGACCGTAGATCTCGGCGACGATCGGCGAGAGCACGGGCGGCCCCGGCGGCACCTCGACCACCTTCACGCGCGCGCCGTGCGCGTCGGCGATCCTGGTCAGCGCCGGCCGGACGCGCGTCGCGATCGCGTGGCTCTGGTCGTGGCGGTGCGCGCGGTCGACGAGGTTCACCTGCAGGTCGCCGACGTCGCCGCCGCGGCGCAGGTAGTACTGGCGGACGAGGCCATTGAAGTTGATCGGCGCCGACGTGCCGGCGAACGCCTGGTAATCCGCGACCTCGGGTACGGTCGCGAGGTAGGCGCCCATCTCGTGCAGCACCGCGGCCGTGCGCTCGACCGGCGTGCCGGCCGGCATGTCGACGACGACCTGGAACTCCGACTTGTTGTCGAACGGCAGCATCTTCATCACGACCAGCTGGAAGACGGGCAGCGCGAGCGAGACCGCGATCAGGCCGGCGACGCCCAGCCACAGCAGGAAGCGGTTGCGCGCGCCGCTCGCGCGATCGAGGAACGGCGCGAAGACGCGTCCGAAGGCGGGCCCGAGCTTCGCCGCCATGCCGTCGGAAGCCCCGGCGTGCGCGTTGCGCAGCAGGATGCGCGCGAGCCACGGCGTGATCACGAACGCGACGGCGAGCGAGATCAGCATGCCCATGCTGGCGTTGATCGGGATCGGGCTCATGTACGGCCCCATGAGGCCGCTGACGAACGCCATCGGCAGCAGGGCCGCGATCACCGTCAAGGTGGCGAGGATCGTCGGGCCGCCGACCTCGTCGACCGCCTGCGGAATGATGTCGGACAGCGGGCGGCCCGGCTCCAGCATCCGGTGGCGGTGGATGTTCTCGACGACGACGATCGCGTCGTCGACCAGGATGCCGATCGAGAAGATCAGCGCGAACAGCGACACGCGGTTCAGCGTGAAGCCCCACGCCCACGACGCGAACAGCGTGGCGGCGAGCGTCAGGACCACCGCGGTGCCGACGATCACGGCCTCGCGCCAGCCCAGCGCCAGCAGGACGAGCGCGACCACGCTCGCCGTCGCGAACACGAGCTTCTGGATGAGCTTCATCGCCTTGTCGTTCGCCGTCGCGCCGTAGTTGCGCGTGACGCCGACCTCGACGTTCGGCGGAACGACCGTGTTGCGCAGGTTGTCCACGCGCGCGATCAGCGCGTCGGCGACCTTGACCGCGTTCTGCCCGGGCTTCTTGGTGACCGAGACGACGACGGCCGGCGACTCGCGCGCGTCCTTGCCGGACGTGCCGTACCAGACGTACTGCTCGGGCAGCGGCGGGCCGTCGTCGAGCGTCGCGATCTGCTCGAGGAACACCGGCGCGCCGCCGCGGGTGGCGACGATCAGGCTGCCGACGTCGCGGGCGTCGCGGAAGAACGGGCCCGCGTCGAGCAGCACCGCGCGGTTGTCGGCGTTGACCTCGCCGATCGGCGCGCCGTTGTTGGCGGACAGGAGCGCGGCGCGGATCTCGGTAACCGTCACGCCGGCCGCGCTCATGCGCGCGGGGTCGAGCCGCACGTTGATCGCGCGGCGCGGGCCGCCGATCGTCTCCACCTCCCGTGTGCCGGACACGCGCTTCAGGTCCGTCTCGATCGCGTGCGCGACGCGCTCGAGGTCGGCGGTGCCGACGTTCGGGTCCTTCGAGTGCAGCGCGAGCGTGACGATCGGCACGTCGTCGATGCCCTTCGGCTTGATGATCGGCTGCAGCGTGCCGAGGTTGCGCGGCAGCCAGTCCTGGTTGGACAGGATGGTGTCGTAGAGGCTCACCAGCGCCGTGATGCGCGGCACGCCGACCTTGAACTGGACGGTGACCACTGCGAGCCCGGGCCGCGACACCGACATCACGTGCTCGACGTTGGTGATCCGCTCGATCACCTGTTCCGCCGGGGCGGCGACCATCTGCTCGACGTCCTTCGCCGACGCGCCGGGGAACGGGATCAGCACGTTCGCCATCGTCACGTTGATCTGCGGCTCCTCCTCGCGCGGCGTCACGAGCACGGCGAAGATGCCGGCCAGCAGCGCGATCAGCGCGAGCAGCGGCGTGATCTGCGCCGACTGGAAGTACCGGGCGATGCGGCCGGAGACACCGAGCGCCGGCGCGGACGTCGTCGTCATCGTCATTGCCGCGCCGCCGCCACCGGGTCCGCGGCGATCCGGTCGCCGGGCACGAGGCCGGCCAGCACCTCGACGCTGGCGCCGGACGCGCGGCCGAGGCGCACCTGCCGTAGCTGGGCGCGGCCGCCGGCGTCGACGACGTAGACGGCGGTGAACTCGGGCCGGCGCACGACCGCGCTCGCGGGCACGGCGATCCGGGGCGCCTCGGCGAGCGTCAGCGGCAGATAGGCGCGCGCGAACGTGCCGGGGGCGATGCCTTGCGTGGAGGCCGGGAGCGACAGGCGCGCCTCGCGCGTGTGCGTCGCGGGGTTGGCGGTCGGCAGCAGCAGCGTGCGCGTCGCCTCGATCGTGCGGGGCTCGCCGCCGCTGCCCGGGATGCTGATGCGTACCGGCCGGTCGAGCGCGACGTTCTGCGCGTAGCTCTCGGGCACCTGCGCGACGACGCGCAGCTCCGTGGGGTCGTAGACGGTCAGCAGCGGGACGCCGGGAGACGCCATGTCGCCGACCTCGGCGCTCACGCTGGCGACGACGCCTGCGTACGGTGCGACGAGCGTGGTGAACGTCGATTGCGTCGAGGCGACGCCGGCCTGCGCGATCGACGCCTTCGCCTGCGCTTCGGCGGCCTTGAACTGCGTCTCGGCCTGCTCCATCGCGGCCTGGCTGATGTAGCGCTTCTCGGCGAGCCGCCGGTTGCGCTCGTAGTCGCGGCGCGCCGCTTCGAGCTGCGCCTGGGCCGCGGCGACCTGCGCCTGGCTCGAGGCGAGCTGGTCGGCGGCGGTCCGCGGGTCGAGCCGGACCAGCACCTGGCCGGCCTTGACCGGGTCGCCGGCGCGCACCTTCACTTCGAGGATGCGGGCCGGGACCTGCGCGGCGACCGCGCTCTGGCGGACCGCTTCCACCACGCCTTCGGCGGCGTACGTGCGGTCCCCGGCGGCCGGGGCCACCGTCACCGTCGCGAGCGGCGCGGCGCCGGCGGCGGCGGCGAGGACGCCCGCGAGGAGGGCGGCGGCGAATGTCGTCAGGTGCTTCATCGGGCTCCTTCGGGGTCGAAAGGCGCCGGCGGGCGGCGACCCGGGCGGCGCGGGGGGCTTTACAAGCCCCGGCACGAGGCATACTATATAGCTACACAGTTATAAAGTCAAGTGACCAGAAACCGTTACGATATGCAGGTTGCCAACCCCCGCGAGTGCCTGCTGATGGAAAACCTGGACGACCGCGCGATCGGCGAGGTCGCGGAGTTCTTCTCCGCGTTCTCCGTGCCGATGCGGCTCAAGATCCTGAACGCGCTGCGGCACGGCGAGCGCAACGTCGGCCAGTTGACCGCGGAGTTCGGCTGCAGCCAGGCCAACGTCTCGAAGCACCTCGCGGTGCTCGCGCAGAAGGGGCTGATCGAGAAGGCCGCGCGCGGCACCAGCGCGTATTACCGGATCGTCGATCCGCGGATCTTCCAGCTCTGCGACCTCGTGTGCGTGCAGGTCGGCCAGCGCTTCGCGCAGCAGGCGGCGATGAAGGACCTGTTCGCCGGCGCGGTGCGGGCGGCGAAGGCGCCCGCGCGCAAGCGGGCCGTTCGCGCGTAGGCGCCAGGGACCCCGCCGAGCCACCGGCGCCGGGCGCCGCCATCGTCCGGGAAACCGAGCCAGGCTCGGCTTTGGCCGCACCGCGGCCGAACGCGACCCGCCGGAGCTTGATCCCGGCCAAAGACGCCCCGGGGGATGCACTCGCTAGAATAGCGGGCTGGCAGGATCCACCCCCACCGCTCTCGAGGCACCGCCTTGGCCGACTCCGATTCCCGCGCCGTCCCGCCCCCGACGCTCGACGACTGGCGGCGCGCCGCCGCGAAGGCCGCCCCCGGCGGCAACGCCGACAACCTGGTCTGGAAGACGCCGGAGGGCATCGCCGTCAAGGCGCTCTATACGGCGGCGGACCTGGCCGGGCTGCCGTACGCGGACACACTGCCCGGGTTTCCGCCCTTCGTGCGCGGCCCGCAGCCGACGATGTACGCGGTGCGCCCGTGGACGATCCGCCAGTACGCCGGTTTCTCGACGGCCGAGG
>JAYRNW010000108.1:0-6151 GCA_041911995.1 Casimicrobiaceae bacterium | reverse complement strand
GGAAGATGCGCATCTTGGCCGACAGCGTCTCCACGCCCGCCAGCGCGAAGCCGCCGATCGCGAGCTTGACGACGAGCAGCGGCGCCGCGCCGAGCAGCGCCAGCCAGTCGCTGCCGCTGACGATGCCGAACGGGAAGAAGATCGCGAGCCCGATGCACGAGTAGTTGAAGAGCTTCAGCGCCGCCGCCCACTCGAGCAGCGCCAGGTGCCGCGCCGAGTACTCGAGCAGCATCGCCTCGTGGATCATCGTGAGCTCGAGGTGCGTGGTCGGGTTGTCGATGGGGATCCGCGCGTTCTCGGCGAGCGACACCATCGTGAACGCGACCCCGGCGAACGCGAGGCTCGGGTAGATGCCGAACTCGCGGTGCGCGAGCGTGTCGACGATCCCGGGCAGCGCCGTCGAGCCGGAGATCAGCGACGCCGTGAACAGCACCATCAGCAGCGCCGGCTCGGCGAGGAAGCCGATGAACATGTCGCGGCGCGCGCCCAGCGTGCCGAACGCCGTGCCGATGTCCATCGCGGCGAGCGCCATGAACACCCGCGCCAGCGCGAAGAGGCCGACGAGGGCGATCGCGTCGGCGGCGCGCGCGAACGGAAGGTCCGTCGCGAGCGACGGGACGATCGCGGCCGCGCAGCACATCGCGCCGAACACGATGTACGGCGTCAGCCGGAACAGCGGCGACGCGTTCCCGGCGACGACGGCGTCCTTGGCGAAGAGCTTGCGGATCGTCCGGTACGGCAGCAGCAGCGACGGCGCCTTCCGGTTCGACAGCCACGCGCGGCACTGCGCGACCCAGCCGACGAGCAGCGGCGCCAGCGCCAGCGCGACCGCGACCTGCAGGAGCTGCGACAGGAAGCCGGAGACGGTCATGGGGCGGTCACCGCACGAAGAACAGCAGCGCGAGCAGCGTGAAGAAGCTGTACGTCAGGTACACGGAGATCCGCCCCTGCTGGAGGTAGCCGGCGAGGCGCGCGAGGGCCTCCGCGCCGCGGACGATCGGCGCGTACAGCCGGTACCAGAGCGGATCCTCGGCCTTCACCATGTACCGGGGCTTCGCGTCGAACGGGGACGGCAGGTGGCGCTCCATCCGGAAGAACGGCTCGAACACCGTGCGGATCGGCTGCCCGAAGCCTTCGGCCGTGTCCTGCATCCGCGGCGTCTGGCCGGGGAACCCGCAGTCCCACGGCGGGGCGTGCCGGACGCGGCCGTGGTAGAAGCGGTGGACGAGCTCGATCGTCAGCAGCACGGTGGCGGCGATGACGACCAGCACGACGAGCGGGCTGTAGCTCGACCGGTCGGCGTCGATCGGCGCGAGCAGCAGCCAGCTGCGCGGGCCCGCGGGCACGGCGCTCGCGCCGACCAGGAGCGCGTTGACCGGGTCGAGCCGCGCGATCACGTCGACGGGGAAGAGGCCCAGCAGCACGCAGCCGGCGGCGAGGTAGGCGAGCGCGGCACGCTCCCACGGCCCGGCGTCGTGCGCGTAGGCGAGGTTGGCCTCGCGCGGACGCCCGAGGAAGACGATGCCGTAGAACTTCACCATCACGTACGCGGCGAGCGCCACGGCGAGCACGAGCGCGGCGGTGGCGACCGGCACCAGCATGTTGACGAACGACTGCGGCAGGCTCGGCGTGAACAGGAACGCCTGCAGCAGCAGCCATTCGGAGACGAAGCCGTTGAGCGGCGGCAGGCCGGCGATGGCGAGCGTGCCGACCAGCGCCAGCCACGCGACCCACGGCATCCGGTGGATGAGCCCGCCCAGCTTGCCCAGGCTGCGCTCGTGCGTCGCGTGCAGCACCGACCCGGTCGCCAGGAACAGCAGGCTCTTGAAGAACGCGTGGTTGAGGCAGTGGTAGAGCACGGCGGTCAGCGCGATCGCCGCCAGCAGCGCCTTGTCGTACGCGCGGAACAGGATCGCGAGGCCGATGCCGGCGACGATGATGCCGATGTTCTCGATCGACGAGTACGCGAGCAGGCGCTTCATGTCGGTCTGCACGGCGGCGAACACGACGCCGAACAGCGCGGTGACGAGCCCGAGCGCCAGCGCGATCACGCCCCACCACCACAGCTGCGCGTGCAGGAGGTCGAACGTCACGCGCAGCAGCCCGTAGATCGCCGTCTTCAGCATGACGGCGCTCATCAGCGCGGACACCGGCGACGGCGCCGCCGGGTGTGCCTCGGGCAGCCACACGTGCAGCGGCAGCAGCCCGGCCTTCGCGCCGAAGCCGGTGAGCGCGAGGAAGAACGCGACGCTGGGCCAGGCGCCGCGCAGCTCGACCGCCCGCATGCCGCCGAACGTGTAGTCGCCGCTGCCGCCCTGCAGCACGCCGAAGCACAGCAGGATCGCGATCGCGCCGACGTGGGCGATCAGCAGGTACAGGAAGCCCGCGCGCCGGATCTCCGCGATCCGGTGCTCGGTCGTGACCAGGAAGTACGACGCGAGCGCCATCGTCTCCCACGCGACCATGAACAGGTACGCGTCGTCGGCGACGAGCACGAGCGCCATCGCGGCGAGGAACACGTGGTACTCGAAGCAGACGAGGCCGGGCGCCGTGCCGTCGCTCGAGCGGAAGTAGCCGGCCGAGTACACGGATACCGCGGCCGACGTCGCGCCGAGCAGCAGCAGGAAGAACGCCGACAGCGCGTCGACGCGCAGGTGGAACGGCAGGTCGGGGAGGCCGAGCGGCAGCACGAGCGCCTGGGGCGCGGCGCCGATCGCCGCGAATGCGACGGCGGCGAGCAGCAGGCCGACCGCGCCGCCGGCCGGGAACAGCACGCGGCTGATGTACGACAGGTGGCGCGGTCGTACGAGCCCCAGCAACCCGAGCGCGAGCCAGGCCACGATGGCGGCGACGACGAGGCCGAGCGCGTTCACGGGCAGCCGGCGGGTCTCCGGGTCAGCGGGCGCGCAGCGCGCACGGCGCGGGCGGCGGCGGTCACTTGACGCGCATTCCCGGCTGCGCGCCGGCGTCGGGGGCGAGCAGGTAGATGCCGGTGCCCTCGCCGGACGCGGCAAGCACCATGCCTTCCGACACTCCGAACTTCATCTTGCGCGGCGCCAGGTTCGCCACCATCGGCGTCAGGCGGCCGACCAGCGCGGCGGGGTCGTACGCCGACTTGATGCCGGCGAACACCGTCCGGTGCCGGTGCTCGCCGACGTCGAGCGTGAGCCGGATCAGCTTGTCCGCGCCTTCGACGTGCTCGGCGTTCACGATGCGCGCGATGCGCAGGTCGACCTTCGCGAAGTCGTCGATGGAGATGACCGCGGGCTCCGCCCCCTCGCCCCGCTCGGCGGAGGGAGCGCTGGCGGCGACCGGTGGTGCGGAACCGGGCTTCGCCTTCGCGCCCGCCGGTGCCGCTGCGGCGGCCTTTCCTCCCTCGCCCGCGGGTGCGGGCGAGGGTTGAGGGGAGGGCCGGGGCGCTTCGAGCAGCGCGTCGATCTGCTTCGGGTCGATGCGCGCGAGCAGGTGCTCGTACGCGCCGACGCGGTCCGGCAGCACGGCACCGTCGGCCCACGTGAACTCGCGGCCGAGCCCGAAGAAGCCGCGCGCGACGCGGCTCGCCGTGAGCGGCAGGATCGGCGCCAGCAGGACCGTCAGCAGCTTGAACCCCGCGAGCGCGCGCGAGCACGCGTCCTGCAGGTCGGCGCGGCGCGCGGGGTCCTTCGCGAGCGCCCACGGCTTCGCCTGGTCGAACGCCTCGTTGATGCGGTCGGCGATCGCCATCGCTTCCCGCACCACCTGACCGAACCGGCGGCCGGCGTAGCCGTCCGCGGCCGCGCGCAGCGCGTCGCGGGCCGCGTGCGCGAGCTCGCCCGCGACCTTCGCGTCGTACGCGAGCGCGCCGCCGAAGTGCTTGTTCACGAATCCCGCCGCCCGGCTCGCGATGTTCACGTACTTGCCGACCAGGTCGCTGTTCACGCGCGCGACGAAGTCGTCGGGGTTGAAGTCGAGGTCCTCGACCCGCTCGTTCAGCTTCGCCGCGATGTAGTAGCGCAGCCACTCGGGGTTGAGCCCGAGCTCGGCGTAGCGCTGCGGGCTGACGCCGGTGCCGCGCGACTTCGACATCTTCTCGCCGGACGCCATGACCAGGAAGCCGTGCACGAACACGTTGGTCGGCGTCTTGCGGCCGGAGAAGTGCAGCATCGCCGGCCAGAACAGCGTGTGGAAGTACACGATGTCCTTGCCGATGAAGTGGTACTGCTCGACGGCCGGGTCGGTGACGAACTGGTCGAACGTGCGCGTCTCGCCGGGATACGCGCGGCGCGCCGCGCCGGAGTCGAAGTGCTTCTTGAGCGCGGCGAGGTAGCCGATCGGCGCGTCGAGCCACACGTAGAAGTACTTGCCGGGCGCGTCGGGGATCTCGAAGCCGAAGTACGGCGGATCGCGCGAGATGTCCCAGTCGTTGAGCGCGCGTCCGCCGTCGCCCAGCCACTCCTGGATCTTGTTGTACACCTCGGGCTGCAGCGGCGTGGCGTTGGTCCACCGCTCGAGGAACGCCACCACCTCCGGATCGGACAGCCGGAAGAACAGGTGCTCGGACTCGCGCAGCTCCGGCCTGGCGCCCGTCAGCGCCGAGTACGGATCGACGAGGTCGGTCGGGGCGTAGGTCGAGCCGCACACCTCGCAGTTGTCGCCGTTCTGGTCCTTGGCGCCGCACTTCGGGCACGTCCCCTTGATGTAGCGGTCGGCCAGGAACATGCCCTTGACCGGATCGTAGAACTGCTCGATCGTCTTCGCGGCGATCAGCGACGGCTGCCGGTCGCGCAGCGCGCGGTAGATCGACCGCGCGAGCTCCCCGTTCTCCGGCGAGTGCGTCGAGTGCGTGGTGTCGAAGCTGATGCCGTAGCGCTGCCAGTCCTCGACGTGCGACACGCCGACGCGCGCGATCAGCTGCTCCGGCGTGATCCCCTCGGACTCCGCCTTCAGCATCATCGGCGCGCCGTGGGCGTCGTCGGCGCAGACGAAGTGCACCTCGTGGCCCTGCATCCGCTGGAAGCGCACCCAGACGTCGGCCTGGATGTACTCCATCAGGTGGCCGATGTGGAACGGCGCGTTCGCGTACGGCAGCGCCGTCGTGACGAACAGCTTGCGGGGCGCGGGAACGGCGGACGGCGTCACGGATGACCTTGCGGTGCGCAGGGGGAACGCCCGATTCTAGCAAGAAGGAGCGCCGCGCCTTCGAGAGCGGCCGAATTCGGCTAGAATTCCAAGGTTTCGGCGCCCGGTCCCGCGGCGCCGTCCGGAGTCCGCAATGGCATTGACCGAATCCGCCGTCACCGCTTGCCTCAAGTCCGTCGTCGACCCCAACACCGGCCGCGACTTCGTCACCGAAAAGGCGGTGAAGAAGGTGACGGTGGACGGCGCCGACGTCACGGTCGACCTCGCGCTGGGCTACCCGGCGAAGAGCCAGCACGATGCGCTGCGCCGGCTCGTCCAGGGCGCCGTGGCCGCCTTGCCCGGCGCCGGCCGCGTCACCGTCAACGTCGCGACGAGGATCGTCTCGCACGCGGTGCAGCGCGGCGTGAAGCTCGTGCCGGGCGTCAAGAACATCGTCGCCGTGGCGAGCGGCAAGGGCGGCGTCGGCAAGTCGACGACGGCGGTGAACCTCGCGCTCGCGCTCGCCGCCGAGGGCGCGACCGTCGGCATCCTCGACGCCGACATCTACGGGCCGTCGCAGCCGACGATGCTCGGGATCTCGGGCCGGCCCGAGTCCACCGACGGCAAGACGCTCGAGCCGCTCGAGGGCTACGGCGTGCAGGCGATGTCGATCGGATTCATGATCGACGCCGACACGCCGATGGTGTGGCGCGGCCCGATGGTCACGCAGGCGCTGGAGCAGCTGCTGAAGGACACGCGGTGGCGCGAGGTCGACTACCTGGTCGTCGACATGCCCCCGGGCACCGGCGACATCCAGCTCACGCTGGCGCAGAAGGTGCCGGTCACCGGCGCGGTGATCGTCACCACGCCGCAGGACATCGCGCTGCTGGACGCCCGCAAGGGCCTCAAGATGTTCGAGAAGGTGAACATCCCGATCCTCGGGGTGGTGGAAAACATGGCCATCCACCGGTGCTCGAGCTGCGGGCACGAGGAGCACATCTTCGGCGCCGGCGGCGGCGAGCGCATGGCGCAGGAGTACGGCGTCACCCTGCTG
>JAYRNW010000107.1:0-35020 GCA_041911995.1 Casimicrobiaceae bacterium | reverse complement strand
GGTGGCGGCGGGCGGCGGCTCGATCTGCTCGTTCGACGGCGCGCGCTTTCGCGTGGGGCCGGCGTCGGCCGGCGCAAATCCCGGGCCCGCGGCGTACCGGCGCGGCGGGCCGCTGACCGTCACCGACTGCAACGTCATGGTCGGCAAGCTCGACCCCGACCTCTTCCCGAAGGTGTTCGGTCCCGGCGGCGACGAAGGGCTCGACGCCGACGCGGTGCGCGCGAAGTTCGCGGTGCTCGCCGCGGACGTGCACGCGAAGACCGGCGTCGCGCGCGCGCCGGAGGAAGTCGCCGCCGGCTTCCTGCGGATCGCGGTCGAGAACATGGCCAACGCGATCAAGCACATCTCGGTGCAGCGCGGCTACGACGTCACCGAGTACACGCTGTGCTGCTTCGGCGGCGCCGGCGGCCAGCACGCGTGCCTCGTCGCCGACGCGCTCGGCATGACGCGCGTGTTCATCCATCCGCTGGCCGGCGTGCTCTCGGCGTACGGCATGGGGTTGGCCGACGTCAGCGCGCTGCGGCAGCAGGCGGTGGAGTCCGTGCTGTCGGACGCCGGGCTCGCCGCCGCCGACGCGGCGTTCGCGGCGCTCGAGGCCACCGCCGCGGCGGAAGTCGCGCAGCAGGGCATCCCGGCCGCGCGCGTCGCGTGCCGGCGCACGTTGCACGTCAAGTACGACGGCACCGACACGACGCTCGAGATCCCGTTCGCCGCCGCGGTCGGGCCGATCGTCGCCGAGTTCGAGCGCCGCTACCGGCAGCAGTACGGCTTCCTGATGCCGGGGAAGGCGCTGGTGATCGAGGCGATCGCCGTCGAGGCGAGCGGCCGCGCGGAGGCGGCCGCCGATCTCGCGCCGGCATTCGCGCCGCGGCCGGGACCGCTCGCGCCGCTCAAGGTCAACCGGGTCTACACGGATGGCGCGTTCCACGACGCGCACGTGTTCGACCGCGCGGACCTGCGCCCGGGCGACGTCGTCGCCGGCCCTGCGGTGATCCGCGAGCAGAACGCGACGACGGTCGTCGAGCCGGGGTGGCGCGCGACGCTCACGCCGCGCGACCACCTCGTCCTCGAGCGGACCGAGGCCGTGCGCCGCGCGCACGCGATCGGCACCACCGCCGACCCGGTGCTGCTCGAGGTGTTCAACAACCTGTTCATGGCGATCGCCGAGCAGATGGGCGTGACGCTCGCGAACACCGCGTACTCGGTGAACATCAAGGAACGTCTCGACTTCTCGTGCGCGATCTTCGACGCCGAGGGCAACCTGATCGCCAACGCGCCGCACATGCCGGTGCACCTGGGCTCGATGGGCGAGTCGGTGAAGACGATCATCGACCGCCGCGCGGGGACGATGCGGCCGGGCGACGTCTTCGTGCTGAACGCGCCGTACAACGGCGGCACGCACCTGCCCGACGTCACGGTCATTGCGCCGGTGTTTCTCGCACCAGGGATCGGGGATCAGGAATCCGGGATCGTATCGTCTTCGGCGGCCATGCCGGAATTCTTCGTCGCCTCGCGCGGCCACCACGCCGACATCGGCGGCATCACGCCGGGCTCGATGCCGCCCGATTCGGCGCACGTCGACGAGGAAGGCGTGCTGCTCGACAACGTCGAGCTGGTCGCCGCCGGCCGCTTTCTCGACGCGGAGATGCGCGCGATCCTCGCTGGCGGCCGCTATCCGTCGCGCAACGTCGACCAGAACATGGCCGACCTGCGCGCGCAGGTCGCCGCGTGCGCGAAGGGCGGCGCGGAGCTCGCGAAGATGGTCGCGCACTTCGGCCTGCCGGTGGTCCGCGCGTACATGCGGCACGTGCAGGACAACGCCGAGGAGTCCGTGCGGCGGGTGCTCGGCGTTCTGAAGGACGGGCACTTCGAGTACGAGATGGACAGCGGCGCGCGGATCGCGGTGACGATCCGCATCGACCGCGGCGCGCGCGAGGCGGCGATCGACTTCGCCGGCACGAGCCCGCAGCAGCCGACCAACTTCAACGCGCCGTCGGCCGTCTGCAAGGCCGCGGTGCTGTACGTGTTCCGTACGCTGGTCGACGACGAGATCCCGATGAACGCCGGCTGCCTCAAGCCGCTGACCATCGCGATTCCCGACGGATCGATGCTCGCGCCGCGCTACCCGGCGGCGGTGGTCGCGGGGAACGTCGAGACGTCGCAGGCGATCACCGACACGCTTTACGGGGCGCTCGGCGTGCTCGCGGCGTCGCAGGGGACGATGAACAACTTCACGTTCGGCAACGCGACGTACCAGTACTACGAGACGATCGCCGGCGGGTCCGGCGCCGGCCCGGACTTCGACGGTGCGTCCGCCGTGCAGACGCACATGACGAACTCGCGGCTCACCGACCCGGAGGTGCTGGAGTGGCGCTTCCCGGTGCGGCTCGAGTCGTTCGCGATCCGCCGCGGCAGCGGCGGCGCGGGCCGGCACCCCGGCGGCGACGGCGCGCGCCGCGTCGTGCGCTTCCTGGAGCCGATGACGGCGGTGGTGCTCGCGAACCACCGGCGCATCGCGCCGTTCGGCGTCGCGGGCGGGGCGCCCGGCGCGACCGGCCGGAACTGGGTCGAGCGCGCCGACGGCACGCGCGAGGAGTTCGGCGCGACGTGCAAGGTCGACATGCGTCCCGGCGACGTGTTCGTGATCGAGACGCCGGGCGGCGGCGGCTTCGGCGCCCCCGGTACAGGGTCGGAGCCGTAACAGGCTGTTGAAACTCTCACCGTGTCATCCCGAGGAGCGGAGCGACGAGGGATCTGCATTGACGCAACCCACTGATTTGTGGCGACAGCAGATCCCTCGCGTTGCTCGGGATGACAAAGATTCATGAAGGTCGACGCGAATTTCCACAGGCTGGTAAGCAAGGGTCAGAGCCGTAAGTAAGGGTCAGAGCTGTATGGTCGTGCGAGGCGCCCATAATGTCGCCCTTTTGGCGGCGGGGCACCCCGCCAGGAGCACGGGCATGGCCTCCATCTACGACTTTACCGTCGACGACATCCACGGCAAGCCGATCAAGCTCGACCGCTACCGCGGCCGCGTGCTGCTGATCGTCAACACGGCGAGCAAGTGCGGCTTCACGCCGCAGTACAAGGGCCTCGAGGCGCTGTACGAAAAGCTGCACAAGAAGGGGCTCGACATCCTGGGCTTCCCGTGCAACCAGTTCGGCGCGCAGGAGCCGGGCAGCGCCGACGAGATCGCGCAGTTCTGCGAGCTCAATTTCGGCGTGACGTTCCCGCTCTTCGCCAAGGTCGACGTCAACGGCGCGAAGGCCGCTCCGCTGTACAAGTACCTCAAGGCCGAGAAGCCCGGGCTGCTTGGCAGCGAGGCGATCAAGTGGAACTTCACGAAGTTCCTGGTCGACCGCAAGGGCCGCGTCGTGCAGCGGTACGCCCCCAACGACACGCCCGAGTCGCTCGCGGACGACATCGAGAAGGTGCTGTGACGCACGCACGGATCGCCGCGGCGGCGCTCGCCGTGGCGCTGGCGTGGGCGCCCGGCGCCGTGGCGCAGCCCGACCCCGGCAAGGTGCTCAAGGTCGCGTTCCTGATCGCCGAGACGGGCTTCGACCCGCAGGCGTCCTCGGACGTCTACTCGAACTACGTGAACCGCGTCCTGTTCGATCCGCTCTTCCGCTACGACTACGTGTCGCGGCCGTACCGGATCGTTCCGAACACCGCGGCGGCGCTGCCCGAGATCTCGAAGGACGGCCTCACGTGGACCATCAAGGTCAAGCCCGGCACGTACTTCAGCGACGACCCGGCGTTCAAGGGGAAGAAGCGCGAGCTGACGGCGGCCGACTACCTGTTCGCGTGGAAGCGCACGTTCGACCCGCGGATGCGCTCGCCGCAGCTCGAACTGTTCGACGGCAAGCTCGTGGGCCTCGACGCGCTGCTCGCGAAGGCGAAGGAAACGGGCCGACTCGACTACGACGCGCCGTTCGAGGGGCTGCAGCTCATCGACAAGTACACGCTGCGCATCCGGCTCAAGGACCCGTACTACGACCTCCTGTCGGACCTCACGACGTCGCCGTCCGCCGCGGTCGCGCGCGAGGTCGTCGAGGCGTACGGCGACGCGTCAGGCTGGGTGATGGCCAATCCGGTCGGCACCGGCCCCTACCGCCTCAAGGAGTGGCGACGCGGCCAGCGGATCGTGCTGGAGGCGAGCCCGTCGTTCCGCGACGTCCGCTATCCCGAGAGCAGCGACCCGGCCGACCGCGCGCTGATGGCGAAGTTCAAGGGGCGCCGGCTGCCGTTCATCGGCACGATCGACATCGCGGTCGTCGAGGAGGCGAACCCGCGGCTGCTCGCGTTCGAGAAGGGCGACCTCGACTACATCGAGGTGCCGGTCGACCTCGTCGCGAACGTGCTCGATCCGGGCAACGTGCTGAAGCCGCGCTTCGTGCAGGCGAACGTCGTGCTCCAGCGCGGCATCCAGCCGGGCATCACGTACACGTGGTTCAACATGGAGGACCCCGTCGTCGGCGGCTACACGAAGGAGAAGATCGCGCTGCGGCGCGCCATCGGCATGGCGTACAACGTCGACGAGGAGGCGCGCGTGATCCGGCAGGGACAGGCCGAGTGGGCGTCGCAGGTCATCCCGCCCGGCGTGGCCGGCCACGACCCGAAGTTCGCCGGCAACACGAAGTACGATCCCGAGGGGGCGAAGGCGCTGCTCGACCGCTTCGGCTACGTCGACCGCGACAAGGACGGCTGGCGCGAGCTGCCCGACGGCAGGCCGCTCGTGCTCAGGAAGGGGACGGCCCCGTCGGCGCTCGAGCGCCAGTACGACGAGCTGTGGAAGCGCAACATGTCGGCGATCGGCGTGAAGATCGAGTTCGTCACGCAGAAGTGGCCCGACCTCCTCAAGATGGCGCGCGGCGGCCAGCTGCAGATGTGGCAGCTCGGCAACCGGTCGACGACGACCGAGGGCTACGGCTTCCTCGGCCTGCTCTACGGGCCGAACGCCGGGCTCGCGAACCTCGCGCGCTTCCGGCAGCCCGACTACGACCGGCTGTACGACGCGTCGCGCAAGCTGCCCGACAGCCCGGAGCGTGCGAAGCTGATGCGCGAGATGTCGCAGATCGTCGCCGCGTACGCGCCGTGGAAGATCAACGCGTACCGCTACGAGAACATCGTGCTCTACCCGTGGGTCGAAGGCTACAAGCTCAACGTGTTCAACATCCATCCATGGCAATACCTCGACATCGACGCGAAGATGCCGCGCCGCGCAGTCCAGTAACCCGCGTGGTCCGTGCGCTCGCCGCCGCGCTGTGCGCGGCCGTCGCCGCCGGCGCCCTCGCGCAGGCCGACCCGAACAAGGTGCTGCGCGTCTCGCTGCGCTCGGCCGAGACCGGCTTCGATCCGCAGGCGTTCTCCGACCTCTACTCGGGCTACGTCGTCCGCGCGATCTTCGAGCCGCCGTTCCGCTACGACTACCGCGCGCGCCCGCACCAGGTCGTGCCCAACACGGCGGCCGCGCTGCCCGAGGGGTCGAAGGACGGCCGCGAGTGGACGATCCGGATCCGGCCGGGCATCTACTTCACCGACGACCCGGCGTTCAAGGGGAAGAAGCGCGAGCTCACGGCGGCCGACTACGCGTACTCGTGGAAGCGCATCCTCGACCCGCGCACGCGCTCGCCCGCCCTCGAGCTCTTCGACGGCAAGATCGTCGGCATGGACAAGCTGCTCGCCAAGGCGAAGGAGACCGGCCGCTTCGACTACGACGCGCCGGTCGAGGGCCTGCAGGTCGTCGACCGCTACACGCTGAAGCTGAAGCTCGCGTATCCGTGGTGGGACATCCTGGCCGACCTCACGAGCGCGAGCGCCGCCGCCGTGGCGCGCGAAGTGGTGGAGGCCTACGGCGACGCCTCCGGCTGGGTGATGGCCAATCCGGTCGGCACCGGCCCGTACCGGCTCAAGGAATGGGTGCGCGCGCAGAAGATCGTCCTCGAGGCGAGCCCGTCGTTCCGCGGCATCCCCTACGTGGAGAGCAGCGACCCTGCCGACCGCGACGTCAACGCGCGCCTGCGCGGCAAGGTGCTGCCGCTGATCGGCCGCGTCGAGGTCTACGTGCTGGAGGAGAGCCAGCCGCGCGTGCTGGCGTTCGAGAAGGGCGACATCGACTACCTCGACATCCCCACCGACCTCGTGCCCAACGTGATGGAGAGGGACGGCCGCCTGCTGCCGCGGTTCGCGAAGGCGGGCGTGCGGATGGAGCGCGGCGTGCAGCCGTCGATCGTCTATGCGTACTTCAACATGGAGGATCCGGTCGTCGGCGGCTACACGAACGAGAAGATCGCGCTGCGCCGCGCGATCGGGATGGGCTACAACGCGGAGGAGGAGATCCGCGTGATCCGCCAGGGGCAGGGCCAGTTCGCGAACATGGTCGTGTCGCCGGGCGTCTCGGGCTACGACCCGAACCTCGTCGCCAACACGCGGTACGACCCGGAGGGGGCGCGCGCGCTGCTCGACAAGTTCGGCTACGTCGACCGCGACAAGGACGGCTGGCGCGAGACGCCCGACGGCAAGCCGCTGGTGCTCAAGCGCGGCACGTCGCCCAGCGCGCTGGAGCGGCAGTACGACGAACTGTGGGCGCGCAACATGAAGGACATCGGCATCCGCATGGAGATGGTCACGCAGAAGTGGCCGGACATGCTCAAGATGGCGCGCGGCGGGCAGATCCAGATCTGGCAGCTCTCGAACACGTCGACGTCGACGGAAGGCTACAGCGTGCTGGGGCTGCTGTACGGACCCAACAGCAGCCTCGCCAACCTGGCGCGCTTCCGGCTGCCGGAGTTCGACAAGCTCTACGACCAGTCGAAGCGCCTGCCCGACGGCCCCGAGCGCGCGAAGCTGGTCGCCGAGATGTCGCGGATCGTCGCTGCGTACGCGCCGTGGAAGCTCACCGCGTACCGCATCGAGAACATCGCCGTGTACCCGTGGGTCGTCGGCCTCAAGTACAACCCGTTCAACCAGAACCCGTGGCAGTACCTCGACATCGACCTCAAGGTGCCGCGCAAGGCCGTGCAGTGACGCGCGCGCTCGCCGCCGTCGCTGCGCTCGCGCTCGCGGCCGCCGCGGCGGCGCAGGCGCCCGCGAAGTGGGCGGACCCGGCCAAGGTGCTGCGCGTCGCGATCCCGATCGCGGAAACGGGGTTCGACCCGCAGGCGTCGCAGGACTTCTACTCGGGGACGATCAACTCGGCGATCTTCGACCCGCTGTACGAGTACGACTACCTCGCGCGCCCGCACCGGATCGTTCCGCGCGTCGCCGAGGCGCTGCCGGAGATCTCGCCCGACGGCCTCGTCTGGCGGATCCGCATCCGCAAGGGCGTGTACTTCGCGGACGACCCGGCGTTCAAGGGCGCGAAGCGCGAGCTGACCGCGCACGACTTCGTCTACGCGTTCAAGCGCATCGTCGACCCGAAGGTGCGCTCGCCCAACGTGTTCATGCTGCGCGGCCGGCTCGCCGGCGTCGACGACGCGATCGCCAGGGCGAAGCCCTCCGGCCGCCTCGACTACGACGCCGCGATCGACGGCGTGCGGGCGCTCGACCGCTACACGCTGCAGCTCACGCTGGTCGAGCCCGACTACGGGCTGCTCGACACGCTGACGGCGACGCAGACGGCCGCGGTCGCGCGCGAGGTGATCGACGCCTACGGCGACGCGTCGGGCTGGGCGATGGCCAACCCCGTCGGCACCGGGCCGTTCCGGCTGAAGGAGTGGCGGCGCGGCCAGCGCATCGTGCTCGAGGCGAATCCGAACTACCGCGACGAGACGTTTCCGGCGCTGCCGGCCAACGCCGACGCCGACGCGCGCGCCGCGCACGCGGCGATGAAGGGCAAGCGCCTGCCGCAGGTCGGGCGCGTCGAGGTCTCGGTGATCGAGGAGTCGAACCCGCGGCTGCTCGCGTTCAACAGCCGCGAGCTCGACATGGTCGACGTGCCGCGCGACCTCGCGACGCGCGCGCTCGACGACGCCAACCGGCTGCTGCCGGCGTACGCGAAGGACGGAGTGACGCTGCAGCGCGCGGCGGAGGCGGGGCTCGCGTTCTTCGCCTACTTCAACATGAACGACCCGGTGGTCGGCGGGTACACGCCGGAGAAGGTCGCGCTGCGCCGCGCGGTGCTCATGGGCTACGACCCGGCGGAGCTGGTCAAGGTCGGGCTGCAGGGGCAGGGGACGGTGGCGAACCAGCCGATCCCGCCCGAGGTGCCCGGCCACGTCGCCGGGCTGCGCAGCAGCACGCCGCACGACCCGGCGCTCGCCCGCGCGCTGCTCGAGAAGTTCGGCTACCGCGACCGCGACGGCGACGGGTTCCGCGAGCTGCCCGACGGCAGGCCGCTGACGCTGACGATGGGCTCCGCGCCGACCGGCGAGAACCGCATCCGCGACGAGCTGTGGACGAAGAACATGCGCGCGATCGGCGTGCGCATCGAGTTCCTGCAGCAGAAGTGGCCGGACCTCCTCAAGATGTCGCGCGCCGGGCAGCTGCAGATGTGGCAGTTGGGCTGGACGGCGACGTCGGCCGACTCGTACATGCAGCTCGCGTACGGCCCGAACGGCGGCGAGACGAACCTGCCGTTCTTCCGCAACGCCGAGTACGACGACCTCTTCCGCCAGAGCCGGCGCGCCAGGGCCGTCGCCGAACGCGACAGGCTCTACGCGCGGATGACCGACATCGTCGCGGCGTACGCGCCGATGGGCGGCGGCGTCTACCGGATCGAGAACACGCTCGCGTGGCCGTGGGTGCTGGGGTACCGGAAGGACAGCTTCCGGTCGCAGCCGTGGCGGTTCGTCGACGTCGACGTCGCGCGGCGGAAGGCCGCGAACTGAGTCGGGTTCGGAGGCGTCGGTCCGCGCGGCGTTCCGGCAGCCGTTGCAGTGGCGCGTATGCGACAGGTCGCCGGAAGCGCGGCACGAACGACGGCCGCGCCGGTTGTCGAGCCCGCGCGGCGTCGCGTAGAATCGGTTCCCGTCAGCGATCGCACCAACGGATGAAGCCCATGTCGACCAAGCCCAACCCGCATTCGCCCGCCGCGAAGGCGCGCGCGCGCATGCGGTGGCGTCGTGGGTCGCATTCGGGCGGCATGCGCATGAACGGCGCGCTGCGCCGCGGCTTCACCGACGCGATCGCCATTCTGCAGTAACGGCCCGCCGGGTTTCCCGCCGGGCAAGCGGCGGGAACCGGAGCAACGGGTCCAATCCCTTCCCGATTTCCGCCCGTCGTCGCAGCACCGCGACCGCGCGCTTTGCGCGCGGCGCGCAAGGGCCGCATTGCGCGGCCCGCACGGGTGTCGTCATGGATCGCTTGCAACGCTGGCTGCGCCGCACGTTCCGCGGGCTCTGGCGCTCTCCGGACTTCCGGAAGCTCTGGATCTCGCTGACCGTCACGTCGTTCGGCGCCCAGGTCACCAACCTCGCGCTGCCGCTGACGGCGGCGCTGCTGCTGCACGCCACGCCGCTGCAGATGGGCGTGCTCGTCGCGCTGGAGACGCTGCCGTTCGCGCTCGTCTCGCTGCACGCCGGCGTGCTGCTCGACCGCGTGCGCAAGCTGCCGATCGTGATCCTGTCCGACGTCGCGCGCGGCGTAGCATTGCTCGCGATCCCGGCCGCGGCGTTCACCGACCTGCTGTCGATCGAGGTGCTCTACGTCGTCGGCTTCTTCTGCGGCGTGCAGAACGTCGTCGGCGGCGCCGCGTACCAGGTGCTGCTCGCGCAGCTCGCCGGCCGCCGGCGGCTCGTCGAGGCGAACGCGAAGATCGCGCTCGGTGAGACGTCCTCCGCGCTGGTCGGCCCCGGCGTGGCCGGCGGCTTGATCCAGCTCCTCACGGCGCCGTTCGCGATCCTCGTCGACGCCTGCGCGTTCTTCGCGTCGGCGCTGCTGCTGCGCGGCGTGCGCGCGCCGAACGACGTCCCGCACGACGGGCCGAAGGCCTCCGTCGCGGCCGAGATCGGCGAAGGGATGCGGCTCGTGCTCGGCAACCGGACGCTGTTCGCGCTCGCGTGGCTGTCGGCGCTGTGGCAGTTCCTGCACCACATGCAGATCGCCGTGCTGATCCTGTTCGCGACGCGCGAGCTCGGGCTGTCGGCCGGCGCGATCGGCCTCACGTACATGTTCGGCGGGTTCGGATGCGTCGTCGCCGCGGCGTACGCGGAGCGGCTGTCGGCGCGCTACGGCGTCGGTCCGACGATCGTGCACGGCCTCATCCTCACGGCGCTCGCGTGGCAGGCGTTCGGGCTGATCGGCGGGCCCGCGTGGCTCGCCACGCTGCTGCTCGGGCTCGCGATGCTGCTGTTCGACTTCGGCGGCGTGCTCTACGGGATCAACTACCTGTCGCTGCGGCAGGCGATCACGCCGGATCGCCTGCTCGGGCGCATGACGGCGACGATGCGCTTCCTCACCGTCGCGATGGCGCCGCTGGGCTCGCTCGTCGGCGGCGCGCTCGCGACGTGGATCGGGCTGCGCGGGACGCTGCTCGCGGTCGGTGCGCTCGGCCTCGCGCTGTCCGTCGCCGCGGTGCTGTGGTCGCCGGTGCGGCGGCATCGGGCGCTGCCGGCGGTGGCGGTGGAGTAGACGACGCGGGAACGCGATCGCGCCCCGCGCGCGGTCGTCGCGTGCGTCGGCCGATTCGGGCGCGTGGCGTCCCCCCAGCCGCATTCGCGTGATCGCACGAATATTCGCGTGCCCGCGCACACCCGGCTGCGCTAAGCTGAAGCATTCGCCCGGCAACCGCCCGCCGTGGGGATTGCCGCGATCCCCGATCCCGAGGTCGCCATGACCAAGACCGAAGAAGCCCAGATCGCGCGCGTCAACGAGCTGGTCGCCAGGTGGAATATCTATCGCGGGAAGCTTCCCGTACCCGACCGCTTCTGCCAGCTCAAGGCGGATCTCTACCAGGTGCGCAACGCCGGCTGGAACGGCAATCCGCCGATCTCGGTCTGGCCGGGCGAGCTGATCGACGCCGACGACGGAATCATGGCGGCGGTCGAGCACTATTTCCTCTGCCGCTGCTGGGTGGGCACCGGCGCGTATCCGAAGTGGCAGTTGCGCTCGATGAACCTCCTCTACAACGCCGGCAAGGTGCTTGGCATCACGCCGAGGCACAACCCCACGAAGCCGACGACCCCGGTGTCGTCCGTGCAGCTGGGCGCGCAGGAGGCGGGCATTCGCGACGGCGCCAACGATCTGGCGGCCTCCGGCAAGTCCGCTCCGATGGTGACCAAGCCTCCGAAGTACTGGTAGACGCCGCGCCGCGATCGCGCGCAAATAGAACGATCGTTCGACGCGGAGGCGCAATACCTGCCGCGGTGGCGGCGGATTGCGCCGTCCGACTGACCTGAATCAACCTTGGGTCGCAAAAAATCCCGCGAGGCGGCCGCCGAAAAGCGCTAGAATGCTGCGGTGCACCATAACCGCGGGGAGCGTTCATGGAATTCGGAGGCAAGGTAGCAGTCATTACGGGCGCCGCCAGCGGCATCGGGCGCGCGGTCGCGGTCAACATGGCGAAGCGCGACGTGCGGGGCATGGCGCTCGTCGACATGGGCGAGGCGATCGAGGACGTCGCCGCCGACGTCAACAAGCAGGCCGGCCGGCGCGTGGCGATTCCCTTCCGCGGCGACACCACCGACGACGCGTTCCGCCGTTCGGTGTTCGACGCGATCTCGGGTGAGTTCGGTACGGTCACCATTTGCGTGCCGGCGGCGGGCATCACGCGCGACGACCTCGCGGTTCGCGTGGACAAGGAGACGGGCAAGGCGCGCATCTATGCGGTCGAGCGGTTCCGGCAGGTCGTCGAGGTGAACCTCGTCGCGCCGGTGTACTGGGCGCTCGAGATGATCGGCCGGATCGCCGAGGAGCGCGCGGCGCGCGGCCTCAAGAAGTGGCAGCCGTCCGAAGGCATGCAGGGCGCCATCGTGTTCATCGGCTCCGTCTCGTCGCAGGGCAACCGCGGCCAGATCTCGTACGCGAGCACCAAGGCGGGCCTCGAAGGCGCGGCCGCGACGATCATGAAGGAAGCGGTGTACTACGGCGTGCGCTGCGGCCTCATCCATCCGGGGTTCACCGACACCCCGATGGTGCGCGCGATGGGCGACGACTACATCAGCAAGCACATCCTGCCGTTCACGCAGCTGTCGCGCCTGATCCGGCCCGAGGAGATCGCCGACGCGATCTGCTTCATGCTCGCCAACTCCGCGGTGAGCGGCGAGCTGTGGGCGGACGCGGGCTGGCATCCGCCGGCGTAGCCGCGGCCGCTACGGCGCCGCGCGCCGCCAGGTCGTGATGCGGCGCTCGGCGATCATCGGCGCCGTGGCGGCGGCGAAGCTCTTGAAGTGCGGCGCGGCGAGGTGCGCGTCGAACGCCGTGCGGTCGTCGTAGAGCTCGTAGAGGAATACGACGTTCGGCCGGGCGTCGTCGACGCACACGTCGAACTGGCGGCAGCCCGGCTCGTCCTCGCGCGAGCGGCGCGCGTTCTCGAGCATCAGCGGCAGGAAGGCGTCCCACTGCGCGGCAACGACGACGAATTCCACGGCGACGACGTACATGACGGGCCTCGCTAGCTCGGAAAGGTCGCTTCGAGTTCGGCCACCTGCGCCGCGGTGAGCGGCGCCGTGCGGTGCGCCGCCAGCAGCAGCGCCAGCTTCGCCGTCTGCTCGAGCTCCTCGGCGCTGTCGACGGCGTCGTCGAGCGAACGGCCGGACACGACGGGACCGTGGTTGGCGAGCAGCACGGCGCGGTGCCGGGCCGCCAGGCGCCCGACGGCTTCCGCGAGCGCGCGGTCGCCGGGCCGGTGGTACGGGACGAGCGGCAGCGTGCCCACGCGCATCACGTGATAGGCGGTGAGCGGTGGCAGCACGTTGGCCGGGTCGTCGTGCACGAGGCAGGACACCGCGACCGCGCACGTGCAGTGCAGGTGGACGATCGCGCGCGCCGCCGGGCGCTGCGCGTACATCGCCAGATGCAGGAACGCCTCCTTCGACGGCGGATCGCCGGCGAGCGCGCGGCCGTCGGGCGCGACCTTCGCGATGCGCGCCGGGTCGAGCCGGCCGAGGCTGCTGCCGGTCGGCGTGACGAGGATGCCGTCGTCGACGCGCACGGACAGGTTGCCCGAGCTGCCGTGCGCGTAGCCGCGGTCGTAGAGCGAGCGGCCGCGCTCGACCAGCGCGTCGCGCAGCGCGCTTTCGTTCATAGCGTGGCGGTCGCCTTGGCGAAGAAGTCGACCGCGCCGAAGTTGCCGGACTTGAGCGCGAGCCACAGGCGCGGGCCGCCCACTGCGCGCGTCCACGGCACGCCGGGGTCGATCTCGGGGCCGATCGCGAGCGCGCGGACCGACAGCGCGTCGACGACGGCGCCTGACGTTTCGCCGCCGGCGACGACGAACGCGCGCACGCCGCCAGCGGCCAGCGCGCGCGCAACGTCGCGGAACGCTTCCTCGACGACGGCGGCCGCGCGCTCGCGACCGAGCGCGGCCTGTGCGGCGGCCACCGCGGCGGGCTCGGCAGTCGCAGAGACGAGCACCGGACCGCGTGCGGCGTGCGCGACCGCGTCGGCGGCGATGCGCCGCGCGAGCGCCGGATCCGCGGCGAGCGCGACCGGGTCGAGGCGCATGCCCGGCGCGGCGTCCAGCGCGGCGGCGACCTGCCGGCGCGTGGCCTCCGAACAACTGCCCGACAGCCAGGCAACCGTGAGCTTCCCTTCAGGCCGCGCGTAGCCACCGGAACCGCCTGCCGCTTGCGGCCGCAGCGCGCGCGCGAGCCCGACCGCGAGTCCCGCGCCGCCGGTGGTGAGCGCGCAGTCCGCGCAGGCCGAGCCGGCGACGGTCAGGTGCTCGTCCCGCGTCGCGTCGACGATCGCGTGCGCGCAGCCGTCGCGCTCCAGCGCCGCGAGCCGCGCCCGCACGGCGTCCGCGCCGGCGTCGAGCGCGTCGCTGCCGACCAGCCCTACCCTGCGCGACGTCTGCGCGGCCAGCACGCGCACGAGGTTGGCGTCGGTCATCGGCGTCAGCGGGTGGTCGCGCATGCCGGTTTCGGAAAGCAGGAGGTCGCCGACGAACAGGTGGCCGCGGTAGACGGTGCGCTGGTTGCGCGGGTACGCCGGCGTCGCCGGCGCGATGCCTGCGCCAATCGCGTCCTGCAGCGCCTCGGTGACCGGGCCGATGTTGCCCTGCGGCGTCGAGTCGAACGTCGAGCAGTACTTGAAGTAGAAACGGCGCGCGCCGCGCGCGGCGAGCCACGCGTGCGCGGCGAGCGACTGTGCGACGGCGGCGGCGGCGGGGATCGTGCGCGACTTCAGCGCGACCACGACGGCGTCGGCGGCGGGCACCGCCAGTTCCGGGTCCGGCACGCCGTTGACCTGGACGACCGCCAGTCCCTCGCGCGCGCGGTTGACCGCGAGATCCGTGGCGCCGGTCAGGTCGTCGGCGATGCAGCCGAGCAGCATGCGTTCCTCAGTTCAGCAGGCGCCAGACGACCGTGGTCAGCGACGGCACGTAGGTGATGACGAACAGCGCGGCGATGGCGGCGACCAGCAGCGGCCACAGCGCCTTCGTGATCTCGCCGATGCCCGCGTGCGCGAGCTTGGCCGCGACGAACAATGTACCACCGACCGGCGGCGTGTAGAGGGCGATCGCGAGGTTCGCCGTCATGACCACGCCCAGGTGCACGAGGTCCATCCGGAACGCCTGCGCGAGCGGCAGCAGCAGCGGTGCGGTCAGCAGCAGCGCCGGCAGCGGCTCGATGAAGATGCCGAGCACCAGCAGCGCGACGTTGACGAGCAGCAGGAACATCCACGGCTCGCTCGCCACCAGGCGGATCCAGTCGGCGAGCTGGACGGCCACCTGCTCGGCGGTGATGAGCCACGCGAGCGCGCCGGTCGCCCCGATCACCAGCATCACCGTCGCGCTGGTCGAGAACGCGTTGACGAGCAGGCGCGGCAGGTCGCGCACCGTGATGTCGCGGTAGAGCGCGAGCGAGATCGCGACGCCGTAGACGACGGCCACCGCCGCGGACTCCGTCGGTGTGAAGAAGCCGGACCAGATGCCCCCGACGATGATGAGCGGCATCAGCAGCGCGGGCCCGGCCGCGCGCGTCGCGCGCCAGATCTCGGCCGCCGACAGCCGCCCTTCGCCGCCGTCGCAGCCGGTGCGCCGGCCGTGCCACATGCACACGGCCATCAGCGCGGCCGCGGCAATGAGGCCGGGCACGACGCCCGCCATCGACAGCTGGCGCATCGACACGCCGGAGATGAACGCATAGACGAGGAACGGAATCGACAGCGGCATCAGCAACGCCAGCGTGCCCGCCACCGCGAGCAGCGCCGCGGCGAAGCCGCGCGAGTATCCGCGCTGGATCATCGCCGGAATCACCAGCGATCCGATCGCGGCGGTGTCCGCGATCGCCGAGCCCGACACGCCGCCGAACATCAGGCACGAGGCGACGGTGACCACGCCGAGCCCGCCGGGCAGGAAGCCCAGCAGCGCCTTGGCGAAGTCGACGATGCGGCGGCCCACGCCACCCGACGACAGGATCTCGCCGGCGAAGATGAACAGCGGCACCGCGATCAGGATGAACGGCTCGACGCCGCCGATGAACGACAGGAAGATCGTCTCCAGCGGATGCGAGAGGCCCGCCACCACGATGACGCCGACCGTCGTGGCGAGCAGCGCGTACAGGAGCGGCACGCCGGCGAGCGCGAGCCCGAAGAACACGAGGAACAGGATGGCGGCGAGCACGGCCTACGCCATCCACCGCTGCGCGCGCGACTCGCCGCGCACGATCCGCGCGAGATCCCACGCGACCCAGACGAACATCGCGAAGCAGCCGGCGGGCATCCCCAGGTACTGGAAGGACATCGGGATCTGCAGCACCGTGAGCTCGTTGGTCCAGCCGGTGACGACCAGGCTGCCGCCGTACCAGACGAGTGCGCCCAGTACCGCGAGCGCGAGGGCGTCGACCGCCGCGTCGGCGGCTTCGCGCGCGCGGCCGTGGAGCTTGTCGATGAACTCGGTGATCGTCATCTGGGCGCCCCGGCGCGTCGCGCAGGCGCCGCCCAGGAAGGTCACCCAGACCATCAGCAGCTCCGCGAGCTCGGTCACCCACGCCAGGTCCTTGTGGATCACGTGCAGCAGCACGTTGCAGAACACGAGGGCGATCATCGTGGCGCCGATGGCGACGACCGCCCAGTCGACCGCGTCGCCGAACAGCGCGAGCGCGCGCGGCGCCGGAGGCGCCGGCGGCAGGACCCGGCCGCGCCGGGCCAGTATGGACACCGGCGCGCGCGCCTGCCCGTCGTTGCCGGAAGAGAGTCCGGGGTCGCTCATCGCGTGTGCAACGCGCCGCGGCGGCCGTGCCGCCGTCGCGGCAGGCGCCGCCTCACTTGGCCGGCGTGGACTTCCGGATCGCGTCGGCGTCGGCCAGGATCGCGTCCACGTCCGCGCCGTACTTCTCCTTCGCCTTCGCGTACGCGGGCTGCACGGACTCGCGGAACGGCGCGAGGCCGGGACGCCCGATCTTGGCTCCCTTGGCCTGCATGTCCGCGATCTGCGCGTTCTCGGCGGCGCGCACTTCCCTGCGGCTCCAGTCCGCCGCTTCCTTCGCCGCCTTCGTGACCGCCTCGCGGTCGGCCGGCGAGAGCTTCTGCCACGTCTTTTCCGAGATCGTCAGCGGGATCGGGCTGTACGTGTGCTGGGTGAGCGTGACGTACGGCGCGACCTCGTAGAACTTGTTCGCGTAGATCGTGTCGACCGGGTTCTCCTGTCCCGACACCGTGCCCTGCTGGATCGCGAGGTACACCTCGGGCAGCGGCATGATCTGGACGTTGAAGCCCATCGCCTCGAGCGTCCAGCGCATCATCTCGTTGGGGAACGTGCGCAGCTTCTTGCCCTTGGCGTCCGCCGGCGAATTGAGCGGGTCCTTGGTCGTCATGCTGCGGAAGCCCGCCTCGAAGTTCGACAGGAACCGGAAGCCCTTCTCCGGGCCCTTGGCGAACTGCGCCTGCATCCACTTCGAGTCGTCGTAGAGCTTCCAGCCCTGGTCGTAGGTTTCGACGAGATAGGGCAGCGCGGTCAGGTTGAGCGTCGGGATGTGCGTGGCGTAGGTGCCGGTCCCGCTCACCGTGAAGTCGATGCCGCCCAGCTGCAGCTGCTCGACCGCCTTCGGGTCGTTGGCGAGCTGGCTCGCGGGGAACACCTGAACCTTGTAGCGGCCGCCCGTGTACTGCTCGACCTTCTGCCCGAAGAGTTCCGCGGCCTTCTGGCGCAGGCCGCCCGGCTGGTCGGTGTGACTGAACTTGAGCGTGGTCTGCGCGAGCGCGGGCGCCGCGAGGCCCAGGGCCGCCGCGATGACGGTGGCGATGATGACCTGCCGAGCGAATTGTCTGCGTTGCATGGCGCGTCCTCCTTGGGGTTGCGGGTCAAGCCGGCGCGGTGCCGGCGGGCCGTCCTGCCGGTTGCAGCGGATCGAACGAAGCGAGCTCGACGCGGCGGTGCGTCGCGGCCGAGCGGTACACCGCCTCCTGCACGCGCAGGTTGGCGAGATAGGCGCGCGCGGTGTTCTCGAGCGGGGCACCGGCCGCAAGATGGGCCACCACGTGCCGCTGCAGCCATTCGCACGCGCCGCCGCCGAACGTGTCGTCGGGGCCGCGGTCGTACGCGTGTTCGCGCTCGTCGCCGTGGTGCGGCTTCCACCACAGCCGCGCCTCGCCGTCCAGGCGCAGCACGCCCGCGGAGCCCTCCAGCCAGGCCTCGCCCATCGTCCGGCGCGGATTGGCCGCGACGTGGTCGTTCGACCGGTTGCCGTCGAACAGGCCCGCGGCGCCGCCGGCGAACTCGAACACGATGTAGCCGGCGTCCTCGCCGGCGATCACCGGGTTCACCCGCCGCAGCGCCGCGTAGACGGCGGTCACTTCGCCCATGAG
Source organism: Casimicrobiaceae bacterium (assembly GCA_041911995.1). Classification (GTDB taxonomy): domain Bacteria; phylum Pseudomonadota; class Gammaproteobacteria; order Burkholderiales; family Casimicrobiaceae; genus VBCG01. Next base: position 17,110 of record JAYRNW010000107.1, on the reverse strand, counting down.
GAAGCGGAACGTGTCGATCCAGTGGATCGCCGTCTCCTTGACGAGGAACAGCGGCATTTGCTGGAAGTACGGCTGGCGGTCGAGGTATGCGCGCGGGCCCTGGCCGTCGCCGGGGCGCAGCCGGAACGCGACGCTGTGCAGGGTTCCCAGCATGCCCGCGGCGATCATCCGCTTCGCCTCGCGGTACCACGGTTCCCAGCGGAAGTTCTCGTGGACCACCAGCGGGACGCCGGCGACTTCCGCGAGCTCCGTGATGGCGACGGCGTCCGCGTAGTCGACGCCGAACGGCTTCTGGCAGATCGCCGGGATCCCGCGCGCGACGCACGCGGCGACGAAGGCGCGGTGCGTCTCCGGCGACGTGATGATGTCGACGAGATCCGGCTGCGCCCCGTCGAGTCCTTCGTCGAGGCTCGCGTAGACGGCGGGAATGCCGAAGCGCCGTGCGAGCGCGTGCGCCTTGGCCTGGTCGCGGTTGACGATGCCCACGCAGTCGGCGCCTTCGATGTTGCGCCAGCCCAGGTACTGGAACTGGCTGAAGTAGCCGGCGCCGACGCCCAGGACGCGCAGCGTGCCCATGCCCGTCTCCTAGAGATTGGACGCGACGGCCGCCGCGATCGCGGCCGTCCCGTCGCGACCGCCCAGCTCGAACGGCACCAGCCGGCCCGGCGCGAACGCCGCGTCCACCGCGCACTCGATCCGGCGCGCCGCGGCGGCCAGCGCATCGTCGCCGTGCCGGTCGGCCAGCCAGTCGAGCATCATCGCCGCCGACAGGATCGTCGCGGTCGGGTTGGCCTTGCCCTGTCCGGCGATGTCGGGCGCCGAGCCGTGGCAGGGCTGGAACAGGCCGTGGCGGTCGCCGACGTCGCCCGACGGCGCCATGCCCATGCCGCCGACCAGCGCGGCGGTGAGGTCGGACAGGATGTCGCCGAACATGTTCTCGGTGACCAGCACGTCGAACTCCCACGGCTTGCGCACGAGGTCGAGCGCGGTCGCGTCGACGTAGTGGTGGCGCGCGTCGACGTCGGGAAACGCGGCGGCGCGCTCGTCGAAGATCCGGCGGAAGAACGCCATCGACAGGAAGACGTTGGCCTTGTCCACGCACGTGACGCGGCCGGGCCGCCCGCGCGCGCGGCGGCGCTGCGCGAGCCGCAGCGCGAAGTCGTGGACGCGCTCGCAGCCGCGGCGCGTGATCACCATGGTGTCGCGCGCCTCGCGGTCGTCGTCGAGCGTGCCCTTGCCGCGCGACGCGAACAGGCCCTCGGTCGACTCGCGCACGACGACGAGGTCGATCTCCCGCGCGCGCGGGTCCGCCAGCGGCAGGCGGATGCCGGGCAGCGCGCGCGCCGGGCGCACCCCGGCGTAAAGGTCGAGCGCCACGCGCAGGTCGAGCTGCGGCGCGATCTCGGTGCCGTCGTCGTAGCGGATCTCCGGCCAGCCCATGGCGCCGAACAGGATCGCGTCGGCGGCGCGTGCCGCCTCGAGCGTCGAAGCGGGCAGCGCGTCACCGGTCGCGCGGTAGTGCAGCGCGCCGGCCGGATGCTCGTGGAAGCGGAAGGCGAACGGTGCGCCGTGGGCGACGCGTTCCAGCAGCGGCACGGTGGCTGCGATCACCTCGACGCCGATGCCGTCGCCGGGCAGCACGCAGATGTCCCAGGTCCTGATTGCGTTCACGTCGGTTTCCGTTTCACATCTGCCGCAGCCGGTAGCGTTCGAAGATCGCGACGAGCTCCCGGGTCGCGCGCGCGCGGTGCGCGCGGTTGACGTCGACGGCGCCGGCGGCGTCGCCGGCGCGGATGCGCTCGAGCAGCGCCGTGTGCTCCTGCGTCGAGTTGACGGGCTTCGGGCGCAGCCGCAGCGTGAACATGCGCGCGCGGTGGACGCGGTCGGCGAGCCGGGCGACCGCGTCGACCAGCGTCCGGTTGCCGGCGAGCTCGACCAGCCCCTGGTGGAAGCGCTCGTCCGCGGCCGCCCACGACTCGAGGTCGTCGGCCTTCAGCGCACGCGCCATGGCGCGCGTCGCCTCGACCAGCGGCTTCAACTCGGCGTCGGTCGGTCGCCGCAGCGCGAGGGCCTCGGCCGCCGCCGACTCGAGCGCCGACAGCACGGCGTAGATCTCGCTCATGTCGGTCGGCGACACCGGAAGCACGCGCATGCCGTGCCGCGGAACGATGTCGACGAGGCCCTCGTGCGCCAGGCGGATCAGCGCCTCCCGCACCGGCGTCCGGCTGATGCCGAGTTCGTCGGCCAGCGCACTCTCGAGCGCCTGGTGGCCTGGCGGGTAGACGTTGTCGAGGATGCGGCGGCGGATCGTCGCGTACGCCTGCTCGACGCGCGACGCACGCGGCTCGACGCCCGCAGACCGGGCGACGGGGCGCGCCGGGGACTTGCGCCCGGCGCCGCCGGCGGCGGCCTTGCGCTTCCGCGCGTCGGGTTCGGTGCGCATGTCAGCTCCGAAGGGCCGCCCCGAGGGGCTGAGCCGCCACGGCCTCCGGCGACGGGCACGCCGTGCGGATGTCTGCGCGTCGGCCGTCGCCTTCGCGCGCGGACGCGCTCTGCGAGCCTGGCCTTCGGCCCGCGCACGAGGGCGGCTCGGTGGGCAGCGCGCGCGGTGCGCGCGGGAGGCGCCGCATCTCAGTACGTCCAGTGAAAGGGCGGATGGCCGGCGACCGGCGCGCGGAAGCACGCGATCGCGTCGCCCAGCAGGCACCCCAGGTACGCGGTCGCGAGGTCGGGCCCGCCGAAGGCGAGGCTCGAGATGTTGCGCAGCACGCGGCCGGCGGCGCGGTCGAGATGCGGGCGCCCGAGCCCGCCGGCGAGGTACGCGTCCTCGCACCACTGCACGTGGGCGGGGTCGGCGTCTTCCAGCACGACCGCCGCCGCGCCGTCGGGCGCCACGCGCAGCACGCGGTTGCTGACGATGCTGGTGATCCACGCGTGGCCCTGCGCGTCGAACGCGAGGCCATCCGGGTAAGTACCGTGGCCGAAGGTCGTCACGGTCTCGCGGCCGTGGAGCGCGCCGTCGGGCGCGACGCGGAAGCGCGTGAGCCGCCGCGCGAAAGTCTCGTTCACGTACAGCCAGGCGCCGTCGGGCGAAAGCATCGCCTCGTTGGTGTAGCCCAGGCCATCGGCGACGATGCGGGCGCCGCGCGCGTCGGCGACGACGACGAAGCCGTCGGCGACGTCGGCGCGGTAGGCGGCCGCGCGCGGCACGCGGCGCGTGCTCACGGTGATCCACACGCGCGCGCGGTCGTCCTCGAACACGAAGTTGGTCGGCGGGAGGCTCGCGCCGTCGACCGCCTCGAGGAACGGCCGGACCGAGCCGTCGCGCGCGAGCGCGTACACGCCGCCGACGGTCTCGCCGAGGTCGGCGAGCAGGAAGCTGCCGTCGGCGCGCAGCGCGATGCCGTTCGGACGCATGGCGCGGGGCGCGCCAGACGCGGCGGCGATCAGCGTGGACGCGCCGCCCGGCCCGGTCACGGCGACCCCGCCGCGCCAGTCGGCCGTGTACAGCGCGCCGGCGCGCGTGGCGAGCACGCACTCGGGACGCACGAGCCCGGCGCCGACGAACGCGAGCGACTCCGGCGCGATCGGGAGGGCGGACGTGGCGGGGCTCGGGGCGGCGGCGACGGCCATGGCGGGGGAAGCGGCAGGGACTCCCGGAGGGAGGGCTGTACGAACGCAATAACGTATACGTTAACGCGTTCATGTCGCGGCCGCAAGGGGCGGCGCTGCCGTCCGTCGGCGTGATCGGGGCCGGCCGGCGGCGGCGAGGGGGCCGCGCACCGTTGACGCGGCGGCGGGCGCCCGCGACGATGCCGCCTTCCCCTCCCGCCGCCGGATCGCCCGTGACCCTCGCCCGCCTCGTTCGCCGTATCGCCGGCTGCGCCGCCGCGCTTGCCGCCTGCGCCCTCGCCGCCGCGGCGCACGCCCAGGCCTACCCCGCCAAGCCCATCCGGCTCGTGGTCGGCTTTCCGCCGGGCGGGGGCATCGACTTCACGGCGCGCTTGATCGCGCAGGGGCTCTCCGAAGGACTGGGCCAGCCCGTCGTCGTCGAGAACAAGCCGGGCGCGGCCGGCGTGCTCGCGGCGGGCGAGGTCGCGAAGGCGGCGCCGGACGGCTATACGCTCGTCCTCGCCAACATCGGCCCGTTCGCGCTCGCGCCGAACATGATGCAGCCGCGGCCGTACGACCCGGTGCGCGACTTCACGGCGATCGGGCAGATCGTCTCGACGTACTTCGTCGCTGCGGTCCCGGTCGCGCTGCCGCCGCGCACGATGCGCGAGTTCGTCGTGTGGGCGAAGGCCAACGACGGCAAGGTCAACTTCGCCTCGGGCGGCAACGCGTCGATCACGCACCTGAACGGCGAGCTCGTCAACATGGTGGCCGGCACGAGGATGACGCACGTGCCGTACAAGGGCTCCGCGCCCGCGCTCGCCGACCTCATCGCGGGACAGACGCACATCATGATCGACGTGGGCGCGGTGCTCACGCCGCAGGTCAAGGCGGGCAAGCTGCGCGCGCTCGCCGTCACGGGGGCGGAGCGCGACGCGCAGCTGCCCGACGTGCCGACGATGCGCGAGGCCGGGTTCGTCGAGCTGGAGACCGCGGGCTGGCAGGGGCTCATGGGGCCGCCCGGAATGCCGCGCGAGATCGTCGCGCGGCTGGCCGCGGAGCTCGCGAAGACGCTCGCGCGGCCCGACGTGCGGAAGAAGTTCGCGGAGGCGGGAACCCCGGTCTCCGAGCGCGGGCCGGGGGAGTTCGCGGCGTTCGTCGCCGCCGAGAATCAGCGCTGGCTGCCGGTGATCAAGGCGTCCGGCGCGCGCGTCGAGTAGCGTGCCGCCGGCCGGGGGAGGCGGCAGGTCCGATCACGACGGCAGGCCGCGGCGCAGCGGAGATCGGCTGACTCGGCGCGTCTGCGTCGGTCCGCGACCACCCCCGCCCCGCGCTACGCCAGCGCGCGCCCCAGCGCGGTTTCCAGCCGCGCGAGGCCTTCGAGGATCTCGTCCAACGAGATGACGAGCGACGGCGCGATGCGCACGACGTCGGGGCCCGCGACGAGCACCATGACGCCGGCCTCGGCGCCGGCGCGCACGACGTCCATCGCCTTGCCCTTCCACGGCGCGTCGAGCTCGCAGCCCAGCCACACGCCTTCGCCGCGCAGGTCGCAAAAGACGCGGCGCCGCGCGTTGATCGCCTTCAGCCCCTCCATGAACAGCGCGTGCCGCGCCTTCACGCCGTCCAGCACCTCGGTCGTGTTGACGATGTCGAACACCGCGCCCGCGACCGCGCAGGCGAGCGGGTTGCCGCCGTACGTCGTGCCGTGGACGCCGACGCCGAACGCGCTCGCGACCTCGGTGGTCGTCAACAGCGCGCCGACCGGAAAGCCGCCGCCCAGCCCCTTGGCGCTGGTCAGGATGTCGGGGACGATGCCCTTCTGCATGTACGAGAAGAGCGCGCCGGTGCGGCCCATGCCGCTCTGGATCTCGTCCAGGATCAGCAGCGCGCCGTGCGCCGTGCACAGCCGCCGCGCCGCCTGCAGGAATTCCGGCGTGCCGGGCGTCATCCCGCCCTCGCCCTGCATCGGCTCGAGGATGACCGCGCAGGTTTCCTCGCCGTGGTCGGCGAACTCGCGCTCGAGCGCCGCGACGTCGTTGTACGCGATGTGCACGATGCCGGCCGGGTTGGGGCCGAACCCCGACGCGTACTTCGCCTGGCCGCCGGCGGTGACCGTGAACAGCGTGCGGCCGTGGAAGCTGTTGACCGTCGAGATCACGCGAATCTTCTTATCGCCGTGGCGGTCGTGCGCGTAGCGGCGCGCGAGCTTCAGCGCCGCCTCGTTGGCCTCGGCGCCGGAGTTGCAGAAGAAGACGCGCTCGGCGAACGTGTGGTCGACGAGGCGCTTGGCGAGCCGCAGCGCCGGCTCGTTGGTGAACCAGTTCGACACGTGCCACAGCGTGCACGCCTGCTCGGTCAGCGCGCGGATCATCGCCGGGTGGCAGTGGCCGAGCGAGGTCACGGCCACGCCGGCCGTGAAGTCGACGTACATCTTCCCGTCCTGGTCCCACACGCGCGAGCCCTCGCCGCGCACGGGCACGAACGTGGCGGGCGCGTAGCAGCGCACCATCAGCTCGTCGAACATCCCGCGCGTCACGGGCAGCGTGGCGGCGGTGGTGGGCGCAGGCGCGGCGTCGCGCCGCGCGGTGGCGGCGACGATCGCCTGGGGGGACAGGTTGTTCATCGGAGCCTTCCGTCGTTCGTCAGGCCGGCGCGGTGGCGACGACCTGGATCTCGACCTTGTAGTCGGGGTGCGCGAGCGCGGCCTCGACGGTCGCGCGCGCGGGCGTCTGGCCGGGCACGACCCAGGCCTCCCACACGGCGTTGAGCGCGGGGAAGTCGGCCATGTCCGGCAGGAAGATCGTCGCGGACAAGAGGCGCGTCTTGTCGCTGCCGACCTCGGCGAGCAACCGGTCGATCGCCGCCAGCACCTGCCGCGACTGCGTCGTCACGTCCGCCGACCGGTCCTCGGCCACCTGTCCGGCGAGGTAGACGAGGCGCTCGTTGCCGGGCGTGAACACGACGGCTTCGGACAGGCGCTTGCCGACGTGGCGGCGTTCGATGGGCATGTTGGTATCCTGTTGTGCGATGGCGGCTCGAACCGGAATTCTAATGGCATCCGAGGCCAAATGACGGCCCGCGTCGCATTGGCGCTGGCCGCCGCCGCGATGTTCGTCGCCGTCGCGGCGGGGGCGTTCGGCGCGCATGCGCTACGCGGCCGGCTCGCGCCGGAGATGGCGGCCGCCTGGCAGACCGCCGTGCAGTACCAGGCGTGGCACGCGCTCGGCCTCGCGGGCGTCGGGCTGCTGCGGCTGCATTGGCCCGCCCGTCGCGGCCTCGCGGCGGCCGGCTGGCTGTTCGCCGCCGGCATCGTGCTCTTCTCGGGCAGCCTCTACGCGCTGGCGCTCACCGGCATCCGCGGCCTGGGCGCCGTCACGCCCGTCGGCGGCGTCGCCTTCCTGGCCGGCTGGGCCGTGCTCGCGTGGAGCGTGACGCGCTCCGATTGAAATCGTAAGGGTCAGATCCGTAACCAATGGACCCGTCGTGGACTGCGCACGGTCCGGTGTGCTTGTTACGGCTCTGACCCTTAATTGCGATTACGGCTCTGACCCTTGAATTCGCGTCCGTCTACTCTACTTTTGCACCGGAATCCTTGACGACCTTCTGCCACTTCGCCGTCTCGGCGGCGATGTGCTGCGCGAAGTCCTCGGGCGCCAGGCCCGGCGCGACGATCGCGCCCTGCGACGCGAGCTTCTCCTTCGCCTCGGGCGTCGCGAGCCACTTCGCGACCTCGCCGTTGATCTTCGCGATCGCGTCCTTCGGCGTGCCGGCGGGCGCGAGCAGCCCGAACCACGACGACGCCTCGAATCCGGGCAGGCCGGCCTCGGCGACGGTCGGGACGTCCGGCAGCGCCAATGCGCGCTGGGCGCTCGTTACCGCGAGCGCGCGCAGCTTGCCGGCCTTGATGTGCGGCAGCGAGGGCGGCAGGTTGTCGAACATGAGCTGAACCTGTCCGCCGATGAGGTCGGTGAGCGCGGGCGAGCTTCCCTTGTACGGTACGTGCGTCATCTGCACGCCGGTCATGGTCTTGAACAGCTCGCCGGACAGGTGGATCGACGTGCCGGCGCCCGACGACGCGAAGTTGAGCTTGCCCGGATTCGCCTTGCCGTAGGCGATGAGCTCCTGCACGGAGTTCACCGGCAACGACGGGTTGACGACGAGCACGTTGGGCACGCCCGCGACGAGGATCACCGGCGCGAAGTCCTTCACGTGGTCGTACGGCATCTTCGGGTACAGGCTCGGGTTAATCGCGTGCGTGCCGACCGTGCCCATCAGCAGCGTGTAGCCGTCGGGCGGGCTCTTGGCGACGAGCTCCGCCCCGATGTTGCCGCCGGCGCCGGGCCGGTTGTCGACGACGACCGACTGTCCGGTGGTCTCCGTCAGCTTCTGCGCGACGGCGCGCGCCAGGATGTCCGTCGCCCCGCCCGCCGGGAACGGCACGACGATGCGGATCGGCTTCGTCGGGAACGCGGTCTGCGCCGGCGCGAGCGCGGCGAACGTGGCGATCGCGGCGGCGGCGACTGCGCGGATGGCGGTGCGGATCATCGAAGTCCTCCTGGGTTCTCCGTGCTCTTCGCGGTTCACGAAGTCTTCCGCCGTGCGGCCGTCAGTCGACCTTCGCGCCCGACGCCTTGACGATCTTCGCGTACTTCGCGAGCTCCTTCGCGATGAACTGCGCGAAGTGCTCGGGCGTGTCCGGCGCGGGCTCGGCGCCGTCGGCCACGAGCTTCGCGCGCACGTCGGGCGCGTTCAGGATCTTCGCGACGTCGGCGTTCCACTTCGCGACGACCGCGGGCGGCGTGCCGGCCGGCGCGAAGAAGCCGTACCACGTCGAGATGTCGAAGCCGGGGAGGCCCGCCTCGGACATCGTCGGCAGGTCGGGCACCAGCTGCGAGCGGTTGGAGGTGGTCACGGCCAGCGCCTTCAGCTTGCCGGCCTTGACCTGCGGCATCGCGTTGGCGAGGTTGTCGAACATGAACTGCGTGTCGCCGGCGAGCAGCGCCTGCGTCGCCGGCGCGCCGCCCTTGAACGGGATGTGCACGGCGTCGCTGCCCGTCTCGACCTTGAAGAGCTCGCCGGCGAGATGCCCGGCGCTGCCGTTGCTGCCGGAGCCGAACGCGAGCTTGCCCGGGTTGGCCTTCGCGTACGCGAGGAACTCCTTCACGCTGTTCACCGGCAGGCTCGCGTTCACGACGAGGACGTTGGGCGTGATCGCGATCAGCGTGATCGGCGCGAAGTCCTTCGCCGCGTCGTACGGCATCGTCTTGTACAGGCTCGGGTTGACGGCGTGCGTCGACAGCGCGCCCATCAGGATCGTGTAGCCGTCGGGCGGCGACTTGGCGACGAAGTCGGCGCCGATGTTGCCGCCGGCGCCGGGCTTGTTCTCCACGACCACCGACTGGCCCCATGCTTCCGACAGCTTCTGCGCGATCAGCCGCCCGGTGACGTCCAGCGAGCCGCCGGGCGGAAACGGCACGACCATCTTCACCGGCTTCGTCGGATAGGCGGGGCCCTGCGCGACGGCGGACGTCGCGACCGCGACGCCGGCGACGAGCGCGAGGGCCGCGGCGCCGGTCCGGCGAGCGAGGATTTTGGTAACACTCTGTAACAGGGCGGGCACCGGGAACTCCACGCATGGCGAGCGATCCGACGGATTCTAGCAACAGCGGCCGGGGCGCGCGGCCGCCGCGCGGCCGTTTGGCGCCGCATGGGGGCTGCGCGCATAATGCGCGTTTGTGCCCGCTGCCGGGGTGCCGCCCGCGGCGCGCCCGCCGCGCACGCCGCGAGGTCGTTTCGAGCCCATGAACAGAGCCGCTGTCACCGTTGCCGTGGTCGTCGTCGTGCTGGCCGCCGCCGGCGGCGGGTTCTGGTTCGGCACGCAGCGCGCGGCGCCGGGGCCGTCCGGCGGCGCGCCGGGTGGCGCGATGCCCGGCCAGGCCAAGGGCGGGCCGGGCGCACCGACCGGACAGGCCGGCGGCCCGCCGCCCACCGCCGTCGAGGCGATCAAGGTCGCGAAGGCGTCGATGCCGCAGACCATCACCGCCGTGGGCAGCCTGCGCTCGGACGAGTCGGTGACGCTGCGTCCGGAGTCGGCGGGGCGCATCGCCGAGATCACGTTCCAGGAAGGCCAGCGCGTTGCGAAGGGCGCGCCGCTGGTCAAGCTCGATCCGGCCATCCCGCTGGCGGAGGTGCAGCAGGCGCGGGCCAACCTCACGCTGGCCAAGGCGAAGTTCGACCGTGCGGTCGACCTGGCCAAGCGCAGCTTCATCTCCGGGCAGGCGCGCGACGAGGCGGAGAACAACCTGAAGGTCGCCGAGGCCGCGCTGCAGCTCGCCGAAGCCAAGCTCGCCAAGACCGAGATCAAGGCGCCGTTCGCCGGCATCATCGGGCTGCGGTCGGTGTCGGTGGGCGACTACGTGAAGGAAGGCGCGGACCTCGTGAACCTCGAGGCGATCGACCCGCTGAAGGTCGACTTCCGCGTGCCCGAGACGTACCTGCGGCAGGTGCAGGTCGGCCAGTCGCTGCAGGTCATGCTCGACGCGATGCCCGGCAACGCGTACGACGGCAAGGTGGTCGCCGTGAACCCGCTGATCGACGCGGCGGGGCGCTCGGTCGTCATCCGCGCGCAGGTGCGCAACCAGGACACGACGCTGCGGCCGGGGATGTTCGCGCGCGTGCGCCTCATCACGCGCGAGCAGGCGGAAGCGATGGTCGTGCCCGAGCAGGCGCTGATGCCGCAGGGTACCGAGCAGTTCGTCTTCCGCGTGGCCGACGGCAAGGTCGCGCGCGTCAAGGTGGAGACCGGGCAGCGTCGCGACGGCATGGTCGAGGTGACCGCCGGACTCGTGCCGGGCGACAGCGTGGTCACCGCCGGTCACCTGAAGCTGCGCGACGGCGCCGCCGTGAAGGTGGCCGGCGCCGAAGCCGGCAAGGGCGCACCGGCCGCCGCGAACGGACCGGCGGGTGCGCCGGTGGCCGGCGCCGGCGGATCCGGCCAGCCCGTGCCCGAGGGGGCCGCGGCGAAGGCCGACAGCCCGACACCGCGCCCGCCCAAGAGCTGACGCCGGTCCCCGCGGGGAGACCGTGCCATGACGTTGCCCGAGATCTGCATCAAGCGGCCGGTGTTCGCCACCGTGCTGTCGCTCATCATCCTGCTCGTCGGGCTGATCTCGTACCAGCGGCTGTCGGTGCGCGAGTACCCGCGCATCGACGAGCCGGTGGTCAGCGTCAACACGACGTACCGCGGCGCGTCGGCCGAGGTCGTCGAGTCGCAGGTCACGAAGGTCCTCGAGGATTCGCTGTCGGGCATCGAGGGCGTCGAGATCATGACGTCGCAGAGCCGGTCGGAGCGCAGCAACATCAACGTCCGCTTCACGCTGACGCGCAGCCCGGACTCGGCGGCCGCCGACGTGCGCGACAAGGTGGCGCGCGTGCGCGCCAAGCTGCCGGACGCCGTCGACGAGCCGGTCATCGCGAAGGTCGAGGCCGACTCGTTCCCGGTGATCTACATCTCGGTGCAGGCCGGCGCGCAGACGCCGCTGCAGGCGTCCGACTACGTCGCCCGCTACATCAAGCCGCGGCTGTCGGTGCTGCCCGGCGCCGCCGACGTGCGGATCTTCGGCGAGCGGCAGGTGTCGATGCGCGTGAACATCGACCGCACGCGGCTGGCCGGCTACCGGCTCACCGTGCAGGACGTCGAGGACGCGATCCGCCGCCAGAACGCCGAGATCCCGGCCGGCCGCATCGAGTCGACGACGCGCGAGTTCACGGTCGTCGCCGAGACCGACCTGCAGACGCCCGAGCAGTTCGGCCAGATCATCGTCGCCAACGTCGGCGGCTACCCGGTGCGCATCCGCGACGTCGGCACCGTCGCCATCGGCGCGCTCGACGAGCGGTCGATCTCCCGCTACAACGGCAAGCCGTCGCTCAACATCGGCGTCATCAAGCAGGCGGTGGCCAACCCGCTCGAGCTCTCGAACGCGGTGCGCGCCGAGGTCGACAAGATCAACGAGAACCTGCCGCCGGGCATGAAGCTGGTCGTCGCGTACGACACGTCGGTGTTCATCGACCGCTCGATCGCGTCGGTGTTCCGGACGGTCGCCGAGGCGATCCTGCTGGTCGTGCTCGTGATCTTCTTCTTCCTGCGCAGCCTCCGCGCGACGATCATCCCGATCGTGACCATCCCGGTGTCGCTGATCGGCGCGTTCGCGCTGATGTACTTCTTCGGCTTCACGATCAACACGCTGACGCTGCTCGCGATGGTGCTCGCGATCGGCCTCGTCGTCGACGACGCGATCGTCGTGCTGGAGAACATCTTCCGGCACATCGAGGAGGGCATGCCGCGCAAGGAGGCGGCGATGCAGGGCAGCAAGGAGATCGCCTTCGCCGTCATCGCGATGACGCTGACGCTGACGTCGGTGTTCGCGCCACTCGCCTTCGCGACCGGGCGCACCGGCCGGCTGTTCATCGAGTTCGCGCTGACGCTGGCCGGCGCCGTGCTGGTCTCCGGCTTCATCGCGCTGACGCTGACGCCGATGATGTGCTCGCTGCTGCTGCGCCACCAGGCGAAGCACTCGTGGATCTACAACAAGATCGAGGCCGGCTTCGACGCGTTCACCGAGGCGTACCGGCGCCTGCTCACGGCCGCGCTGCACGCGCGCTGGGTGGTGGGCGTGGGCTGGCTCGCGACGCTCGCCGCGGGCGGCGTGCTGTTCATGGCGCTGAAGTCGGAGCTGACGCCGGTCGAGGACCGCGGCGTGATCTTCGGCATCGTCACCGCGCCGCAGGGCTCGACGCCGCAGTACACGTCGGACCAGATCAAGCCGATCGAGGAGTTCTACGCCGCCGTGCCGGAGACGTTCGCGTTCACCAGCATCTCCGGCTTCCCGACGGTCGTCGACGGCAACGCGGTGCTGCGGCTGAAGCCGTGGGAGGAGCGCACGCGCAAGCAGCAGCAGATCGCCGACGACCTGCGGCCGAAGTTCGCGTCCATCCCCGGCGCGCTCGCGTTCCCGATCAACCCGCCGTCGCTCGGCCAGAGCTTCCGGTCGACGCCGATCGAGTACGTGATCATGTCGCAGGTGCCGTATCCGGAGCTGCAGCGCGTCGTCGACCGCTTCCTCGACGAGGCGCGCAAGTTCCCCGGCGTGCAGAACCTGCAGATCGACCTGCGGCTCAACACGCCGGAGGTGCGCGTCAACATCAACCGCGACAAGCTGGGCGACATCGGCGTGAACGTCGACACGGTCGGCCGCACGCTGGAGACGATGCTGGGCGGCCGCCAGGTCACGCGCTTCAAGCGCGACGGCGAGCAGTACGACGTCATCGTGCAGGTGGCGCCGCTCGACCGCACGACGCCGGCCGACATCAGCGAGATCTACGTCCGCGCGCGCGACGGCGGCATGGTGCAGCTCGCCAACCTCGTCGACGTCAAGGAGGGCGTGGCCCCGCAGTCGCTCAACCACTTCAACCGGCTGCGCTCGGTGAAGGTGACCGGCACGCTGGCGCCCGGCTACACGATCGACGAGGCGCTGAAGGCGATGGACGATGCCGCGCGGCGCGCGCTGCCGCCGACGGCGCAGACCGGCCTCGACGGGCAGTCGCGCGAGTTCCGCGCGTCGGGCAGCGAGATCTACTTCACGTTCGTGCTGGCGCTGTTCTTCATCTACCTAGTGCTGTCGGCGCAGTTCGAGAGCTTCGCGCACCCGTTCGTCATCATGCTGTCGGTGCCGCTGTCGATGACCGGCGCGCTGTTCGTGCTGTGGTTGACCGGCGGCACGCTCAACATCTACAGCCAGGTCGGGCTCATCACGCTGGTCGGCCTCATCACCAAGCACGGCATCCTGATCGTCGAGTTCGCGAACCAGCTGCGCGCGAAGGGCGAGGACCTGATGACGGCGATCGTCGACTCGGCGACGCTGCGGCTGCGCCCGATCCTGATGACGACCGGCGCGATGGTGTTGGGCGCGCTGCCGCTCGCGCTCGCGCACGGCGCCGGCGCCGAGTCGCGGACGCAGATCGGCTGGGTGATCGTCGGCGGCATGGCGTTCGGCACGCTGCTGACGCTGTTCGTCGTGCCGGTCGCCTACTCGCTGGTGGCGCGCCGCGCGCACATCGAGGCCCACGGCATCGACGTCAACGCCCCGCCGCCGCTGCCGGCGGGACACCACGCGCCCGCGCCCGGGCACGCCGACTAGGGCGACCGGCGCGCACGCGCGCGCCGGCCGCCATCCTCCTTGCGGACCCGCCGGACGGAGGCCCTCGCGGGCCCCCGCGCCGGCATTTGCCCATATAATCGTCACAAAGCAGAGGCAGACTGCCCGTTTGGCCGATCCACCGATCCACGAGGGAGGTTCCATGAAGCATTCCGTCCACGGCGTGGCACGCGCCGCGCTGGCCGTCGCGCTCGCAGGCTTCGCGCTTTCCGCGAGCGCGCAGACCGAGATCCAGCTCTGGCATTCGATGACCGGTGCGCTGGGCGACCGCGTCGGCGACCTCGCGAAGCGGTTCAACGACAGCCAGAAGGAATACAAGGTCGTCCCGGTGTTCAAGGGCACGTATCCGGAGTCGATGGCGGCGCTGGTCGCCGCGACGCGCGCGGGCAACCCGCCGCACGTCGTGCAGATCTTCGAGGTCGGCACGGCGACGATGATGGCGTCCGGCAAGGCGATCAAGCCGGTGTACGAGGTGATGGCGATCGGCGGGCAGAAGTTCGACCCGAAGGCGTACATCCCGGCGGTGGCCGGCTACTACTCGACGCCGCTCGGCCAGATGCTGTCGTTCCCGTTCAACAGCTCGACGGCCGTCTTCTACTACAACAAGGACGCGTTCCAGAAGGCGGGCCTCGATCCCGCCAACCCGCCCAAGACGTGGCCGGCCGTGGCGGCCGCGGCCGCCAAGCTCAAGGTCGCCGGCGAGAAGTGCGGCTACACGACCGGCTGGCCGTCGTGGGTGCAGTTCGAGAACTTCAGCGCTTGGCACGACCTGCCGTTCGCGTCGAAGCAGAACGGTTTCGCCGGCTCCGACGCGAAGCTCGAGATCGTCAACCCGCTGCAGATCAAGCACGTCGCAAACCTCGTCGACTGGTCGAAGAAGGGCTACTTCACCTACGGCGGCCGCACCAACGAGGCCGAGTCGAAGTTCTTCTCCGGCGAGTGCGCGATGCTGACGTCGAGCTCGGCCGCGTACGCGAACATCAAGCGCAACGCGAAGTTCCAGTTCGGCATCGCGCCGCTGCCGTACTACCCGGACGCGCCGGGTGCGCCGCAGAACTCGATCATCGGCGGCGCGTCGCTGTGGGTGATGAACGGCAAGAAGCCCGAGGAGTACAAGGGCGTCGCGAAGTTCTTCACGTTCCTGTCGCAGCCGGAGATCCAGGCCGAGTGGCACCAGCAGACCGGCTACCTGCCGATCACGATGGCCGCCTACGAGATCACGAAGAAGTCCGGCTTCTACGACAAGAACCCCGGCACCAACGTGTCGGTCGAGCAGATGATCGTCAAGACGACGAAGAACTCGCGCGGCGTCCGGCTCGGCAACTTCGTGCAGGTGCGCGACGCGATCCAGGAGGAGCTCGAGGCCGCGCTCGCCGGCAAGAAGTCGCCGGAGCAGGCGGTCGCGGATGGCGCCAAGCGCGGCAACGAGATCATCGAGAAGTTCAACAAGGCGAACAAAGGTTAGTGCGGCGGCGGCTGCGCCGCCCGCACTAACTCGCCGGGATCGAGCGTCGCTCCGCGCCGCTCATCCCGGCGGGGCGCCTCCGGCTTCGTGACACCGCATCGAGTCCTCGAGTTGCACCACCTTCTTTCCGCGTTGTCGGTCGTGCCCGTTCGACGCGGCCTCGGTTCGAAGACCCGCTAGCGATGGAAAAGCGCGCGCGCTTCCAGTCACGCTGGCTGCCGTACGTGCTGGTCGCGCCGCAGATCGCGATCACCGTCGTCTTCTTCTTCTGGCCCGCCGGCCAGGCGTTGTGGCAGTCGATGCTGCTGCAGGACGCGTTCGGCGCGCACACCGAGTTCGTCTGGTTCGACAACTTCCGCGACCTGTTCCGCAACGAGGACTACGTCAACTCGATCCGGATCACCGCGATCTTCTCGGTCGCCGTGACCGTGCTCGGGCTGTCGATCTCGCTGGTGCTGGCCGCGTTCGCCGACCGCATCATTCACGCGGCGACCGCCTACAAGACGCTGCTGATCCTGCCGTACGCGGTGGCGCCGGCGGTCGCCGCGGTGCTCTGGCTGTTCCTGTTCTCCCCGACGCTCGGGCTGGTCGCGCACTGGCTGACGCGGATGGGCGTGGACTGGAACCCGCTGCTCGACGGCACCGACGCGCTGATCCTGATCATCGTCGCCGCCGTGTGGAAGCAGATCTCGTACAACTTCCTGTTCTTCCTCGCGGGGCTGCAGTCGATCCCGAAGTCGCTGATCGAGGCCGCGGCGATCGACGGCGCCGGCCCGGTGCGCCGATTCGCGACGATCGTGTTCCCACTGCTGTCGCCGACGACGTTCTTCCTGCTGGTGATCAACATCATCTACGCGTTCATCGAGACGTTCGCGATCGTCGACGCGGCCACCGGCGGCGGGCCGGCGCGGGCGACCGAGATCATGGTGTTCAAGGTCTACAACGACGGCTTCAAGGGGCTCGACCTCGGCGGGTCGGCCGCGCAGTCGGTCGTGCTGATGGCGGTGCTCATCACGCTGACGGTCGTGCAGTTCCGCTTCGTCGAGAAGAAGGTCCAGTACTGAGATGTCGATTGCACAAATAGGCACAGAGGCGCAGAGGAAGCCGGACAATGGTTTCTCTGCGTCTCTGCGCCTCTTTGTGAAAGGATTTCTTCGGCAATGATCGAGAACCGCCCCTGGCTGACCGTCGTCTCGCACCTGGTGCTGCTGCTGGGCGTGGCGGTCGTCGCGCTGCCGCTGTACGTGACGTTCGTCGCGTCGACGCTGACCGCGGAGGAGGTGCTGCAGTCGCCGATGCCGATGACGCCGGGCGCGCAACTCGTCGACAACTACGCGCAGGTGCTGACGGCGGGCTCGGAGCGGCTGTCGGCGGCCCCGGTGGGCCGGATGATGGTGAACAGCCTGGTGTCGGCGCTGGTGATCGCGATCGGCAAGATCGCGATCTCGCTGCTGTCGGCGTTCGCGATCGTCTACTTCCGCTTCCCGCTGCGCTCGCTCGTCTTCTGGATGATCTTCGTCACGCTGATGCTGCCGGTCGAGGTCCGCATCCTGCCGACGTTCAAGGTCGTGTCGGACCTTGGGCTCCTCGACACCTACGCCGGGCTGACGGTGCCGCTGATCGCGTCGGCGACGGCCACGTTCCTGTTCCGGCAGTTCTTCCTGACGATCCCGGACGAGCTGGCCGAGGCGGCGCGCATCGACGGCGCCGGGCCGATGCGCTTCTTCGTCGACGTCGTCGTGGCGCGGTGGCGGGCCAACATAGCGGGGCGGTTGGGGTTACGGTTGATCTAAGGCTGGAACCAGTACCGGTGGGC
>JAYRNW010000106.1:0-3929 GCA_041911995.1 Casimicrobiaceae bacterium | reverse complement strand
CCGGCGGGGCGCGCGAAGCGTCAGGTCGGCGGCGGCCCGGGCGCGTTCTTCGGTTCCGCGGCCAGCGCGCGCAGGTCTTCTTCCCAGCCCTTGAGCCGCTCGGCCGCGTCCTGGCGCTGCTTGGCCGTCGTGCCGTTGTGCAGGCGCGCGCCGAGCTGGCAGCCGTAGCGCCGCAGGCGCTCCTGCTGGGCGCGCATCGCCGGGTTCGGCGAGCGTTGCAGGTCGTCGGCATGGGCGCGCAGCGCGGCCTGCATCTGCGCTGCGCTCGCGCCGTCGCGCAGCAGGCGGCGCAGCGTCTGCAGCAGCGCCTGCTGGCGCGCGATGCGCTCGGCGAACCAGAGCTCGGCGTCGAACGGCGAGGCGCGCAGCTCGCGCGCGATGAACTCGCGCTGCCTGTCGTCGACGCTGCCGTAGAGCGTCTCCATCCAGCCGACCGTGCGCTTGACGGACGCCTCGAGCCGGTCGTCGCGATCGGGCTGCATGTAGTCGTCGCGGAAGTTCGCGTTCGTCTTGTCGAACCGGCCCTGCACGTGGTCGAGCTGCTTCGCGTCGAGCGTGAGCGCGGTCTCGGCGATCGCCGGCAGCGCCTGGTCGAGCGTCGTGTTCGCCTGCGCCTGCAGCGTGTCCGCCCAGCCGCAGACCTGGGCCGGCGTCACGTCGGCGGCGATCTCGGTGCGGGCGCGCCGCAGCAGCGTCGCGTAGACCGGCAGCTGCGTCGTCCGGTGCCAGGCGTAGACCTGTCCGATGTTCTCGCGCACGCGCGTCGTCTGCGCGCTCGTGAAGTCGACGTAGCCGTCGATCATCCAGTACGCGAGCGCGGGCGCCTGCGGATACGTGATGCGCAGCACGCTGCAGCCCGCGAGCAGCGCGAGGCACAGCGCGAGCGCGCCGATAATCCGGGCTTTTGCGAACGACGGGGCAAGACGCATGGCACTCGATATCGTGATCATGGCGGCGGGCAAGGGCACGCGCATGAAGTCGGCGCTGCCCAAGGTGCTGCACCGGCTTGCCGGGCGCAGCCTATTGCAGCATGTTCTCGATACCGCCGCCCGGCTCGGGGCCGACCGGATCGTCACGATCACCGGGCACGGCGCCGAGCGCGTCGAGCAGTCGGTCGCCGCGCCGGGCCTCGTCTTCGTGCGCCAGGAGCCGCAGCTCGGCACCGGGCACGCGGTGCTGCAGGCGGTGCCGCAGCTGCACGACGAAGGCGTCACGCTGATCCTGAACGGCGACGTGCCGCTGATCGAGGCGGCGACCGCGCAGGCGCTGCTCGGCGCGGCCGCCGGCACGAACCTCGCGCTGCTCACCGTCGACCTCGCCGACCCGACCGGCTACGGCCGCGTGCTGCGCGGCGACCCGGCCGGTCGCGACGCCGGCGAAGGCGGCCGCGTGCACGGCATCGTCGAAGAGAAGGATGCAACGCCCGCGCAGCGCGCGATCCGCGAGATCTACACCGGCATCATGGCGGCGCCGACCCGGCACCTGAAGCGCTGGCTGGCGCGGCTGTCCAACGACAACGCGCAGCGCGAGTACTACCTGACCGACATCGTCGCGATGGCGGTCGCCGACCGCGTGCCGGTCGTCACCGCGAACCCGCGCGACGAGGTCGAGGTGCTCGGCGTCAACAGTCCGCTGCAGCTCGCCGAGCTGGAGCGGCGCTACCAGCGCGCGCAGGCCGACGCGTTGATGCAGGCCGGCGTGCGCCTGGCCGACCCGGCGCGCTTCGACCTGCGCGGCGCGATGGCGTGCGGCAGCGATGTCGAGATCGACGTCGGCTGCGTGTTCGAGGGCGAGGTCCGCCTCGGCGACGGCGTGCGCATCGGCGCGCACTGCGTGATCCGCGACGCGCAGGTCGGCGCCGGCGCGGTGATCCACCCGTTCACGCACATCGACGGCGCGACGATCGGTGCCGGCGCGCTCGTCGGGCCCTACGCGCGGCTGCGCCCCGGCGCGACGCTCGGCGACGAGGTGCACATCGGCAACTTCGTCGAGGTGAAGAACGCGACCCTCGCACGCGGTGCGAAAGCCAATCACCTCGCCTACCTGGGCGACGCGAACGTCGGCGAGCGCGTCAACTTCGGCGCCGGCAGCATCACCGCCAACTACGACGGCGCGAACAAGCTGCGCACCGAGATCGGCGCCGATGCGCACATCGGCTCGAACTGCGTGCTCGTCGCGCCGGTCGCGATCGGCGCGGGCGCGACGATCGGCGGCGGCTCGACGATCACCGGCGACGCGCCGGCCGGCAAGCTCACCGTCGCGCGCGCGCGCCAGGTGACGCTCGAGAACTGGAAGCGGCCGGTCAAGCAGCGCTGAGCGGGCGGCGCGGCCGGCTGCCGCGCCGGACGGCGCGCGCCACGGGGACGCGCGCCGCGCCGGATCAGAACAGCGCCATGCTCAGCTTGCGGCGGTAGCTGTCGATGACCGGGTCGGTCGCGGCCGACGCCGCCGGGCCGGTCACTTCGAGCGCGCCCTTCGCGGCGGCCGGTGCGGCGCCCGGCTTCGGCGCCGGCTTCGTCATCAGCTCGAGGATCGCGACGTAGGTCTTGCGCGCGAGCTCGTCGCTCCAGCCCTTGTCGCGCATCACGATCTCGAGCAGCTCGTCCATCGCTTCGGTGAAGCGGCCGGCGGCGAAGTGCCGCTGCGCGAGCGCGAAGCGGGCCGCGAAGTCGCGCTTGTTCTGCGCGATCGCGGCGCCGAGCTCGTCGGCGCTGCGCGCGGTGGGCGCCGCCTCGATCGCCGCGAGCCAGTGTCCGAGCGCGGCGATGCGCTGGTCGCCGATCGCGCGCACCGCCATCGGCTGGTAGGCGGCGCGTGCGTCGGCGTCGCGGCCCTGCTGCAGCAAGAGCGTCACCAATTCGCCGCGCGCCGCGTCGTTGCCCGGGTCGGTCGCGAGCGCCTGCTCGAGGCGCGCGAGCGCGGCGTCCGGGTCGCCGCCTGCGGCGAGCGCCTCGGCCTCCTCGAGGCGCTCCTCGGATTCGAGCGCCTCGGCGCTCGGCACGTGCTTGTCGAGGAACTGGCGCACCTGCGCCTCGGGCAGCGCGCCGACGAAGCCGTCGACCGGCTGGCCCTGGTTGAACAGCACGCAAAACGGGATCGAGCGCACGCCGAAGGCCTGGCTCAGCTGGCTCGCGATCTCGGGCTGGTCGTCGCTGTTGAGCTTGGCGAGCTTGAAGCGCCCGCCGTAGGCCTGCTCGACCTTCTCGAGCGTCGGGCCGAGCGTGCGGCACGGCCCGCACCACGGCGCCCAGATGTCGAGCAGCACCGGTTGGCGCATCGACTCTTCGATGATGTCGGCTTCGAAATTCTGCAGTGTGATGTCGGTCATGTCGGCGGATCGGAATTCAGTTCAATCAGGCGCCATTCTCGCCCGGCGCCGGGAGGGCGGCACTCGGCTCAGGCCTTGGTGCCGCGCGTGGCGCGCCGCACGCTGCGGGCGAAGGCCTCGCGACCCTTGGCGCTGCGCTCGAGCCCGCGCGCGACGTTGCCGCACACCAGGTCGCACAGCGCGTAGACCGACTCGTCGGCGATGCGGAAGTACGCGCTCGTGCCGCGCATCTCGCGCGTCACGAGGCCATGCTGCGTCAGCATCGCGAGATGGCGCGAGACGTTGGCCGCGGTGAAGCCGCACAACTGCGCGAGCTCGCCGACGTTGCGCTCGCCGCCGCGCAGCAGGTTGAGCAGCCTCAGGCGCGTCGGCTCGGACAGCACCTGGAAATAGGCCGCGACCTGTTCGAGCGCCTCGTTGGGCAGACCTTCCATACGGGGGCAGGCGGTGGATTGCGAGGCCGCCATCATGCCCCACCGAAGCGCGTATCGAGCTGTGCGTGCACGTGCATGATCAATCACTTGACTATGTAACTCAATACGCAAATAATACACGAACGAGACGTGCGATGGCAACCCCCCGGTCCCGCATGCGGCGGGGG
>JAYRNW010000105.1:0-6396 GCA_041911995.1 Casimicrobiaceae bacterium | reverse complement strand
TTCAAGGCATTTCATGCCCTTCCATGTCTTGCGAGCCTTCTTGAAGAGATTCGAGACGATCGCGATCTCTTGCCGAATCGTGTTTTCGGCCTTGCCCTCGGCGCGGCGCCGTTTGACGTGGACCTCGAAATCGGCGGTTTCGAGCTGCCCCAGCGGCTTCTTGGCCAGTTCCGATTTCTTCCAAGCCCGGATGCGGGACCCTTCCTGGCGTGCGCCCTTCTTATGAACCGAGACCTCGCGCTGATAGCGGTCGAGCGCGTCCTCGAACGTCGTGCTGTTGATAGTCGCGGGATCTTTGTAGGCTCTCCGCATCATCTCGGCTTCGATCTGCACGGCCCACTTCTTGGCCGCATCCTTGGTATCGAAGGTCCGATAACGCGCGGGGTATCCCTTGCGGATGATCTGCGCCTGCCAACCGGCGCCGTGTCTGCGGTATGTCGCCATGCGTCGCTCCAATGCAATTCCAGGGGCGACAGCAATACTATGCGTTTTTCCATACCCGCACGGAACGGACGGAGCGAGGCGAGAGCCACAGGCACTATGGCAGAAACCATAGGCAGTGCGGCTTGGGACCATCGCAGCGGGACCGCGTCGTCAACGCAAGTCATTGCTGCAACAGGCATTGTTATGGCTCCCCGACCAGGGCTCGAACCTGGGACCTGCGGATTAACAGTCCGTCGCTCTACCGACTGAGCTATCGGGGAATTGGGAAGAACAACAGCCGAATATTATAGCGTCGTCCGCCGTCTTCGGTCAAACCGCGCTTAACGCCGCCGTTGGCAAACCGCCCCCGCGCCGCGTCGTTGCGACGGCGGCGGCCGGCGTGATACGTTCGTCCGATCGGAACGGCGCCGCGGACGGGACTCCGGGTCTCGCGTCGCGCGCGGGCCGTTCCCGTCGCACGCCACGAAGGACATCCGCATGGCCGCCTC
Source organism: Casimicrobiaceae bacterium (assembly GCA_041911995.1). Lineage (GTDB taxonomy): Bacteria > Pseudomonadota > Gammaproteobacteria > Burkholderiales > Casimicrobiaceae > VBCG01. Next base: position 5,464 of record JAYRNW010000105.1, on the reverse strand, counting down.
CTCCGCGAAAACGGTCGCCGAGCTCGTCGTCGACTTTCTCGTTGCCCGCGGTGTGGACCGCGTGTTCGGCCTGCAGGGCGGGCACATCCAGCCCATCTGGGACTTCCTCGCCCGCCGCGGCGTGCGCATCGTCGACGTGCGTGACGAGGGCGCCGCCGTGCACATGGCGCATGCGCACGCGGTACTGACCGGCGGCGTCGGCGTCGCGATGGTCACCGCGGGTCCGGGCGTCACCAATTGCGTGACGGCGATCGCCAACGCGCAGCTCGAGCGCGTGCCGGTGCTGCTGATCGGCGGCTGCGCTCCGGTCGCGCAGGACGACCTGGGCCCGCTGCAGGGCATCGCGCACGTCGACATCATGAAGCCGGTGACGCGCGCCGCGCGTACGCTGCGCTTCGCCGACAACGTGCTGCGCGACCTCGATAAGGCGCATGCGGCAGCGGCGGGCGACGGCAACCCGCCGGGCCCCGTGTACGTCGAGATCCCGACCGACGTGCTGCGCACCGACGTGCCGCCGAAGCTCGTACTGCCCGAGTGGCTCGCGGCGAAGCCCGCGCGGCGCATCCCGCCCGATCCGGCGGACGTCGCGCGCGCCGCGAAGCTCGTCGGGCAGGCGCGCCGGCCGCTGGTGCTGACCGGCCGCGGCGCCCTGGCCGCGCGCGCCGAGCTCGTGCGGCTGCTCGACGCCACCGGCGCCGTCTATCTCGACACGCAGGAGAGCCGCGACCTCGTGCCCGCCGACCATCCGGCCGTCGTCGGCGCGGTGCGCGCGCGCGCGATGCAGGAGGCCGATCTCGTGATCGTGGTCGGCCGCAAGCTCGACTACCAGACGGGCTACGGCTCGCCGGCGGTGTTCCCCAACGCGCGGTTCGTGCGCGTCGCCGACAACTGGGAGGAGCTGCGCGAGAACCGGCGCGGCGAGGTCGAGATCTTCGCGCACCCGGCGCCGGCGCTGGCCGCGCTCGCGCAGGCCGTCGGCAAGCCGGCGGCGAGCCTGGACGCGGCGTGGACGGCCGCGTTGCGCGCCGAGCACGTGCGCCGTGCGGCGAAGTACGCGGAGTCGCTCGCGAGCGCGCCGGCCGGCAAGGACGGCCACATGCATCCGAACCGGATCTTCGCCGCGCTGCAAAAGGCGCTGGCCCCCGACGCGATCACGATCGCCGACGGCGGCGACATCCTGTCGTTCGCGCGCATGGGCCTGCCGCCGCGCACGTACCTCGACGCGGGCACGTTCGGCTGCCTCGGCGTCGGCGTGCCGTACGGCGTGGCCGCCGCCCTGCTCCACCCGGGCCGGCAGGTCGTCGTCGTCAGCGGCGACGGCGCATTCGGCATCAACGCGATGGAGATCGACTCGGCGAAGCGCCACGGCGCGAAGGTCGTGTTCGTCGTGTCGAACAACGCCGCGTGGAACATCGAGCGCCTCGACCAGGAGATGAACTACGGCGGCCGCGTCGTGGGCACCACGCTCGCGTGGTCGGACTACGCGGCGATGGCGCGCGCGTTCGGGCTGCACGGCGAGCGCGTGACCGACCCCGCGCGGCTCGACGGCGCGCTCGCCGACGCGTTCGCGAACGCCCCCGCCCTCCTCGACGTCGTCGTGACGCAGTACGCGCTGTCGTCGGACGCCGGCAAGGGGCTGGGCTGGGTGCCGCAGTACCAGGCGCTGACCGCGTGGGACGACGCCGAGAAGGCGCGGCGAGAGCCTTGAGCCAGCTGCTGACGGTCGCCGAAGTCGTCGCCGCGCAGGCGCGGCTGCAGCCTTCCAAGGTCGGCGCGCGCGACTCGCGCCGCGCGCTCACGTTCGCGCAGTGGAACGAGCGCGCGAGCCGGCTCGCCAACGGGCTGCTGGGCCTGGGCCTCGCCAAGGGCGACCGCGTCGCGCTGCTCGCGCACAACTGCGTCGAGTGGATGGAGATCTACGTCGCGCTGGCGCGCGCGGGACTCGTCGCCGTCCCGGTCAATTTCCGGCTGGTCGCCTCCGAGATCGAGTACATCGCCACGCACTGCGAGGCGCGCGCGTTCATCGTCGAGGACGCGCTGGTCGACCGCGTCGAGCCGATCCGCGGCCGGCTGCCCGTCGTGTCCGGCGGCTACGTCCACTTCGGCGCCGGACACGCGCCCGACGGCTGGAAGGCCTACGAGGCGCTGGTCGCCGGCGCCTCGCCCGACGCGCCGGCGATCGCCGTCGCACCCGAGGACACGTGGGCGCTCATGTACACGTCGGGCACGACAGGCAAGCCGAAGGGCGCGATCCGCAACCACGCCGGCAGCGCGCTGATCGCGCTGGTGACGGCGCTCGACATGGGCCTCACGCGTAACGACACGGCGCTGCTGGTCATGCCGATGTGCCACGCGAACTCGCTGTACTTCTCGTTCACGTTCACGTACCTCGGCGCGACGTGCGTGATCGACGACCGCGCGCACTTCGACCCGGAAGCGCTGCTGAAGACGCTGTCCGAGCAGCACGTGACCTTCACGTCGCTGGTGCCGACGCACTACATCATGATGCTCGACCTCCCCGACGCCGTGAAGGCGAAGTACGACGTCGGGCGCGTGTCGAAGCTCATGATCTCGTCGGCGCCCGCGCGCCGCGAGACGAAGCTCGCGATCATGGCGCACTTCGGGAACTCGCAGCTCTTCGAGCTGTACGGCTCGACCGAGGCGGGCTGGGTGACGATCCTGCGCCCCGACGAGCAGATCACCAAGCTCGGATCCGTCGGCCGCGAGTGGACGGGCTCCGGCCCGGTGAAGCTGCTCGACGTCGACGGCCGCGAGGTGCCCGACGGCGAGGTCGGCGAGCTCTTCTCGCGCACGGCGTACGTGTTCGACGGCTACTGGAAGGACCCGGAGAAGACCGCGCAGGCGTTCCGCGGCGCGTGGTGCTCGGTCGGCGACATGGGCCGGCGCGACGCGGACGGCTACTATCACCTGGTCGACCGCAAGAGCAACATGATCATCAGCGGCGGCGAGAACGTCTACCCGTCCGAGGTCGAGCACCTGCTCGCCGGGCACCCGGCCGTGCAGGACGTCGCGGTCGTCGGCCTGCCCGACGCCAAGTGGGGCGAGAGCGTGTGCGCGGTCGTCGTCCGCCGGCCGGGCGCGACGGCGACCGCGGACGACCTCCTCGCGTGGTGCCGCGAGCGCATCGCCGGCTACAAGCGGCCGCGCGCCGTGGTGTTCGTCGACGAGCACGAAATGCCGCGCACGGCCACCGGCAAGATCCAGCACCGCGCGCTGCGCGACAAGCTCGCGCGCCCGGGCTGACGATCGCCGCGCCAACCGCCATGCCAACGCTGCGCGACGTCACGCTCGACGACAAGTACACGCTCGCATCCGGGCGCGTCTACCTGTCCGGCACGCAGGCGCTGGTCCGGCTGCCGCTGATGCAGCGGCAGCGCGACGTCGCGGCCGGCCTCGACACCGCGGGTTTCGTCACCGGCTACCGCGGCTCGCCGCTCGGCGTCTACGACGCGGCGCTCGCCGGCGCGCGCGCTCACCTCGACGCGCACCGGGTCGCGTTCCAGCCGGGCGTCAACGAAGACCTCGCGGCGACCGCGCTGTGGGGCACGCAGCAGGTCGGCCTCTACGACGACCGGACGTGCGACGGCGTGTTCGGCATCTTCTACGGCAAGGGGCCGGGCGTGGACCGCTCGACCGACGCGCTGAAGCACGCGAACCTCGCCGGCACCGCGAAGCACGGCGGCGTGCTGCTGCTGGCCGGCGACGACCACGTGTGCCAGTCGTCGACGACGGCGCACCAGAGCGAGCAGGTGCTGATCGCCGCGATGATCCCGGTGCTCAATCCGGCTTCCGTGCAGGACTACCTCGACTTCGGCCTCGTCGGCTTCGCGCTGTCGCGCTACAGCGGCTGCTGGGTCGCGATGAAGGCGATCTCCGAGACCGTGGAGAGCTCGGCGTCGGTGGACGTCGACCCGGCGCGCGTGCGCATCGTGGAGCCGGCCGACTTCGCGCCGCCGCCCGACGGCCTGCACCTGCGCTGGCCGGACACGCCGCTCGAGCAGGAGCGGCGGCTGCACGGCCCGAAGATGGACGCGGTGCGCGCGTTCGTGCGCGCCAACGGCATCGACCGGGTCGTCCTCGATTCGCCGCACGCGCGGCTCGGCATCGCCACCACCGGCAAGGCGTACCTCGACGTGCGCCAGGCGCTCGCCGACCTCGGCGTCGACGACGCGCGGGCGCAGGCGCTCGGCCTGCGGATATGCAAGATCGGCATGAGCTGGCCGCTCGAGCCCGCCGGCGCGCTCGCGTTCGCCGCGGGCCTGGACGAGATCCTCGTGGTCGAGGAGAAGCGCCCGGTCGTCGAGGACCAGCTCGTCAAGCTCCTCTACGCGCAGCCCGGGCGCCCGCGCGTCACCGGCAAGCGCGACGAGACCGGCGCCGCGTTGCTGCCGACGGACGGCGAGCTGTCGCCGGCGATCGTCGCGCACGCGATCGCGGCGCGGCTCGCGCGCGTGCACGGCGAGCTGCCGGAGTTCCGGGCGCCGCTGGCGCGCCTCGCGCGCCTCGCGGCCATCGCACGCACGCCGGCTGCGTATCCGCAGCGCACGCCGTTCTTCTGTGCCGGATGTCCGCACAACACGTCCACACGGGTGCCCGAAGGCAGCCGCGCGCTCGCCGGCATCGGTTGCCACTACCTCGCGCTGCACATGCCGCGGCGCACGCGGACGTTCACGCACATGGGCGGCGAAGGCGCCGCGTGGATGGGTGTCGCGCCGTTCGTGCGCGGCCGGCACGCGTTCCAGAACATCGGCGACGGCACGTACTTCCACAGCGGGCTTCTCGCGATCCGCGCGGCCGCGGCGTCCGGCGTCGACATCACGTACAAGATCCTGTTCAACGACGCGGTCGCGATGACGGGCGGCCAGGCGCTCGACGGGCAGCTCACGGTGCCGCAGGTCACGCGCCAGGTCGCCGCCGAGGGCGCGCGGTGCATCGTCGTCGTCACCGATGCGCCGGAGAAATACCCGGTCGCGACCGACTTCGCGCCGGGCGTGACCGTGCGCCACCGCGACGAACTGGACGCCGTGCAGCGCGAGCTGCGCGGCGTGCCGGGGCTGACGGTGCTCGTCTACGACCAGACGTGCGCGGCCGAGAAGCGGCGGCGGCGCAAGCGCGGCAGGTATCCGGACCCGCCGGAGCGCGTGTTCGTCAACGACGCCGTGTGCGAGGGCTGCGGCGACTGCTCGGAGCAGTCGAACTGCGTCGCGGTGCGGCCGCTGGAGACGGCGCTCGGCCGCAAGCGCACGATCGACCAGTCGTCGTGCAACAAGGACTTCTCGTGCCTCAAGGGTTTCTGCCCGAGCTTCGTCACCGTTCGCGGCGTGACGCCGAGGAAGACTGCCGGCGCCGCGCCCGCGGTCGCCCTGCCTGAACCGGCGGTTCCCGCGCTCGCCGCGCCGTACGCGATCCTCGTCACCGGCATCGGCGGCACCGGCGTCATCAC
>JAYRNW010000104.1:0-1599 GCA_041911995.1 Casimicrobiaceae bacterium | reverse complement strand
TGCTGAACCGCACCACGCGCAAGGTCAGCCTCACGGCCGAGGGCGGCGACTACCTGCGACGCGCGCGACGCATCCTCGACGAGGTGGCCGACGCGGAGGAGACGCTGCGCGGCCTGCGCTCGAAACCGCAGGGACGCCTGCGCGTCGACGTCCCGGTGTCGTTCGGCCGCTACCTGCTGCTGCCGGCGCTGCCAGAGTTCGTGCGGCGCTACCCGGACATCGAACTCGACGTGCGGCTGAACGACCGCGTCGTCGACGTGGTCGCGGAAGGCGTCGACGTCGCCTTGCGCGTCGGACCGATCCGCCAGAGCGGCCTGGTCGCGCGGCGCATCGCCGTCGTCAACGTGGTGACCTGCGCGGCGCCGTCGTATCTCGAGGAGCGCGGCGTGCCGCGCACACCGGACGACCTGCGCGAGCACCGGCTGCTCGCGATCACGCCGCCGGGCGGCGGCTCGCCCGAGTGGAACTTCCCGCCGCCCTACTCCGCCCGGCGCCTGAAGCTGCACTTCGCGATGCAGTTCAACGCGGCCGAGGCGCCGACCATCGCCGCGGCCGCCGGACTCGGCATCACCCGCGCGGCGGACCTGATCGCCGCCGAATACCTGGCGCGCGGCGAGCTGAAGCTGGTGCTGGACGAGTATGCGGTGGCCGGCCCGCCGATCTCGCTGGTTTATCCGTCGGCCGGGCACCAGTCGGCGAAGGTGCGGGTGTTCTCCGACTTCGCCGCCGACCTGATGCGGCGCTGGACCGACACGGTGCGCGAGTGGCGGACTTCGGGAGCGGCGCCGCGCGGCTCGTTGCGGATGTCGCCGATCGCCCCGGAGCAGCAACTGACGCTGCGCAAGTGAACCGGGCGGGGTCGCTGCGCCCCCACGGATCGCCGTGGCGCCCTGGAATCGTTGTTTCGGTGCCGAACCGCGCTACTGGGCGCGTGCAGCCTCGTACTGCGACGGCGTCATGCGCGCGTGCGCGAGGTATTCGCGCAGGTGACGCACCGAACTCTTGTCGAGCGTGTTGCCGTGGTGCGGCCGGTGCAGGATGCCCTCCGCGCCGTTCAGCCGGACGCGGATGCGCGCGCCCGACAGCGGCTCGACGTCCGCGCCGACGTGGTGCAGCAGCGACTCGATCTCGCGCCAGTGGATGTTCGCGCTGATCGGATCATGGAAGATCGTGCGCAGCAGGTGCTCGTGCTTGTGGCTCATGGCGTGTCCGCCCCGTGGCCCGCGTGATCCGAGCATAGCCCAATGCCCGCGCCCCGCCGCTGCGGGCAACCGCAGCGCGCTGCGGGAAATCGCCAGCGCCGTCGCCTGCACGTCTCCGCGGAGCGTTTGCGCGACGACGCCGGCGGCGGCCGCAGGCACCGATCAGGCGGGGCGAGCCAGCGTGCCCGCCTGGTAGTCGCGTATCGCCTGCTGGATCTCCTGCGACGTGTTCATCACGAAGGGGCCGTACTGCACGACCGGCTCGCCGATCGGCCGGCCCGCGAGCAGCAGCATCCGTGCTCCGGCGGCGCCGGCGCGGATCGTGACCCGTTCGCCCGGGGTCAGCAGGCCGGCGGCGCGGAACGGCAGTTCGCGTGCGTCCTCGCCGACCACGGCG
>JAYRNW010000103.1:0-6606 GCA_041911995.1 Casimicrobiaceae bacterium | reverse complement strand
GGCATCACCGACGCGTCGACGACGCGCAGCCCGCCGACGCCGTGCACGCGCAGCGCGCCGTCGACCACGCTCGCGGGATCGCCGGCGGGCCCCATCCGGCACGTGCCGACCGGGTGGAAGATCGTGGTGCCGATGTCGCCGGCGCCGCGCACCAGCTCCGCGTCCGACTGCGCCCCCGGGCCCGGCAGCACCTCCTCGGGCGCGTACGGCGCGAGCGCCGGCGCCGCGAGCAGCCGCCGCGTGAAGCGCAGCGCGTCGACCGCGACGCGCCGGTCCTCGTCGGTCGCGAGGTAGTTGGGCGCGATCACCGGCGCCGCCAGCGGGTCGGCCGAGGCGACGTGCACGCTGCCGCGCGACGTCGGCCGCAGGTTGCACACCGACGCCGTGATCGCGTCGAACGCGTGCAGCGGCTCGCCGAACTTCGGCAGCGACAGCGGCTGCACGTGGTACTCGATGTTCGGCCGCGCGTGCTCCGGCCCCGACCGCGCGAACGCGCCCAGCTGCGACGGCGACATGCTCATCGGGCCGCTGCGGCGCAGCGCGTACTCGGCGGCGATGTGCAACTTGTCGGCGAGCCCGCGCGCCAGCGTGTTGAGCGTGCGCGTGCCGCGCACCTTCGCCACCAGGCGCAGCTGCAGGTGGTCCTGCAGGTTCTCGCCCACGCCCGGCAGCGCGTGCACGACCGGAATGCCGCACGCCTGCAGCACGTCGGGCCGCCCGATGCCCGAGAGCTCGAGGAGCTGCGGCGAGTTGATCGCGCCGGCCGCGAGCAGCACTTCCACGCCCGCACGCGCGACCGCCTCCGTGCCGCCGGCGCGATAGCGCACGGCCACACAACGGCCGTTCTCGACGACGAGGCCGCACGCGTGCGCGCCGGTGACCAGCGTGAAGTTGGCGCGGCCGGCGATCGGCCGCAGGCAGCCCTTCGCGGCGTTCCAGCGCACGCCGCGGCGCTGGTTGACCTCGAAGTAGCCGACGCCGAAGTTGTCGCCGGTGTTGAAGTCCGCGGTGCGCGGGATGCCGTTCTCCTCGGCGGCGCGCGCGAACGCCTCGAGGATGTCCCAGCGCAGCCGCTGCGCCTCGACGCGCCACTCGCCGCCTGCGCCGTGGAACGCGTCGGCGCCGCGGTAGTGGTCCTCGCAGCGCCTGAACAGCGGCAGCACCGCGTCCCAGCGCCAGCCGTCGTCGCCGGCCGCCCGCGCCCAGTCGTCGTAGTCCTCGCGCTGGCCGCGCATCCAGATCATGCCGTTGATCGACGAGCAGCCGCCCAGCACGCGGCCCCGTGGATACAGCAGCGACCTGCCGTTGAGGCCGGGCTCGGCGCGCGTGCGGTAGCGCCAGTCGGTGCGCGGGTTGTCGATGCAGTAGAGGTAGCCGACCGGGATGTGGATCCAGGGGTAGTCGTCGCGGCCGCCGGCCTCGAGCAGCAGCACGCGCGCGCCGGCGTCCTCGGTGAGCCGCTTCGCGAGCGTGCAGCCCGCCGTGCCGGCGCCGACGATCACGTAGTCGTACGCGGCGTCCACGTCGGTGCCGACGGGCCGGTTCATCCTAGAGGATCCCGTGCCGCGCGAATACGTCGGCCAGCGACGCGCCCTGCTCCAGCTCCTCGCGCGTGCGGCTCTCGCCGCGCACCTTCGCGAACGCGCGGTCGAGCGCCGCGGCCTCGGCCGCCTGCGGCACGACGACGACGCCGTCGGCGTCGCCGACGACGAGGTCGCCGGGTGCCACGCGCACGCCGGCGCACTCGACCGGCACGTCGATCTCGGCCACCTGCCCGCGGCCCTTGGAGTCGAGCGGCGCGATGCCGGCGTGGAACACCGGGAAGCCGATGCGCCGGATCGCGCGGACGTCGCGGACGTAGCCGTCGGTCAGGCAGCCGGCAGCGCCGCGGGCGCGGGCGGCCGTCGACAGGAGCTCGCCCCACGGCGCGATCCGCGTCGAGCCGCCGCACGCGAACACGGCGACCTCGTGACGCCTCAGGTCGTCGACCAGCGCGATCTCGAGCGCGTACGGGTTTTCGCCCGGACGCACGCCGTAGACCTCGCGGTAGAGCCCGGTACGCGCGAGCCCGACCATCGTGCGCGCGTCGTCGAGCGGACGGATCGCCGCCGGCAGCGCCTGCGACCGGAAGCCGAGGTCGTCCAGCACGTCCGACAGTACGGCCGTGTAGAGCTCGCGCTCGACGACGGCGAAGAAGTCGGGACTGTCGCGGCGGATCATCGGCGGCTCCGGGAACGCTTCGAAGTCCGATGGTAGCGGATTCGGGTCCGGCCGCGCCGCGCACGGTCCCCGCCCGCGCCTTATGATCGCGGTCGTCACCTTGCCTTCGCCAGCGCCGCGCCATGACCTCCTACCTGCTCACCTCGCCGCTGCGCCGCCGCGCGCCGGCCGCCGCCTGCCTCGCGCTGTGCGCCGCGTGCGCAACGCCTGCACCAACGCCGACCAACGCCGAGCTCGCGCGGCAGGTCGCCGCTACCGAGCGCGCGTTCGCGCAGACGATGGCCGACCGCGATCACGCGGCGTTCGCGACGTTCCTGTCCGAAGAGGCGGTGTTCTTCACCGGCCCCGCGCCGCTGCGCGGCCGGCCGGCGGTCGCGGCCGGCTGGAAGCGCTTCTACGAGCGAGCGCAGCCGCCGTTCTCGTGGGAGCCCGACAAGGTCGAGGTGCTCGACTCCGGGACGCTCGCGATCAGTTCCGGACCGGTGCGCGACCCGTCGGGGAAGCTCATCGCGACGTTCACATCGATCTGGCGGCAGGAGGCGCCCGGCGTCTGGCGCATCGTGTTCGACAAGGGCAACGCCGCCTGCGACTGCCCGCAGGCGCCGTGACGCGGCCACGCGTTCCGCGGCGGCGTATGATGGATCGAGCCCCCACCGCGTTTCGCACGGCGGGCCGCCACCCCAAAAACGGAGGAACCATCATGGCCAAGAAGCAAGCCGCCGAAGGCGTCTATCGCGTGACCGAAGTGATCGGCAGCAGTCCGACGTCGTGGGAGGACGCGGCGAAGAACGCGGTGGCCGCTGCCGCCAAGTCGCTGCGCGATCTGCGCATTGCCGAGGTGGCGAAGCTCGACATGAAGGTCGAGGACGGCAAGGTCGTCGCGTTTCGCGCACGCATCCAGCTGTCGTTCAAGTACGAGGCCTGACCGCCGCGCCGCGGCCGGCGGACGATGGCGCAGGGCATCTACTGGCACGAGGCGACGATGGCGAACGACGGCGCGCTGCCGTCGATCCTCGCCATCGGCGACTCGTGGTTCTGGTACCCGCTGCCGGGCGGCTCGCTGGCGACGAGCCTCGCGAAGCTCGTCGCCGCGAAGCAGCACACGATCCTCGCGTTCGGCAACAACGGCGCCGAGGCGTTCGACTACGTCGGCGGCGTGTACGCCGACCGCGTGACACGCGCGCTCGACCGCTACGGCGACGGCTGCTCGGCGGTCTTCGTCTCGGGCGGCGGCAACGACTTCGCCGGCTTCAACGACCTGCGGCCGCTGCTCGGCGTCGACTGCGGCGCGTGCGCGACCGCGCAGGCATGCTTCAACCACGGCGCGCAGCCGGGCAGCGTCGAGGCGCTGTTCGACCGCGTCGCGCAGTACTACGGCGAGCTGATCGACCGCACGCTCTGGAGCGTGCCCGCCGCGGCGACGATCTTCGTTCACAGCTACGACTACGCGCTGCCGACGGGCCAGGCCGTGATCGGTAGCAGCGCGTGGCTCAAGCCGGCGCTGGTCGCGGCCAACGTGCCGCCGGCGCTGCGCGCCGCGTGCGTGGCGTACCTGATCGACGCGTTCGCGGCGCGGCTGTCCGCGCTCGAGGCGGGCTACGGCGGGCGCGTCGCGTTCGTCGACAGCCGGGGCACGCTCGATCCGGTCGACTGGGCGAACGAGCTGCACCCGACGGGCGCCGGCTTTCGCAAGATCGCGCGGCAGCGATGGCTGCCGGCGCTCGTCGCGGCCGGCGTCGCCTGACCCAGTCCCCTGCAGCGCGCTGCGCGCGCCATCCCCCAAAGGGGCGCGGGTCAGGCCCGGTTGCGCGGCGCCGGCGCGTCCGCCTCGATCCGCCGCCGCTCCTGCAGCACGCGGTTCGCGTACGCCTGCGACTCGTCGTCGACGGCGCCGTTGTAGAGCTGCAGCCCCGCCGGCTCGTTGCCGGCGCGGCGGATCGCGTCCTTCAGGATGCGCGCGCCGACGGCGATGTTCGCCTCGGGCAGCAGGATCGACGGCGCGCCGAGCGCGGCGATCTTGTCCATGTGGAACCGCGGGACCACCTGCATCAGACCCACGGCACCCTGCTCGCTCTCGGCGATCGGGTTGAACCGCGACTCGACCGCGATGACGGCGAGGATCAGCAGCGGGTCGAGCCCGTGCCGCGTGCCTTCGCGGAAAGCCGCCTCGACCACCTCGGCCGCCGCCCCCTGCGCGACGCGGTAGCGGCGTGCGACCACGCCGGCGAGCTGGTCCGCGCGCGGGACGACGTCGGGCCCCGGCCGGGTCCGGTGCAGGGCTACGGGGGTGGGCGGCGGTGCCGCCGGGAGGTCGGCCATCGGGGCCGTCGCCTCCGGCACCCGGGATTCGGGTGCGGTCGCGGTCAGGAGGACCGCGGAAGTTACGCCCGCCAGCGCTAGGAAAAAGGCGGGGCCAGATCGGGAACGCCGTCGGCATCGGTGGCGCGACGCCGGCGGGGACGTAGGTCGAATCGTCGTCATCGGAGTACTCCCCAAAAACGGGCCCGCGTCCGTGGCGTCCGTCGGCCGGCCAATCGCCGGACACCGGTTCACGGGCACGAGTCCTCAGGACTCCAGTCGGTTGCCTCCCTGCTGCAACTTCACTTGCATTTGTTGGTATGTAATTGAATCAGTGACTTACGAATTGTTTCTCAAGCAGCGGGTCGCATTATAGCACGCCGCGGCGACGCCCGCCAAAGCGCGCCGCCCGCCCCCGATCGGCACCTTGCCGGCTCCCGGGTCACCGGCCCCAGCGCAGCGCCAGCGGCTGGACGTCGCGCGCGAGCTCCAGGAGCCCGGCCCGCGTGGCCGGATGCAGCGGCTCGAGCGGGTGCCGGACCGCGTCGCTGGCGATGACGCCACCCTCCATCATCACCGCCTTGGTCGCGCGCAGCCCGCACTGGCGGTTCTCGTAGTTGACGAGCGGCAGGATCCGCGCGTAGGCGGCGGCGGCGTCCCGGCGGCGCCCGGCGCGGTGGTGCTCGACGACCGGCCGGATGAGGTCGGGCAGGAGCGCGCTCGGCATCGTGCCGGTGGCGCCGGCGTCCAGGTCCGCCATCAGCGTGATCGACTCCTCGCCGTCGAACGGGCCGTCGACCACACCCGCGCCCGCCTCGACGAGGCTGCGCAGCTTCGCCGCGGTGCCCGGGACCTCGACCTTGAAGTAGCGCACCGCCGGCACCTCGCGCGCGAGCCGGATCAGAAACGGCACCGACAGCGCGACGCCCGACAGCGGCGCGTCCTGCACCATCAGCGGCAGCTGCGACTCGGCGGCCACGTGCGCGTAGTGCGCGACGATCCCGGCCTCGTCCGCGCGCAGCCCGGTGCCGTGGTACGGCGGCATCAGCATCAGCATCGCGGCGCCCGCCGCGGCCGCCTCGCGCCCGCGCTGCCCGGCGATGCGCGTGCTGAAGTGGCTGCAGGTGACGATGACCGGCACGCGCCCCGCGATGTGGTCGAGGCACAGCGCGAGCAGCGTGCTGCGCTCGGCGTCGGTCAGCAGGAACTGCTCGCTGTAGTTGGCGAGGATGCAGATGCCGTCCACCCCCTGGTCGACCATGCAGTCGAGCACGCGGCGCATGCCGGGGAGGTCCAGGTCGCCGGCCGCCGTGAACGGTGTCGGCGCGATCGGGTGCACGCCGGTCAGCGGCCGGGCGAGCGTGGTGGTCATCGTGGGCTCCTCGCGGGAAGCGGCGGCTCGCACCGTCGTGCGCGCGCGGCACGCCCGCGCCGGCGGGCGCGGCGGCGCCGCGCGGGCCGCGCGGCGGTCAGTTCGACCAGCGTTCGGCGGGGGTGGCGGCCTGCCGCGGAGTGCCGGCGACCGCCGGTCCCTGCGCGTCCGCAACGGGTTCCGCTGCGCCGTCGAGCCTGCGCACGTCGCCGGTGATCTCGCCGCCTTCGGCGACGACCAGCTTGCCGTAGCGGATCGTCCCGGAGACGCGGCCGGTGCCGTGGACGACGAGCCGCGTGCGCACGTTGAGCTCGCCGGTGAACTGCCCGTGAATCTCCGCGACGTCGATCTCCGCCGTGCCTTCGAGCGTGCCGGGCTTCGCGATCTCGAGCGCCTTGCTGTGGACGGTGGCCTCGACGTGTCCCTCGATCACCAGCGCATCGCAGTCGGTGATCGCCACCCCTTTGAGCTTGATGTTCGTGCCGACGAAGAGCCGGCTTTCGGGCGCTTCGGGCGCGTGCGCGCGGACGCTGCCCGTCGTGGCGACGGCGGGCGCGGCCGGCGGCGCGGCGCGCGGGGCCGGCTCCCGGTGGGCGCCCGGGTGGGCCCGGGGGGGCGCCGCCCCCCCGCGCCGCGCCCCCCCCCCCCCCCCCGGCGGGTCCACCTGCCCGCGGGGGGCCCCGGGGGCCGCCGCCGCGCCCGCCGGCGCGGGCGTG
>JAYRNW010000102.1:0-3981 GCA_041911995.1 Casimicrobiaceae bacterium | reverse complement strand
GCGCGGCGCGCGCGCCGCGGCCGTGCTCGACGCCCGTCACGCGGGGGCGCTGCGCGCGCTTCCCGCCGCCGCCCGGCCATGACGCTCACCGACACGATCGACGCTTCGCTGGCGTGGCGGCTGCGCCTCACCGCGGACGCGCTGGCCGCGGCGGCGACGCTCGACACGCTGACCACCGGCCTCACGATCGTCGCTACGGCCGGCATCGTCGTGACCTTCCTGCACCCGGTCGCCGTCGCAGCCGTCGCGATCCTCGCCGGCGTGGTCGTGCTGGGGCTGGTCGCGAAGTGGATGGCGCTGCGCGTGCGCTTCGACGCGATGGTGTTCGCCGCGCTTGTCGACGCCGTCCACAAGTCGGGCTTCCGAACGGACCACCTCGACCGGGCACTGCGCGGCGTGGGCATGCTGCCGGGCAAGAAGGAAGGCCGCGACTGGGACACGCGCTGCCACGGCGCGCTGCGCCTGATGCGCACGCTGGGGTGGCTCACCGCCGCGCAGGGCTTGCTCTTCGTCGCCGCGGCGGGCACGATCGCGCTTCGCTAGCTCCCGCGGAACCCTTCGACGATGCTCGACACGCTGGTCGGGCGCGCGCTGTGTGCGCTCGCCAAGGCGCTGACCGGCGCGCGGATCCTGTGGCAGGGATGCGCGCCCGCGGTCGGCCCGCGCGTTTACTACGCGAACCACGGCAGCCACGGCGACTTCACGCTGCTGTGGGCGTGCCTGCCGCCGGACCTGCGCACGCGCACCCGCCCGGTCGCCGGCGCCGACTACTGGCTGAAAAGCAGCCTCCGCCGCTACGTCGCCGAGCGCGTGATCCGCGCCGTGCTGATCGACCGCGACCCGAAGACGCGCCGCGAGGACCCGATCGCGCAGATGAAGGCGGTCGTCGACGCCGGCGACTCGCTGATCGTGTTTCCCGAGGGAACGCGCAATACGGGCGAGGAGCCGCTGCTGCCGTTCAAGAGCGGCATCTACCACCTCGCGCACGCGTGCCCCGACCTCGAGTTCGTCCCGGTCTGGATCGAGAACGCGCGCCGCGTAATGCCGAAAGGCAAGCTGCTGCCGCTGCCGCTGCTGTGCACGCTGACCGTCGGCGCGCCGCTGACGCTCGCGGCCGGCGAGGACAAGCCGGGGTTCGTCGCGCGCACCCGCGACGCGCTGCTCGCGCTGATGCCCAACGAAGCATGACCGCGCAGCAGCAGACCTGGTCGCTGTTCGCCGGCATCGGCGTCGTGCTGGTCGTCGCCTCGCTGGTCGGCTGGGTGCTGAAGCTCGCCGTCGCGAAGGGCGCGCCGCACGCCACCATCGACAACCTGAACGCCCGCATCAAGGCGTGGTGGGTGATGGTGCTGGTCATCGGCCTCGCGTTCGTCTTCGGCAAGACGGGCGTCGTGCTGCTGTTCCTGTTCATCTCGTTCGCCGCGCTGCGCGAGTTCATGTCGCTCACGTACACGCGCGGCGCCGACTACATGGCGCTGGCCGCCGGCTTCTTCTTCGTGCTGCCCGCGCAGTACGCGCTCGTGTACGCCGGCTGGTACGGGCTCTACTCGATCTTCGTCCCCGTGTACGCGTTCCTGCTGCTGCCGATTCTCGAGGTCGTCGCCGGCGACACGCGGCGCTTTCTCGAGCGCTCGGCGAAGATGCAGTGGGGCCTCATGATCTGCGTGTTCTGCATCTCGCACGTGCCCGCACTGCTGACGCTCGACATCCCGGGCTACGCCGGCCGCAACCTGCTGCTGATCGCCTACCTGGTGATCGTCGTGCAGTCGAGCGACGTCCTCCAGTACGTGTGGGGCAAGCTCTTCGGCCGCACCAGGCTCGCGCCCGAGGTCTCGCCGTCGAAGACCGTCGAGGGCCTGGTCGGCGGCGTCATGTCGGCGACCGCGCTCGGGGCGGCGCTGTGGTGGATCACGCCGTTCACGCCGTGGCAGTCGGCGCTGATGGCGCTCGCGATCAACGTGATGGGCTTCTTCGGCGGCCTCGTGCTGTCGGCGATCAAGCGCGACCGCGGCGTCAAGGACTGGGGGCAGATGATCGAAGGGCACGGCGGCATGCTCGACCGCCTCGACTCCGTCGTGTTCGCCGCACCGATCTTCTTCCACCTCACGCGGTACTGGTGGGCCGCCTGACCGCGCAGCCTACAGCGACCCGCCGCAGTTCCAGCACAGGTCGAAGTTCGCCGGCGACTCCTCGCCGCACGCGCGGCACGCCACGCTCCCGCCGCGTGCCGACGCGCTTTCGATGTCGGCCAGCACGTTGCGCGCGCGCTCGAGGTCGCACTCGCGCTCGAGCCATACCTGCGGCTGCGCAACGTCGGGCGGCACGTCGCCGACGATCGACGACGCGTGCTGGTTGAACACGTGCGCGCGGATGCCGGCCTGGTTCAGCCGGTCCGCGACCAGCCACGCGTCGTAGCGCTGCCGCGCGACGTAGAACCGGATCATGCGGGCGGGCGCCAGCCGGCGAGCGCAGCGACGAGGCGGCGCAGCACGGCGACGAGCGGCGCCGCGCGCTCCGGGTCCCAAGGATACGGCGGCGCCTCGTCCATGTAGCAGCTCTGCGCGACCTCGAGCTGCAGCGCATGCACGCCGTCGGCCGGCCGGCCATAGTGGCGCGTGACCCAGCCGCCCTTGAAGCGGCCGTTCACGACGTGCGTGAAGCCCGCGGCGCCGGCGAGCACCTCCGCGGCGCGCGCCTGCAGCGAGGCCGCCGCGCTGGCGCCGTCGGCGGTGCCGAGGTTGAGGTCCGGCAGCCGCCCCGCGAAGAACCGCGGCACCTCGGCGCGGATCGAATGTCCGTCGAGCAGCACCGCGTAGCCGTGGCGGTCGCGCACGCGCGCGATCTCCGCCGCGAGCGCCGCGTGGTAGGGCCGGAAGTACGTCGCGACGCGCGCGTCGACCTCCGCGGCGGATGGTGCGGCGGCCGCGTAGACCGGCTCCCCGGCGAACGTGCGCGTCGGGCACAGCTCCGTGTTGTCCGCACCCGCGTACAGCGCCGCACCCGACGGGTCGCGATTGAGGTCGACCACGTAGCGCGCGTGCGTCGCGCTCATCAGCGTGGCGCCGGCCTCGACGGCGAACGCGTAGAGCTTCGCGACGTGCCAGTCGGTGTCGGGCAGCGGCTTCGCGTCCTCGGAGAGGCGCGCTTCCAGCGCGGCCGGGACGAACGTGCCCGCGTGCGGCACGTCGACGATGACGGGGCCGTCGCCCCGCGTGAGGTTCCACAGGCGCATCACGAGCTCCAGTGCGCGACGCGGCCGGCGCGGATGGCGCCGGCGTTCGCGTTGCCGCCGACGCGGTACGCGAGCTCCGCCGGCTCCGCGACAGCCCAGCACGCGAGGTCGGCGCGCAGCCCCGGGGCGAGGACGCCGCGGTCGGGCAGCCCGAGTGCGCGCGCCGCGTGGACGGTCACCGCGGCGAGCGCCTCCTGCGGCGTCAGCGCGAACAGCGTGCACGCCATGTTCATCATCAGCAGCAGCGACGTCACCGGCGACGTCCCCGGATTGCAGTCGGTGGCCACGGCCATCGCCACGCCCGCGCGCCGGAGCGCGGCCACGGGCGGCGGCCGCGTCTCGCGCAGCGCGTAGTACGCCCCGGGCAGCAGCACCGCGACCGTGCCCGCCTTCGCCATCGCTTCCACGCCGGCGTCGCTCGTGTATTCGAGGTGGTCGGCGGAGAGCGCCGACGCCGCGGCCGCGAGGCCCGCGCCGCCGGTGTCGGAGAGCTGGTCCGCGTGCAGCTTCACCGGAAGCCCGTGGGCGCGCGCCGCCGCGAACACGCGCTGCGTCTGCGCCGGCGTGAACGCGATCGCCTCGCAGTACGCGTCGACCGCGTCGGCCACGCCCGCGCGCGCCGCCGCGGGGATCGTGTCGCCGCACACGTAGTCGACGTAGTCGTCGGCACGGCCGGCGAACTCGGGCGGCAACGCGTGCGCGGCGAGCAGCGTGGTCCGCACGGCGACGTCGAGCTCGGCCGCGAGCTC
>JAYRNW010000101.1:0-2550 GCA_041911995.1 Casimicrobiaceae bacterium | reverse complement strand
GCGGGTGGTCACCGCGGAGCAGGCCGTGGGCGAGATCCGCAACGGTGACCATGTCTTTGTCGGCACCGGATGTGCCGCACCGCGCACCCTGGTGCAGGCGCTGGAGTCCGCCATCAGCCCGCCGGCCGACCTGGAACTGCTGCTGCGCCGCCATGCCGCCACGGGCGAAGCGCGCTGCGGCGAGATGGCGCTCACCACGCTGCGGCGCATGGCCGAGGGCGGCATTTACGACCAGCTCGGCGGCGGCTTCTGCCGCTACTCGACCGATGCGGAGTGGACCATCCCGCACTTCGAGAAGATGCTCTACGACAACGGGCCGCTGCTCGCGCTGTACGCGGACCTCGCGCGGGTCACCGGCGACGTGCGGTACGCGGACGTCGCGCGCGGTGTCGTCGGCTGGCTCGTGCGCGAGATGCGCGCGCCCGACGGCGCGTTCTTCTCGAGCCTGGACGCCGACAGCGAAGGCCACGAGGGGAAGTTCTACGTGTGGACGCCGGACGCCGCGCGCGCCGCGACGACGGCGGACGAGTGGGCGGTCGCGGCGCCGCACTACGGCCTCGACCGGCCGCCCAATTTCGAGGGCGCGGCGTGGAACCTGCGCGTGACCGAGCCGCTCGCCGCCGTGGCCGCGCGGCTCGCGATCACGCTGCCGGACGCGCAGACGCGACTCGCCGGGGCCAAGGCCGCGCTGTTCGCCGCCCGCGAGGCGCGCGTGCGGCCGGGCCGCGACGACAAGATCCTGACGTCGTGGAACGCGCTCGCGATCGCCGGCCTCGCGCGCGCCTCGCGCGCGCTCGACCTGCCGCGCTGGGCCGACCTGGCCTTCGCGGCCGGCGATGCGCTGCGCCAAACCGCGTGGCGCGACGGGCGCCTGCTCGCGACCCGCCGCGGCGCGCACGCCGACCTCAACGCCTACCTCGACGACTACGCGTTCCTGCTGGCGGCGCTGGTCGAGCTTCAGCAAACGCGGTTCCGCCGGCAGGACTACGACTGGGCGGTGGCGCTCGCCGACGCGCTGCTCGCGCGGTTCGAGGACCGCGACCGCGGCGGATTCTGGTTCACGAGCCACGACCACGAGCGGCTCTTCCACCGGACCAAGCCAGGCCACGACAACGCGACGCCGTCGGGCAACGGCGTGGCCGCGTCGGCGCTGATCGCCTTCGGGCACCTGGCCGGCGACGTCCGGTACCTGGACGCCGCGCAACGCTGCGTGAAGCTGTTCGCGCCGTCCCTCGCGGAGTCGCCAGGGGGCTATGCGAGCCTGCTGACCGCGCAGGCGGCGCTCGACGCGCCGCCGACGGCGGTGCTGCTCGCCGGCGAGGCCGGCGAGTGCGCGGCGTGGCAGCGCACGCTGGAGCGCGCCTACCGCCCGGGCGTGCGCGTGTTCGACGTTTCCGGGAGCCGTGACGTCCCGCCGATGTTGGCGAAGGGCCCGCCGCCTGCGGCCGGGGCGCTCGCGTGGGTGTGCCGCGGGACGACGTGCCTGCCGCCGGTCGCGTCGGTGGCCGCCGTCGTCGCGCTGCTCGACACGCCCGCGGCGCCCGGCTGACGGCGGCGCGCGCGGCGGCGGCCCGGCTGCCGCCACCGGGCCATCTCCGGTAAAATCGCAGGGTTGCGTACACCCGGTGCGCCGTTGCCTCCGCGCCCGGCGCGGCCGCGGTCCGTTGCACTTTTCCCCTCTTTCGCCTACGGAGTCCTCATGAAAGCAGTCCTCGTTTCGCTCGCCGGCGTTGCGTTGCTCGCCGCCGGTCCCGTCCACGCCGCCCTCGACAAGGAGAAGGCGGAAGCGATGATGAAGAAGGATGGCTGCGCCGCCTGCCATGCGATCGACAAGAAGCTCGTCGGGCCGTCGTACATGGACGTGTCCGCCAAGTACAAGGGCGACAAGAACGCGGCCGCGACGCTCGCCAAGAAGGTCAAGGCCGGCGGCTCGGGCGTCTGGGGCCAGATCCCGATGCCGCCCAACGCGGCGGTGTCCGACGCGGACATCAAGGACCTGGTCGAGTGGATCCTCACGCTCAAGAAGTAGGGCGGTCCGGCCGGGGCCCGCGCGGGCCCCGGGTGCCCGGTCCGCAGCCGGGCCGGTAGAATTCACGACGTCCGTGCAGGAGAGCGCGACGCGGGGCCCGCGAGCCCCGGCGCCGCCGCCGAAGGCGTAATTCCCGAAACCGCTCAGGCACCCAGGACTGCACGCGACGCAACCGCACTCTGGAGAGCGGTCGCACGCGGTTCCGGCGCGCGCCGGGCGCAGGGCGACCCACCGAAGGGGCACCGGAGGACGCAGCGCACCGCGCCTTCGCAATCTCTCAGGTAAAAGGACAGACGGGGCGCAGCGGCAAAGCCGCGGCGCCCGTTCGTTGGTGTCCGGGAGAGCGCGCCGTGCCGAAAGCCACCCCCCTCAACGCCGTGCATCGCGCCGCGGGCGCGCGCATGGTCGACTTCGGCGGCTGGGACATGCCGGTCCACTACGGCTCCCAGATCGACGAGCACCGCGCCGTGCGCACCGACGCCGGCATGTTCGACGTGTCGCACATGCGCGCCGTCGACCTG
>JAYRNW010000100.1:0-3979 GCA_041911995.1 Casimicrobiaceae bacterium | reverse complement strand
GACGCCGCTGACGAGGTTGAACAGCGTGCTCTTGCCGGCGCCGTTGGGCCCGATCAGGCCGAGGATCTGGCCCGCGTCGACGCGCAGCGACATGTCATCGACCGCGACCAGGCCGCCGAAGCTCTTGCGCAGGCCGCTCGCTTCGAGCACCGGGGCTCCCGCCGCGGGCCGCTCGCGGCGCGGCGGCGGTGGCGCGTCGGGCAGCGCGGGCGCGCGCGCCGCGGCGCGCGCCGGCCACCAGCGCGTGAGCGCCGGCAGCAGGCCGTCGCGCGTGCGCTGCAGCAGCAGCAGCATCAGCACGCCGAAGACGATCGTCTCGTAGTTGCCGGTGTGCTGGAACATCGCCGGCAGCGCGTCCTTCAGCCACTCGCGGAGCAGCGTCACGATGCCGGCACCGACGACCGCGCCCCAGACCTGCGCCGCGCCGCCGATCACCGCCATGAACAGGTAGTCGATGCCGGCGTTGACGCCGAACGGGTAGGGGCTGACGAAGCGCAGGAAGTGCGCGTGCAGCCAGCCCGACAGCCCGCCGAGCAGCGCGGCGTAGAGGAAGACGACGAGCTTGAGCGAGGCGGTATCGACGCCGCAGCTCTCGGCCATCGCGGCGCGAAAGCGCAGCGCGCGGATCGCGCGCCCGCTGCGCGAGTCGAGCAGGTTGCGCGCGGCGAACATCGCCGCCACGACCGCACCCCAGATCAGGTAGTACGACTTGCGCGCGGTGTCGAACGCGAAGCCGCCGACGCGCACCGGCGGCAACTCGTCGATCCCGGTGTACTGGCCGAGTCCGGGCAGCGTGCCGAACAGGTAGTACAGCGCGATGCCCCACGCGATCGTTGCGATCGAGAGGTAATGGCCCGACAGCCGCAGCGTCACCGCGCCGAGCGCGAGGGCCACGGTCGCGGTCAACGCCAGCCCGGCGGCGAGCCCGGCCCACGGCGACCAGCCGAAGCTCGTCGTGAGCACCGCGGTCGCGTACGCCGCGAGGCCGACGAACGCCTGCTGGCCGAACGAGACGACGCCGGCGACGCCGGTCATCACGACCAGGCCGAGCGCGACGAGCGTCGCGAGGCCGACATAGTCGATCAGCGTGACGGTGAACTCGGGCAGCACGAACGGCGCCGCGGCCGCGAGCAGCGCCAGCACCCAGGCGAGCCCGCGCATCATTCGTCCTCGTCCTCGACCGCCGGATGCGACGACGCGAACGACCGCCACAGCAGCACCGGGATGATCACGGTGAAGACGATGACCTCCTTGTACGCGCTCGCCCAGAACGACGAGAACGACTCGAGCAGGCCGACGAGCAGCGCGCCGAGCGCGGCGAGCGGATAGCTCGCCATGCCGCCGAGGATCGCGCCGACGAAGCCCTTCAGGCCGAACATCAGCCCGGTGTCGTAGTAGATCGTCGTGATCGGCGAGATCAGGATGCCCGAGACCGCGCCGATGCCCGCCGCGAGCGCGAACGCCAGGCGCCCCGAGAACTCGATCGGGATCCCGACCAGCAGCGATCCGACGCGGTTGATCGCCGTCGCCCGCAGCGCCTTGCCCACGAGCGTTCGCTCGAAGAACAGCCACAGCGCGAGCATGCACGCGACGCTCGCGCCGATCACCCACAGGCTTTGCGCGCCGATCTGCAGCACGCCCCAGTCGAACTTCGCGTCCGAGACCTTGTTCGTGCGCAGCCCTTCGCCGCCGAACATCACGAGCCCGATGCCGACCAGCGCGTAGTGCACCGCCATCGAGACGATGAACAGCACGAGCACCGACGCCTGCGCGAGCGGCCGGTACGCGATGCGGTAGACGAGCGGCCCGAGCGGAACGATGAGCGCGACGACGAGCGCCGCCTGCGCGGCGAGCGGCAGCTGGCGCGGCGCGGCCCAGACGGCGAGCGCGGCGAGCGCGAGCGGCGCGGCGACGAACTTGGCCGCGACGGCGGCGAGCCGCCGCGGCTCGCGCGCGCGCAGCGCCTGCGCCGCCTCGACGAGCGCGACGAGCGCGCTCATGCCGACCAGCAGCCACACCGTCCCCGGCACCAGGCCCTGCTGCAGCCAGCCCATCGACAGCGCAGCGTACGCGAGGAACTCGCCCTGCGGGACGAAGATCACGCGCGTCACCGCGAACACCAGCAGCAACGCGAGCGCGAGCAGCGCGTAGATCGCGCCGCTCGTGACGCCGTCCTGCAGCAGCCACAATGCGATGTCGGTGTTCATGGCCGCGTCCGGCGTCTGGATGCGTCGAGGCCTACTTCATCAGCTTCCACTGGCCGTCGACGACATGGACCAGCACGCGCGCGCGCTCGTCCTCGCCGTTGTGGTTGGCGGGCGTCAGGCTGTAGACACCGTGCGTGCCGACCAGGTTCTTGACGTTTTCGAGCGCGTCGCGCAGCGCGGCGCGGAACTCGGGCGTTCCGGGCTTGGCCTTCTTCAGCGCCTCCTTGGTCGCGGCGTCGAGCAGCAGCACGCCGTCGTAGCTGTAGCCGGCAAAGGCGTTGCGCGTTCCGGCGCCGAACATCGCCTCGTAGCGCTTGACGAAGTCGAGCGAGACCGCCTTGGTCGGGAAGTCGTCCGGCAGGTCCTCGGCGACGATCAGCGGGCCGGTCGGCGCGATGGCGCCCTCGGCGGCCTTCTTCGCGGTCTGGATGAACGCGAGGTTGACGGTGCCGTGGTTGTGATAGATCGGACCCTTGAAGCCGCGTTCGACGAGCGCGATCTGCGGCGTCGCGGCCGGCGCCCCCGAGCCGCCGACGATCACCGACGCCGGCGCGGCGGCGACGATCTTGAGCACCTGGCCCGCGACCGACGTGTCGGCGCGGCCGTAGCGCTCGTTGGTCACGACGCTGTAGCCGTACTGCGGCGCGAGCGTGGTGACCGCGTTGTACATCAGGTCTCCCCAGCTGTCGGAGAAGCCGATGTAGCCGGCGGTCTTGATGCCGCGGCTCTTCATGTTCTGCGCGACCGCGCTCATCATCAGCTCGGTCGGCTGCGGGATCACGAAGGTCCAGGCATGGCGCTCGGGCGGCAGCGACGGCATCGGGGTGAGCGCGATCATCGGCGTCTTCGTCTCGCCCGCGACTTGCGCCATCGCGATCGCCGACGGCACGCCGTTGGAGCCCATGATCGCGTCGACCTTGTCCTCGGCGACGAACTTGCGCGCGTTCTTCGCGGCGTTGTCGGGCTTGGACTCGTCGTCGAGGATGACGTAGCGCACCGGCTCGCCGCCGAGCGTCTTCGGAACGAGCTGGAACGCGTTCTTGTACGGAATGCCGAGCGACGCGCCGGGGCCGGTCGTCCCGAGCGAAACGCCGATCACGATCTCGGCCTGCGCCGCGGCGGCGCCGAGGGCACAGGCGAGCGCGATGGCGGTGCAACGAATCTGCTTTCTCATGTCGTCTCCTTGGGGTGGTGAAAAGATCTGGGGGCGGCGCGCGCCGGGCCGCGGGCGCGTCGCATCGTCGTCACGCGACGACGCCGGCGTCGCGCAGGCGGGCGATCTCGTCGTCGCCGACTCCGGCCTCGGCGAGCACGTTCTTCGTGTGCTCGCCGTAGCCGGGGGCGAACGCAAGCTCGGTCATCGCGTCCGGCTGATCGACCGCCATCGGCGGCATGTGCACGACGCGTCCGTCGGGCAGCGTCGTGCGGGTGAGCTTGTCGCGCAGCGCGGGCAGCTCGCGCACCTGGCGGATGTCGTGGATGCGCGTCGCCGGGATCGTCGCCGCCGCCAGGTCGGCGAGCAGGACATCGGCCGGATGCTGGACGGTAACGGCCGCCATGTCGCGGTGGATCGCCTCGCGCTCGGCGTGGCGGCCTTCGTTCGTCGCCCGCACCTCGTTGCCGACGGGCGCGAACTTCGGGATCGCGGTGAGGCGCCGCCACTGCACGTCGCTGCCGATCGCGAGATAGACGAAGCCGTCGCTCGCCGGATAGACGTTGGTCGGGATGAACTTGCGGTGCTCGTTGCCGGCGCGCGTGATCTCGTCGTCGCG